>DCVY01000108.1:6104-7664 GCA_002327945.1 Acidovorax delafieldii | reverse complement strand
GGGAAGCCAGCGTAAACAACCAAGTGCAGCATGAGTTCCACGATCTCGGTACTGCTGCACCCCGCATTGAGCGCACCCGCTACGTGAAACTTCAACTGGGGCCGGGCATTGCCGAGGGCGGCCAGCGCAGCCACGGTCACCAGCTGGCGGTCCTTCAAGGTCAGGTGGGGGCGAGGATAGATTTCGCCGTAGACAAAGCTGATCGCCAGAGTCGCAAGATCAGGGGAGATTCCCGATAGAGCATCGATGATTGACGGCTGCTGCGTTCTTTCGATCCGGCACAGGCAATCAAGGCCGGTGCGGTAGGTCGAGTTTTCCGTGGGTGTGCTGGTGTATGCCATGGGCCTTACCGTAAACGGACCCGGCTCAGTGGGCCATTTCCTTTTTCCTGATACTTTATGGGTATCAGAGGCATCAAGGAAGAGGTCGCAGTGAGCCACCAGCTGAAATTGAGACAGTTGAAGTACTTCATCGTCGTGGCGGAAGAACTCAACTTCCGGCGTGCTGCAGAACGGCTGTTCATCACACAACCGCCTCTAAGCCGACAGATCAAGATGCTGGAAGAGGCGCTTGGCGCCAATCTGTTTGAGCGTGATCGGCAAAGTGTTCGCCTGACCGAGGCGGGCGAGCGCTTCCTGACGGATGCGAAGGTCTTGGTCCGAGATTCGGAGCAGATGGTGATGCGGTTCCATCCGTCGGGTTCCAACATCAAGACCGCTGTGCGGCTGGGAATCACGACTGTGATCGACGTCAGCCTGTTCTCCTGGATTGAATCAGCGTTCGAGAAGCGCTGCCCAGACGTTCGGGTCAGCATCAAGCGTCAGATATCAGCACATTCAATACGGGACCTCGATCAGGGACTGGTTGACGTCGCGGTCATTGGCCTGCCTTCTCGCGCGGACGGTTTGACCGTCGAGCACCTGTGTGACGATCCGATGGTGGCCTGCATCGCTTCCAGCCACCGTGCTGCAAAACGGCGAAAGGTCTCAATTCTTGATCTGGAGTCCGATAAGCTGTTTTGGTTCAACCGCAAGCTAAACCCTGCCTACTACGACCACTGCCAGAGCGTGTTTAGCCGGCTGGGTTTTTCGCCGCGCCGAATTCCTGAACCCGCTGACCACCACGTGTTGCTCGGTTTGATCGCGGAAGGCCAAGGAATCGCGCTCGTTCCGAAGTCCTTGCACTCGATCACTCGCAAAGGGGTGGTTTTCAAGCAGATTGTGGAAGGCGATCAGCTCTGTATTCGGGTAGGTGTGGCATACAAGCCCACAGCGACCTCAGAGGTGGTTCTCGCATTGGTTGCAATGATCAAAGAGAGGTTTTCAGATCAGGGCGCAGACGTTCGTGGTGGAGCAAAGGCGACGGGGGCGGTCGATGGATGCGGCATCAGCTGATAGACCGGCTTCGCAACCTTCCCGCCGAGGCCCGTACCATCGAGCATGGTTGTAGGCGGCAGCGACTTGGTTCTTTTTCTGGGGGGCCAGGCAGGCTTCGACTGCGGTCTGTGGCAGCACGGCCTCGGGCGGTTCGCTGCGTTGCTTTTCTTGCCAATAGCCCGGC
>DCVY01000108.1:0-6057 GCA_002327945.1 Acidovorax delafieldii | reverse complement strand
TTCGCCAACTGGTGCGCCGGCACCAGTTCGGGCGCCAGTTCGGCCAGGGGATGCAACACAAACGCGCGCTCGTGCAGCCGCGGGTGCGGCACCATGAGGGTGGGGGTGTCGATCACCTGGTCGCCATACAGCAGGATGTCCAGGTCCAGCGTGCGCGGGGCGTTGCGGTAGGGCCGCTCTCGCCCGCCCGCCCGCTCGATCGCCTGCAACTGCGCCAGCAAGGCCTGTGGCGCCAGGCTGGTGCTCAATTGCACCACGGCGTTCAGATAGTCGGGCCCGCCCGCCTCCACCGGTGCGCTGCCATACAGGGATGAAACCCGCTGCACGCGTGTGTCCGGCAAGGCCCCCATGGCCGACAGCGCGGTGCGCAAGGTGGCCTGGCGATCACCGAGGTTGGCCCCCAGGCCGATCCAGGCAGACACCGCCGCCGGGGCCAAAGGTGAAACAGGGGCCACAGGAGTGATTTCACCCTGCATCCCAAACCTGCGCTTATTCGCCAGCGGCTGCGGAGGCTGCACCTTCGCCACTGCCGCCACCGGGCTTGCGACGGCGGCGGCGGCGCTTCTTGGGCGCCTCGCCATCGGCCAGCGGGGCAGCGTCGTCCGGCAAAGCTGCCTTGCCAGCCGCTGTGTCATGGGGTGCGGCCCCTGCAGCGGACGCCGCGCGCGGCACGCGCTTGACCACGGGCTGGGCTTTCTGGCGCACCTTCTGCTCTTCGCGCGCCTGGTCCATGAGGTCTTCACGGCGGTCATCGCTGGCGCTCTGGAAGTCCTGCCACCATTCGGCCAGGGCTTCATCGACTTCGCCCACATCGGCGCGCAGGCGCAAAAAATCAAATCCGGCGCGAAACCGCAACTGGTCGACCATGCCAAAGGGCCCGCTGCCCACACGCTTTTCAAAGCGTGGCTGCATCACCCAGATCTCGCGCATGTCGGCGGCCAGCTTGCCCCGGCCCGACACATCGCCGATGCGCTTGTCGAACACGTCATCAATCGCGTCCTGCAGCGCAGGCAACGGGTGCTGGCGCTGGTTCTGGCGCTCCATCCAGCCCTTGTGCACGTCGTCCCACAGCACGCAGGCCAGCAAAAAGCTGGGGGCCACGGGCTTGCCTTCGCCGACGCGGCGATCGGTGTCGGTGAGGGCAGCCTTCACGAAGGGCGTGTCTGCGCGCTCCACCACCACGTCCAGCAGCGGGTAAATGCCGGAGGCCATGCCCAGTTTCTTGAGCTGCTCGATGGTGGCAATGGCATGCCCCGTTTGCAGCAGCTTGAGCATTTCGTCAAACATGCGGCTTTGCGGCACCTCGGCCAGCAAGGCCTGCGACTGCACCAGGGGCGCAGCCGTTTTTGCCTCGATGGTGAAGCCCAGGGCGCCGAGCTTGGCGGCAAAACGCACGGCGCGGATGATGCGCACCGGGTCTTCGCGGTAGCGCGTGGCGGGGTCGCCAATCATGCGCAGCGTCTTTTTCCTGGCGTCCTGCAGGCCCTTGTGGTAGTCCACCACGATCTGGCTCACCGGGTCGTAGTACATGGCGTTGACAGTGAAGTCGCGCCGCGTGGCGTCTTCATCCTGCGGGCCCCAGACGTTGTCGCGCAGCACGCGGCCACTGGCGTCCACGGCATGCTGCATGCCCGACAGCTGGGCCTTGCTGGTCTTTTCGTTGCCCGCGACCTGGCCGGCGGCGGCGTTGTCGAGGTAGGCGCGGAAGGTGGAGACCTCGATCACCTCGTGCTCGCGGCCCCGGCCATGCACCACATGCACGATGCGAAAGCGCTTGCCGATGATGAAGGCACGGCGAAACAGGCCCTTGACCTGCTCGGGCGTGGCGTTGGTGGCTACGTCGAAATCCTTGGGGCGCAGGCCGAGCAGCAGGTCGCGCACGGCGCCGCCCACGATGTAGGCCTCAAAGCCCGCCTGCTTGAGCGTGGCCACGACGTCGGCGGCGCGGCGGTCCACCAGCTCGGGGTTGATGCCGTGAGCCGATGCAGGCACTTCTTCACGCTTGCCGAAATGCGGTTTGCCGCGCGAGGTGCCGGGCGTGGACTTGCGGAGCAGTTTGTCGATGAACTTCTTGATCATGGGTGTGCAGTAAACAGATGGAGCGGCGCAAACATGCGGTCAATGTGCGAATTCAGGGTGCGGCAATCCGCGCGGGGGCGGGTTGCACATTCTGGTTTGTGCCGGTCGGAAACAGATCCAGTATGCGCCAGCCGCGCTCTTGCGCCAGCGCCCGGAGCCGGGCGTCGGGGTTGGTGGCCACCGGGTGGTTGACTTTTTCCAGGAGCGGCACGTCGTTCATGGAATCGCTGTAAAACGTGCTCTCCACATCGCCCCATGAAAGCTGCCGCTCGGCCAGCCATTGTTCCATGCGCCGCACCTTGCCTTCGCGCATGGTGGGAATGCCGTCGATTTCGCCGGTGTACCAGCCCTGCGCATCGCGCTCCAGCGGCATGGCCAGCAGCTGCTGCACCCCCAGGGCCTGGGCAATGGGCCGGGTCACGAACTCGTTGGTGGCGGTGATGATCAGCACATCGTCGCCGGCCTGCTGGTGCTGGCGCAGCAGATCGCGCGCCTGCGGGTGGATGGCCGGTTCGATCACTTCGCGCATGAACTGCGCATGGGCAACGGCAGCGGCCTCGGGCCCGCGCTGGCGCATGGCCTCGGTGGCAAAGCGCACATAGTCGTGCACATCGAGCGTGCCCGCCTGGTAGTGCGCATAGAACTCGTCGTTGCGGCGCGCAAACTCCACGGGGTCGTTCCAGCCGATGCGGATGGTGAACTCGCCCCACTCGTAGTCGGAGTCAATGGGCAACAGCGTGTGATCCAGGTCGAACAGGGTTAAGCGAGGGTGATTTGCCTGCATGTCAGTCATTCTTTGATTGCGTTGTGCGCTACCACCGGCCAGTGCAACTGGCGCGGCCCAGGCCAGGGCCGCCGCGCAAGGGGGGCGCAGCCACTCAGGGAGTGATCATTCAGATTCCAGCATGGCCTTGAGCAGCGGGATGGTGATAGCGCGCTGGGTGCGCAGCGCATAGGCATCGAGCTGGTCGAGCAGTTGCATGAGGCTGCCCAGGTCGCGCGAGAAGCGGTTGAGCATGAAGTCCATCACCTCGTCGCCCAGAAACACGCCCCGGGCATCGGCCTCCTGGCGCAACACCGCGCGGCGAGCGGTTTCGTCCAGCAATTGCAGCTGGTAAACATGGCCCCAGCCCAGGCGGCTGCGCAGATCGTCGCGCAGCGGCAGGTCGGCCGGTGGCAGGTTGCCGGCCGCCAGCACCCAGCGCGGCGCGCCGTTGGCGGGGCTGGCGGCATTCACAAACCAGTTGAAGGCCATGGCCTGCTGGGCGGTGCTGTACAGGTGCACATCGTCCAGAACCACGGCGGCCCAGCGCTCGTCAAATTCGGCGGGCATGGCCACCGAGGCATCGAGCCAGCCCACGCTGGCGCCCTGGTCGCTCAGGGCCCGGTGCACCGCCTTGAGCAGGTGGGTCTTGCCGCTGCCCGCCTCACCCCAGAGGTAGGTGGGCACGGGCGATCGGGTGTCCTGCTGGCGACCGTCCCCCACCCACAGCTGCAGATGCTGCAGCGCGGCCTCGTTGGGGCCGGCAAAAAAACGCGCCAGCGTGGGCCCCGTCGCCAGACCAATATCCAGGGCCAGCTGTTTCATGGCTGCAGCCCGCAGGCACAACGGCCGGCGCAAGGATCAATGGCAGGAAACAGCATGGGTTTGAACGGCAAAATGGGGCGAGAAGTAAGGGTGAACGAAGGATGCGCCGCGCGCACCCCGTAAAATCTGCGCAAATTTTAGTCTGCCGCGCACGCTGGTCCGTGCCGTCCCTGCCATGAGCTCCTCTGCATCCACCCCCACCCCCCTGTCCTACAAAGACGCTGGAGTTGACATCGACGCAGGCGACGCCCTGGTCGAGCGCATCAAGCCGCTGGCCAAAAAGACCATGCGCGAGGGCGTTCTGGCCGGCATCGGTGGCTTTGGCGCGCTGTTTGAAGTGCCCAAGCGCTACCAGGAGCCCGTGCTGGTGAGCGGCACCGACGGCGTGGGCACCAAGCTCAAGCTGGCCTTTGAATGGAACATGCACGACACCGTGGGCATCGACCTGGTGGCCATGAGCGTGAACGATGTGCTGGTGCAGGGCGCCGAGCCGCTGTTCTTCCTCGACTACTTTGCCTGCGGCAAGCTCGACGTAGACACCGCTGCCGCCGTGGTGGGCGGCATCGCCAAGGGCTGTGAGCTCTCGGGCTGCGCACTGATCGGCGGCGAAACCGCTGAAATGCCCGGCATGTACCCGGCGGGCGAATACGACCTGGCCGGTTTTGCCGTGGGCGCGGTGGAAAAATCCAAAATCCTGACCGGACAGAGCGTCAAGCCCGGTGACGTGGTGCTGGGCCTGGCGTCAAGCGGCGTGCATTCCAACGGTTTCTCACTGGTGCGCAAGTGCATCGAGCGCGCTCAGGCAGACACCGTGCCCGCCACGCTGGATGGCAAGCCCTTCAAGCAGGCCATCATGGAACCCACGCGCCTGTATGTGAAGAACGTGCTGGCCGCGCTGGCCGCCCACCCGCATTCGGCAGATGCCGCCTCGCCCGGCGGCATCAAGGCCCTGGCCCACATCACCGGTGGCGGCCTGCTGGAGAACATCCCGCGCGTGCTGCCCGAAGGCATGGCTGCCCACCTGCAAAAGGGCAGCTGGCCCCAGACCGAGCTGTTCGCCTGGCTGCAGAGAACGGCGGGAATCGATGACATCGAGATGAACCGCACCTTCAACAACGGCATCGGCATGGTGGTGGTGGTGGATGCGGCCGCTGCCTGCGCCACGGCCGCCACGCTGCGCGCTGCGGGCGAGCAGGTGTACTCCATTGGCACGATTGCACCGCGCGGCGAAGGCGCCGCCGTAGTGGTCCGCTAACACCGCACAGGCCCCGATGGCGCCGCGCTCCCGCTCCGACACCACAGGCATTGCCCTGGCGGCACCATCCTCCCGCCCCGTGGTGTGCAGCATCGAGGCCGCCAGCCACCTGCTGATGGCCTCGGCCCTGCTGCTGATCATGTGGCGCGGCCTTTTGCCCGGCCTGCTGTGTGTGTGCCTTGGCTTCCTGCTGACGCGGGCCTTCAGCGGCTGGTTCGCCCGGCTGCGGCGCCCGCCGTCCCACGCCAGCGTGCCACCGCGCGGCGCCCAGGTGGTTGCCGCCGCGCTGGTCATGCTCAGCCCGCTGGTGCTGATGGCGGTGGGCCTGACGCAGTCGCGCAGCTATGTGGTCGAGCTACCGCAGCAATACCGCGAGCTGCTGGGCTACATGGCGCGCACGGTGCTGGAGCTGCGCCTGAAGCTGCCCGCCGACATGGCGGTGTACCTGCCCGAGGGCGCCGCCGAAATCCAGCGCGCCATCGCCAGCTACCTGGGCGCCAAAGCCGGCGCGCTGGCCATGGCGGGGCGCGCCTGGCTGGCGGGCCTGCTGTTTGCCTATGTCGGCCTGCTGATTGGCGCGCTGGCCGCCGTGCGCCCGCCAGCGCTCGTGCGCGGCCCCCTGGCGCAGCAACTGGCGCTGCGCATCACCCGTTTTGGCGAGGCCTTCCGGCAAATCGTGGCGGCGCAGTTCTGGATAGCGGCCTTCAACACCCTCCTCACGGCCCTGTTCCTGCTGCTCGTGCTGCCCTACTGGGGCCTGCAATTGCCCTACGCGCCGGTACTCATCACTTTCACCTTCCTGGCCGGACTGGTGCCCATCGTGGGCAACCTGCTGTGCAACGTGGTCATCACCATCGTGGGGCTGTCGGTGTCGCCCATGGCAGCCGTCGCCTGCCTGGGCTTCCTGATCCTCATCCACAAGGCCGAATATGTCATCAATGCCAAAGTGGTGGGCAGCCGCACGCAGATGGGGGTGTGGGAGCTGCTCAGCGTGATGTTTGTGGCCGAGGCCGTTTTTGGTCCGGCGGGGCTGGTGGCTGCGCCGCTGTTTTACGCCTACCTCAAGAAAGAACTGGTGGCGGCGCGGCTGGTGTAGCCCTCGCCCGCTATTCAGCCTAGAAACGGCCGTTGGATG
>DCVY01000019.1 GCA_002327945.1 Acidovorax delafieldii | reverse complement strand
AGCGGCCTCGAATCGGCCCTGTTTGGTCGCATGGTCACCTCCGACGTGTTGGCCATCCGCGAGGCCTCCATTTACGTGGCGCACGCCTTCACCGTGCATGAAGCGCAGGTGGAAAACGACTACTTCACCGTGGTCGATGATTTGCCACAAAAGGCGGGAGAAGCGGGTTCCGCAGGCATCTTCGATACCGAACTGGCCAGCGGCCTGTACTACGGCTACCTGGTGGTGGACGTGCCGCAACTGGTAGCCAACCTGGAAGGCGTCTCTATCAAAGACTGGGCCCACATCACCGCCGAGCAGCGCGCGCTGGCGGGCCGCGTGGTGCAAAGCCTGCTGCACTTGGTGGCCACCGTCAGCCCCGGCGCCAAGCGTGGTTCTACCGCACCGTTTGAATGGGCCAAATTCATGCTGGTGGAGGCGGGCGACTGGCAGCCGCGCAGCCTGGCAGGCGCCTTTCAGAACGCACTGCCCACACGCCAAGCCGGGTTGCGCCAAGCGGCTGTGCAGCGCCTCGCCGATGAAATCGCCCGCATGGATGCGGCTTACGGCGCACCGCTGGCACGGCGTTATCTGGCCGTCGATGACGTGACTGTGCCCGGCGCCCAGCGCCTGCCGCTGAACGCGCTGGCCGACTGGGCACACACCGCCGTGGTGCAAGCCAGCGTGGAGGTGTGAGGTGCAGCGCCATCTGGTACTGCGGCTGGCCTCGCCCCTGATTGCCTTTGGCGGCGAAGCCATCGACAACCTGGGCGTGATCCGCGACTTCCCGGCGCTGTCCATGGTCACGGGCCTGATTGCCAATGCGCTCGGCTGGGATCGCAGCCAGGCGCAGGAACACAACCGTCTGCAAGCGCGCCTGCGCATGGGCTGTGTGCTGGCGCCAGGGGCACAGCGTGTGCAGGACTTCCAAACTGCCCAGCTGGCCAAGGACGACAAAGGCTGGACGACCTGGGGTGTACCCGAAGAACGCGCGGGCGGCTCGGGCACCTACGCAGGCCCGCACCTGCGCTACCGCGACTACCACGCCGATCTGTGCGCCTGGGTGGCGCTGGCGCTGCAACCTGCCGATGAAGCGCCCACGCTGGAGCACATCGCCGCCGCACTGGACAAACCTGTGCGCCCCCTGTTCATAGGCCGCAAACCCTGCCTGCCTGCCAACCGGCTGATGGCAGGCTGGCACACCGCAGCCGACCTGCGCAGCGCCTTGCAGGCCATCGTGACCGAACAAACCGCCGCTGCCCCCGCCACCGGCTGGCGCGCCCAGTGGCCCGATGGCGAAGGCGCGCAGCCCGGCGACCGGCTGCTGGAAATTTGCGACGAACGCAACTGGGCCAGCGGCGTTCACGGTGGCTGGCGCCCCGTGCGCGAGGCCACGCTGCGAAGTACCGAGACCATCGCATGACAACCACACCACCGCTGTATTTGCTGCACACCCAGCCCGACGCGCGCCTGCTAGCCGCCTGGATAGCCCGCCACCATGCACGCCACGCCCGCCAAAGCGCCGATCTGGGTGATGCCCTGCATGGCCTGCTGCGCGCGGTCTTTGGCGAGCACGCCCCGCAACCTTTTCGCTACCTGGACGAACGCCAGGGCCTGCTGGCCTACACCCCGCTGGACGAACAAGCCATGGCTACCCAAGTCGCCCTGGCCGATCCGCTGGCTGCCCAAACCCTGGGCCTGGGCGCATGCAGCAGCCACGGGGGCTACCGCCTCAGGCCCTTTCCCACCACATGGCCCCAAGGGCAGGTGCTGGGCTTTGAAGTGCGTGTGCGCCCCACTGTGCGCGGTGCCCGGGGGGAGCAAGATGCTTTTTTGCACGCCGTCACCCAGGCAGGGGGCAAGGACGGCGCGCCGCTGGAGCGCGCAGCGGTCTATACCCAATGGCTGCGCGAGCACCTGGCCGTGCGCGATGGGGCAGCGCCCCAGCCNNCCCATGCTCAAAGGCCGCCTGGGGCTGGAGAAAGCCCGCATTCCCCACGCCGACCGCCACGGCATGCTGTGGTTGTCGCGCGGCGAGCTGTGCGTCATCGATGGCTGCCTGCACTTTCTGCGTGGTAAAGACAGCCTGACGCCCGGCATCGACCAGATACCGCACCAGGCCGTCTCGATGATCTTGCTGGGCCCAGGCAGCAGCGTCACCCACGATGCACTGCGCCTGCTGGCGCGCCACGGCACCTTGCTGGCCGCCGTGGGAGAAGATGGTGTGCGCAGCTACACCGCCCCGCCCCTGCTGCCTGATCGCTCGGACGTGGCCCGGCGCCAGGCCGAACTGTGGGGCAACCCACGGAGGCGCATCAGCGTGGCTCGCCACATGTACGCCCTGCGCCTTGGCGAAGTGCTGCCGCACCGCGACCTGGACACCCTGCGCGGCATCGAAGGCGCACGGGTCAAAGCCATCTACCGCCTGATGGCACAAAAATACGGCATTGACTGGGAAGGCCGCCACTACGACCGCGCCAACCCCAACGCCACCGACATTCCCAACCAGGCCATCAACCACGCCGCCACCGCCGTGCAGGCCGCTGCCGCCATTGCGGTGCAGGCCGTGGCGGCATTGCCGCCGCTGGGCTTTATCCATGAGGACTCGGGCCAGTCTTTTGTGCTGGACATCGCAGACTTGTACCGCGAGACAGCCACCCTGCACATTGCATTCACCGCCGCCAAGCGCGCGGAAAAATCAGATGAAACCATCGACAGGCTGGTGCGGCGCGAAGCGGCCACGGTGTTTCGCAAGCAGCAGGTGATTGCATCCATGATTGACAGCATCCAACGCGTTTTGCGCATGGACGAGGTAGGCCATGGCACTGGTGATGATCGTGATTCGTGACATGGCAAACCGTTTTCACGGTTTTTTGTCGTCGGCCATGCTGGAGGTAGCGCCCAACGTGTTTGTGTCGCCACGCATGAACCCGGGTGCCCGCGAGCGGGTTTGGAAGGTGCTGGTGGACTGGTACGCCTACGAGCCGCAAGGCAGCGCTGTGATGGTGTGGCGCGATTTGAACGCCGTGGGCGGTGTGGGCATCGCCCATCTGGGCGACCCGCCACGCGAGTTGGTGGAAGCTGATGGTATGTGGCTGGTGCGCCGCCGCGCTTCGACGACTGAAAAAGCTCCTTAAAATTTCGACTCCATTTTTGGAATTCCTTTTGCATGACAACAAGTTAAATGCAAGAGGTTGCCCCGCGCGAGCGGGGA
>DCVY01000154.1:8322-8665 GCA_002327945.1 Acidovorax delafieldii | reverse complement strand
TGCACCATGAACGTTAGGTTCAAGCGCTTGGGGAGCGCGTGATGGCACGCACTTGTGCGCGTCAGGTGACGAAGCTGCATGGGCGTGTGGCGTTGTTCAACCGCTTCACGCAGTGGGGCTGCCAGATCACGGTGGCCGTGGCGGCTATGGCATAACTGCGTCTGGGGCCGGGGTATGCTGTGCGCCATCAGGTTTGTGCAACAGCGCCAACCCAAACGGAACCGAGCCGACGTCGGCTGGTGCCAAATCCGCAACGCACTGAAAGCACGCAGCACCAGCAGCGACACGGCCCAAGTCCGCTTCGGTCCGTTCGATACGGTCTACCAAACCTTGACCGAAAAAA
>DCVY01000154.1:7149-8204 GCA_002327945.1 Acidovorax delafieldii | reverse complement strand
TCCACCACGAACAGGCCCGTGCCCAGCTTTTGCAGCATGGCGTCGAGGTTGTCGCTGCCTTGCGTGAGGCGCGAGGTCATCACCAGGTTGTGCGAACCGCCGGCATTGCCGGTGGTCTTCATGCCCAGCTTGCGCGCCGAGTAACTGCTGAGGAAGTAGCCCTGCACCCGACCGCCCTGCACTACTTTGCGCGGCGCCACGCGCACGCCTTCTTCGTCAAAAGGCGCGCTGCCCTTGCCGCGCAGCACAAAGGGGTCTTCCAGAATGTCGATGTGCTTGGGGAAAACCATCTTGCCCAGCGAGTCGAGCAAAAAGCTACTCTTGCGGTAGAGCGATCCACCACTCACGGCCTGCACAAAGCCACCCAGCAGACCTGCCGCCAATGAAGACTCGAACAGCACCGGGCACTGTGTGGTGGGGATCTTGCGGCTGCCCAGGCGGCTCAAAGCGCGCTGGGCGGCATAGCGGCCCACAGCCTCGGGCGAGGCCAGTTCGGCCGCGTCGCGCATAGAGCTATACCAAGCGTCGCGCTGCATCTCGGCATTGCGGCCGGGCAACGATGCAATGGGCGACACCGAAAAACTGTGGCGCGAGCTGGCATAGCCGCCGCGAAAGCCGCGCGTGTGGGCGGTGAAAAAATGGCTTTGCTGGGCCGACACGCCCGCGCCCTCGCTGTTGGTGATGCGGCGGCTGGTCTTGAGGGCAGCAGCCTCGCACTCCATTGCCAAGCGTGCGGCCTGCTCGCTGTCAATCGCCCAGGGATGGAAGAGGTCGAGGTCGCGATGGGTCTCGGGTGGCGCAATGTCGTCGGCATCGGGCAGGCCGGCCATGGGGTCTTCGGCTGTGAAGCGGGCAATGTCGTAGGCGGCCTGCATGGTCTGCTCGATGGCCTTGTCCGAGAAATCGGAGGTGCTGGCATTGCCGCGGCGATGGCCGATGTAAACCGTCACGCCCAGCGACTTGTCGCGGTTGCGCTCCACGTTTTCGAGCTCGCCCTTGCGCACGCTGACCGACAGGCCGCAGCCCTCCGACGCCTCGGCGCTCGCATCGGTGGC
>DCVY01000154.1:3894-7062 GCA_002327945.1 Acidovorax delafieldii | reverse complement strand
CCCCACCCATGTCACGCAAACCCAAAAAAGGCTACTTTGTGCGAGGCCAGTTCGTTGCCGAAGGCAGCGAACTGGACATTCAGCTCAAAGCCGAACTCAAAGGCACGCCCGATGCCAGCCGCACCGATCTCAAGCGCGAAAGCGATGAACTGCAAGACCTGGGCAAAGAACTTCTGACCCTGCGCACCGACCTGTTCGAAACCGTGGGCCTGCCCGACAAGCTGGTGGACGCGCTGGCTGAGGCCAAGCGCATCACCAACTTCGAAGGCAAGCGCCGCCAGATGCAGTATGTGGGCAAGCTCATGCGCAAGCTCGAACCCGAGCTGGTGCAGGCCGCGCGCCAGGCGCTGCAAGAGCAGCACAAGGGCTCGGCCAGCGAAAAACTCTCGCTGCACCTGGCCGAGCATTGGCGCGACCGGCTGATTGCCGACGACGAGGCCCTGGCCCCCTGGATGGCCGAGCACCCAGACACCGACACACAACAACTGCGCGCCCTGATCCGCCAGGCACGCAAGGATGCCCCCGAAGGCAAGGTCGCCAATGTGCAAGCCTCGCAGGGCCTGGCCCCGCGCAAGGGTCGGGCCTACCGCGAGCTGTTCCAGCTGGTGCGCGAACACCTGGGCGGCGCAGCCGGTGCTGACGAAATGCCCGAAGACGAAGACGAAGACGATGACGATGACGAGGCCCACGATGAGTGAAATGCTCCACGACCCGGTCAAGATCGGTATCGTCTCCATCAGCGACCGCGCCAGCTCCGGCGTGTATGAAGACAAGGGTCTGCCCGCCCTGCAGGACTGGCTCACCCGCGCCCTGCTCAACCCGATCACTTTTGAACCCCGCCTGATCCCCGACGAGCAGGACACCATCAGCGCCACGCTGATCGCGCTGGTCAACGAGGGTTGCAGCCTGGTGCTGACCACCGGCGGCACGGGCCCCGCGCTGCGCGACGTGACGCCCGAGGCCACACTGGCCGTGGCGCACAAGGAGATGCCAGGTTTTGGCGAACAGATGCGCCAGATCAGCCTGAAGTTTGTGCCCACCGCCATCCTGTCGCGCCAAGTGGCCGTGGTGCGCGACCAAAGCCTCATCATCAACCTGCCCGGCCAGCCCAAGGCGATTGCCGAAACGCTGGAAGGCCTCAAGGATGCGACTGGTGTGCAACGGGTGCCTGGCATCTTTGCCGCAGTGCCCTACTGCGTGGATCTGATTGGCGGGCCATACCTGGAAACGTGCGACGAGGTCTGCAAGGCCTTTCGGCCCAAATCGGCGGTGCGCGCCCGCTGAGGGTCTGAGACCCACCCCTTTGAAGGTGTTTGGAAGCAAGCCGTCGTAATCTTCTGATTTCTCTGGAATCACAAACAAGATGGTCTGGCAAGCAGTGGTAGAGCGGTTCGAACAGCAAGCCCCCGCCAGCGTGATGGCACGCCTGGCCCTGGAGCAGGCGCTTCCAGCGCACTGGATCGATGAAGTCCACCTTTCACCTGACGGTGGAGATCAACAGTGGTTATGAAGCGATGGCTTTGGCCTTGCCACCCGAGCATTTGCCACAAGTGGGCGGCGTGCCGCCGTGCCAGCGCATGGGGCGCTTGTTGCTGCTGGCCGCTCGCNNGCAGCCTCGCTCGTTCGCATGTGGCAACCGCTCGGGTTATCAAGGCCGGGCGGGCAACACCTTGAAAGGGTGAGTCTGAGACTCCAAGGCTTTTTTTACATACCCGAGCAGTCCACTCAGGCGCCGCTGCCCCACAGACATGTGGCCGGAGTAAGGTGAGTTTTTCACACAATGGAGACCGCCATGACCGCCATGATGAAAGCCGCTGTTTTTGTTGAAAAAGGCCGTATTGAGCTGACCGACAAGCCGATTCCCGACGTCGGCCCCAACGATGCCCTGGTGCGCATCACCACCACCACCATTTGCGGCACCGACGTGCACATCCTCAAGGGCGAATACCCCGTGGCCAAGGGCCTGACGGTGGGCCACGAACCGGTGGGCGTGATCGAGAAACTGGGCAGCGCGGTGCAGGGCTACACCGAAGGCCAGCGCGTGATTGCCGGCGCCATCTGCCCCAACTTCAACAGCTACGCCGCGCAAGACGGTTACCCCAGCCAGGACGGCAGCTACCTGGTGGCGCGTGGCCTGTGCGGCTGCCACGGCTACAAGGCCACCGCCGGCTGGCGCTTTGGCAACCTGATTGATGGCACGCAGGCCGAATATGTGCTGGTGCCCGACGCGCAAGCCAACCTGGCCCCCATCCCCGACGGCCTGACCGACGAGCAGGTGCTGATGTGCCCCGACATCATGTCCACCGGCTTCAAGGGCGCCGAGAACGCCAACATCAGGATCGGCGACACCGTGGTGGTGTTTGCGCAGGGCCCCATTGGCCTGTGCGCCACGGCGGGCGCGCGCCTGCTGGGCGCCACCACCATCATCGCCGTGGACGGCAACGACCACCGCCTGGGCATCGCCAAGAAGATGGGCGCCGACGTGACGCTGAACTTCCGCAATGTGGACGTGATCGACGAGGTGATGAAGCTCACCGGCGGCAAGGGCGCCGACAGCTCCATCGAGGCGCTGGGCACCCAGGCCACCTTTGGCCAGGCCATGAAGGTGCTGAAACCCGGCGGCACGCTCTCCAGCCTGGGCGTGTACTCCGAAGACCTGTCGATCCCGCTGGCGCAGTTTGCCGCGGGCCTGGGCGACCACACCATCCGCACCGCGCTGTGCCCCGGCGGCAAAGAGCGCATGCGCCGCCTGATGAACGTGGTGGCCTCCAGTCGTCTCGACCTGGGTGTACTGGTAACGCACCACTACCAGCTCGATGACATCGTGGCCGCCTACGACCTGTTTTCCCACCAGCGCGACGGCGTGCTGAAGGTGGCGATCAAGCCCCGCTGAAACGCGACCAGAGCAGACGGCGCCAGCGCCCCGCAACAGAAATCTTGCGGGGCGTTTTTGCGTCTGCACCGCCTTGGATGCTCCGCCCTGGATGTGCCGCCCGGCGGCTTGGAGAAACCGGCCTACTTGCCCACAAGGTCGTTGAGCTTGCCCGCCTCAAACTGCTCCTTGAGCGCTGCATCATCCGGAACGCAATCGCCCGTCTTGACGCATTCGGACAGCTTTTCGATGGCCTGCCACAGCAGCGCGATCTGGTGCTCTTGCGAGGAGGCGCT
>DCVY01000154.1:0-3844 GCA_002327945.1 Acidovorax delafieldii | reverse complement strand
GCCGTGGCGCCCGCCGGCACCGGCTTGATGACCACGGCATTGCTGCCGATTTTTGCGCCATCGCCCACTTCAAAACCACCCAGCACCTTGGCGCCAGCACTCACCACCACGTCACGTCCCAGCGTGGGATGGCGCTTGGCACCCTTGTAGAGCGAGGTGCCGCCCAGCGTGACACCCTGGTAGATGGTGCAGCCGTCACCGATCTCGGCCGTCTCGCCCACCACCACACCCATGGCATGGTCGAAGAACACGCGCTCGCCAATTTTTGCGCCAGGATGGATTTCAATGCCCGTGAGCCAGCGTGCACAGTGCGAAATAAAGCGCCCCAGCCATTTGAAACCATGGCCCCAGCACCAGTGCGCCGGGCGGTGCAGCCACACGGCATGCAGACCGGGATAGCAGGTGATCACCTCCCAGGTGCTGCGCGCCGCTGGGTCGCGCTCAAGGATGCATTGGATGTCGGAACGCAGGCGAGCAAACATGGTTTCGTTGTTTTTGGAATATTGAAATGCAGTCTAGCGCTTTGCCTGGGCTGTCTCGATCATGGCTTTGGCGACACCACGCAAGATGTGGATTTCCTCAGGGCTCAGTTGCGCGCGGTTGAAAAGCTGGTTCAGGCGCGGCATGAGCTTCTTGGGTGCAGCGGGATCGAGAAAACCGATGCCGGTGAGCGCCTGCTCCCAGTGGGCGAGCATGCCCGCCACCTGGGCGGCGTCGGCCTGCACGCGGATGGACGTGGCGTCCTGCACCGCAAAACCACCCAGCGCCTGGCGCCACTCATAAGCAATCACCTGGATGGCGGCGCCAAGATTAAGCGACCCAAACCCCGGGTTGGTGGGAATGGAAAGCGCTACATGGCAGCGGTACACATCCTCGTTGGCCATGCCAAAACGCTCAGAGCCAAAAAGAAAGGCCACACCGGCTTCAGTCGCCGCAGGCTCTGCGTTGGAAGCAACTTCTGCCGCTCGCGCCTGGGCATCATGCGTCACACGCTCCCTTTTCAGGAGCGTTTCGAAGTGGGCACGCGGGGCGGCCGCTGGCGGACCAAAGTCGCGCGGCGTCATGGCGGTGGCGCACAGGTGGCTCATGCCATCCAGCGCCTCGTCCAGCGTGGCGACAATGCGCGCGTTTTCCAGCACATCCAGGGCGCCGCTGGCGCGCTGGATGGTTTCCTCGCGCCGCAGCACGTTGGGCCAGCGCGGAGCCACTAGAACCAGATCGTCAAAACCCATGGTTTTCATGGCGCGGGCTGCAGCACCCACATTGCCGGCATGGCTGGTTTGAATAAGGATGAAACGGGTACGCATGGAAAATCAGAGGGAAACGGCGGGCCACCGGGGCATGCGCCATTGTCGCCGCTGGCCGGGCCGGACACCCGCCAGCAGGCCGCCCGACGCGCAGCGGGTAGAATCTCCCCCCTTGTCGCCGCATCGTCGGTTCAGGCCTTGCACCCAGGCCCCTGCCCTTCTCTCACAATTTATGTCGACCAATCTGCACCCCATGCTCAACGTGGCCATCAAGGCCGCACGCGCCGCCGGCGCCATCATCAACCGCGCGGCCCTTGACGTGGAATCGGTGCGGATCTCGCAAAAACAGATCAACGACTTCGTGACCGAAGTGGACCACGCGTCCGAGAAGATCATCATCGAGACGCTGCTCACGGCCTACCCAGGCCACGGCATCCTGGCCGAAGAATCGGGCTCCGAATATGGCGCCAAGGATTCAGAGTTTGTCTGGATCATCGACCCGCTGGACGGCACCACCAACTTCATCCATGGCTTTCCCGTCTATTGCGTCAGCATTGCGCTGGCCGTGAGGGGTAAGGTCGAGCAGGCCGTCATTTACGACCCCTCGCGCAACGACCTGTTCACATCCACCAAGGGCCGCGGCGCCTACATGAACGAGCGCCGCATCCGCGTGAGCAAGCGCACCCAGCTCAAGGACTGCCTGATCTCCACCGGCTTTCCCTTCCGCCCGGGCGACAACTTCAAGAACTACCTGAACATGATGAGCGACGTGATGCAGCGCACGGCCGGCCTGCGCCGCCCCGGCGCCGCCGCGCTCGACCTGGCCTATGTGGCTGCGGGCTTCACCGATGGCTTCTTTGAAACAGGCCTGTCCATCTGGGACGTGGCGGCGGGCTCGCTGCTGATCACCGAGGCCGGTGGCCTGGTGGGCAATTTCACGGGCGAGGCCGACTTCCTGGAGCAGCGCGAATGCATGGCCGGCAGTCCGCGCATCTATGGCCAGCTGGTTCCCATTCTGGGCAAATACAGCAAGTTCGCCAGCGCCGGTGACAAAGCGGCCGTGCGCCAGGCTGCCGGTGACGATGCCGCCGCGCAAGACCCCCCCGCAGCCAGCGAAACACCCGACAGCCCCGCCGCTGCCGGGGAAGACGCGCCCTTCTGAACACCGCCCCCCCGAGCTATCGACCCACGCAGTGGCATGGGCCGGTAGCGCAGCCACCGCCGTCACCTGTCTGCCTGCGGCGTGCTTATAGGCAATGCCCGGCAGCCGCAGGTCTGACGGTGCGCAGGGCCCAGCCGCCTAGTCCACTGAATCATTGAAATTGGTGATATCGACGCTGTGGGTTGTCGTACTTCCATTTGATCGGCTTGGGGTCTTTGTTGTATTCGCGGATGTAGCGCATGAGCTTCTTGTCCAAGTCCTTGACCGAGGTGAAGATGCCGCGGCTGATCACGTCGCGCTGGATGCGAGCGAACCAGTTCTCGACCTGGTTGAGCCAAGACGAATACGTGGGCGTGTAATGGATCTGGACATTCGTGTGCTTGCTCAGAAAGGCTCTCACAAGCTCGGNNCAAGCTCGGCCTTGTGGCTGCTGACATTGTCGCAGATGACGTGAATCTCGCGGCCCTGTGGTTGGCTGGCCACGACATCACCCAGGAAGCCGACGAACTGTTCACTGGTGTGGCGCGCGGCGGTCATACCCAATACTTCGCCGGTGGCGGTGTTTAACGCGGCAAACAGGCTGAGGGTGCCGTTGCGCTTGTATTCGAAGCCGTGGCTTTCGGCTCGCCCGGGCGCCAGAGGCAGAATGCGGTCCTTGCGATCGAGCGCCTGGATAGCCGTTTTCTCGTCCACGCAGAACACTGCGGCGTGCGCCGGCGGATTCAGGTACAGGCCGATCACGTCCGCAGCCTTGGCCTCGAAGTCCGGGTCGTTGGAGACGAGGTGCCGCTGCAGGCGGTGCGGTTGCACACCGTGCTTGCGCCAGATGCGTTGCACGGTAGAGAACGAGACATCGCCCAGTTCTGCTGTAAGCTTGCGACTGCTCCAGTGCGTGGAGCCGTCCTTGGGCTTGTGTTTGAGCGTCTTGTTGAGCACGCGGGCCTCCAGCTTGGCCACCGGATGCACGGGCGCGCGACCCGGGTGCAGCGACACCAGCCCGGCCAGACCTTGAAGTTCGAACGCCTGCGTCCAGCGCGTGATGAACGCGTCGTTACAGGAGAGCTTGGCCCGGATGTCAACCCGGCGCTCGCAGTCGGCCCACAGCAGCACGCAGCGCGCACGCCGCGCCAGCGCCGCGCTACCACTGCGCTTGCGGATCACCGCCTCCAATTGGCCGCGCTCGTCGTCTGTCAATAGCATTCTGTACATACCCTCCAATATGGAGCATATACAGCCAATTTGAATGATTCAATGGACTAGCAGCCCGTCGGACTTTCATCCCGGGAGAGGCATTTGCTCAAAATTTGAGCGAATTTGGCGCGCCACAAGGCAAAAGTTGTTTTGCAAATGTCGTGAGCACATGGACTTTTGCCCTGTAGCGCGTGTTGTCGGCTCAAGTCCGACAGGCTGCTAGCATGGCAGCCCTGTTTCTCAA
>DCVY01000206.1:5804-6692 GCA_002327945.1 Acidovorax delafieldii | reverse complement strand
AAGCTGCAGATGATGCCGCCCGGCACGCCCGTGAAGGCGGTGCCATGGCAGGCCCCGGGCAGTACCGCCGCTGCACCGGCCGCTGCTGCGCCTGCCAGCGCTGGTCAGAAATAAGGAGCCAGCCCCATGGCCAAGTTCTTTATTGACCGTCCCATCTTTGCGTGGGTGATCGCCCTGTTCATCATGGTACTCGGCGCCGTGTCGATCACCAGGCTGCCCGTGTCGCAATATCCCACGGTAGCGCCGCCGAGCATTGTGGTCACCGCTGCCTATCCGGGTGCTTCGGCACAAACCCTGGAAGACAGCGTGCTGGCCGTGATCGAGCGCGAAATGAACGGCGCGCCCGGTCTTGCCTACATGGAAGCGGTGAGCCAGGCCAATGGCACCGGCACCCTCACGCTGAGCTTCGAGCCGGGCACGAATCCCGACCTGGCCCAGGTCGAGGTGCAAAACCGCCTGTCGCGCGCCACGCCGCGACTGCCTTCGGTGGTGACCCAGCAGGGCGTGCGCGTGGAAAAGTCGCGCAGCAACTTTCTGCTGTTCGCCATGTTGTCGTCGTCCGATCCCAATTTCAACGTCACCGCGCTGAGCGACTACGCTGCGCGCAACGTGGTGCCCGAACTGCAGCGCGTGCCCGGCATCGGCCAGGTGCAGCTGTTCGGCGCCGAGCGCGCCATGCGCGTGTGGGTTGATCCGGCCAAGTTGCAGGGCTTCGATCTGTCTGCTGCCGACGTGGCCAGCGCCATCCAGGCACAAAACGCCCAGGTGTCGGCCGGGAGCCTGGGCGAGTTGCCCAACCTGAGTGGCCAGAGCATCTCGGCCACCGTGGTGGTGCCCGGGCAGATCAGCTCGACCCAAGAGTTTGGCGACATCGTGCTGCGTGCCAAT
>DCVY01000206.1:3032-5738 GCA_002327945.1 Acidovorax delafieldii | reverse complement strand
TTCCTTACGACAGCTCCGACTTCGTCAAGATTTCCATCCAGCAGGTCGCAGTGACACTGCTTGAAGCCATCGTGCTGGTGTTTCTGGTGATGTATCTGTTTTTGCAGAACTTTCGTTACACCGTCATCCCCACCATCGTGGTGCCGGTGGCGCTGCTGGGCACTTTCGGCGCGCTGCTGGCGATGGGCTTTTCCATCAACGTGCTGACCATGTTCGGCATGGTGCTGGTGATCGGCATTGTGGTGGACGATGCCATCGTCGTGGTGGAAAACGTCGAGCGCATCATGGGCGAGGAAGGTTTGCCGCCGCTGGAGGCCACGCGCAAGGCCATGGGCCAGATCTCGGGCGCCATCATCGGCATCACCGTGGTGCTGATCTCGGTGTTCTTGCCGCTGGCCTTCTTCTCCGGCTCGGTGGGCAACATCTACCGCCAGTTTTCGGCGGTGATGGCAGTGTCCATCGCCTTTTCGGCCTTCATGGCGCTGTCGCTCACGCCCGCGCTGTGCGCTACCTTGCTCAAGCCGGTCGAAGCCGGGCACGGCCACGCCAAAAAGGGCTTTTTTGGCGGCTTCAACCGCGGCTTTGCCCGCACTGCCAAGGGCTATGAAGGCTGGGTGGCCAAGCTGCTGCGCCGCGGTGGCCGCATGATGGTCATCTATGTCGCGCTGATCGCCGCCGTGGGCGTGTTGTACATGCGCCTGCCCACCTCGTTCCTGCCCAACGAAGACCAGGGCAACCTGCTGGTCAACATCCAGCTGCCGCCCGGCGCCACGATCGAGCGCACCCAGGCCGTGGTCGAGAAGGTCGAGGGCTTTATGCTGCAGCAGCCTGAAGTCAAGAGCATGGTTGCCGTGATGGGCTTCAGCTTCTCCGGCCAGGGGCAGAACGCCGGCCTGGCGTTTGTGACGCTCAAGGATTGGTCCGAGCGCAAGGGCGCCGAGCACACGGCCGACGCCATTGTGGGCCGGGCCATGGGTGCGCTGTCGGGCGTGCGCGATGCATTCATCTTTGCGCTGAGCCCGCCGCCCATTCCCGAACTGGGGGTCAGCTCCGGCTTTACCTTCCGCCTGCAGGACCGCGGTGGCAATGGCCATGACGCGCTGGTGGCAGCACGCAACCAGATGCTGGGCATGGCTTCACAAAGCAAGGTGCTGGCCGGCGTGCGACCCGACGGCCTGGAAGACGCGCCTCAGCTGCAGGTCGATATCGACCGCGAGAAGGCCAGCGCGCAGGGCGTGGGTTTTGCCGCCATCAACAGCACCATTTCTACCGCGCTGGGCTCGGCCTACATCAACGACTTCCCGAACGCTGGGCGCATGCAGCGTGTGGTGGTGCAGGCCGANNGTGCGCTACAACGGCTATCCCGCCATGCGCATCGCTGGCGGTGCGGCGCCGGGCTACAGCACCGGCGAGGCCATGGCCGAGATGGAGCGCATGGCAGCGCAGCTGCCGGCTGGTTTCGGCTTCGAATGGACGGGCCAGTCGCGCGAAGAAAAGCTCGCCGGCTCGCAGGCCATGGTGCTGTATGGTTTTGCCATCCTGGCCGTGTTCCTGTGTCTGGCAGCGCTGTATGAAAGCTGGTCGATTCCGCTGTCGGTCATTCTGGTGGTGCCGCTCGGTGTGCTGGGCGTGCTGCTGGGCGTCAGCCTGCGCGGCATGACCAACGACGTGTACTTCCAGGTGGGGTTGATCACCATCATCGGCCTGTCGGCCAAGAACGCCATCCTGATCATCGAGTTCGCGAAAGATCTGCAGGCGCAGGGCAAGAGCGTCATCGAATCGGCCCTCGAAGCTGCCCACCTGCGTTTTCGCCCGATCATCATGACCTCGCTGGCCTTCATCCTGGGGGTGGTGCCGCTGGCCATTGCGTCGGGTGCCAGCTCGGCGAGCCAGCGTGCCATTGGCACCGGCGTGATCGCGGGCATGGTGGTGGGCACCTTCCTGGCCGTGTTTTTCGTGCCGATTTTCTTCGTGGTGGTGCGCAGCCTGTTCAAGGGCAGCGCGCGCCAGCGGCAATTTGATGTCCAGCATTCGCACCAGGCGGACACAGGGAACACCCATGCTTAATATTTTCATGCCCCGCCGGGCTGCCGGCGCTAGTGAGGCCCGCCTGCCTGCTGCCACAGCGCTTGCCGCGGTGGCGCTGTTGGCCGGTTGCTCCATGATCCCCACCTATGAGCGGCCCGAGGCCCCCGTGGCGGCGCAATGGCCTGCTCTGGGCGGCAGCACAGCCGTCACCGCCACCACAGCGGCAGCCGATCTGCCCTGGCAGGACTTTGTGGGCGATGCGCGCCTGCGCGAGCTGGTGGAGCTGGCGCTGCAAAACAACCGCGACCTGCGCGTGGCGGTGCTCTCCATCGAGCAGGCGAGGGCGCAGTACCAGATCCGCCGCGCCGACCAGTTGCCCACCATCAATGTTGGCGTGACGGGCAACCGCCAGCCGGCCGCCGATGGCAGCGACAGCATCACCAGCACCTACACCGCTGGTCTGGCGCTGGCGACCTGGGAAATCGACTTCTTTGGCCGCGTGGCCAGCCTGAAGGAGGCGGCCCTGGCGCAGTTCCTGGCCACACAGCAGGCTCGCAGCGCGGTGCAGACCAGCTTGGTCGCCTCGGTGGTCAGCACCTGGTTGAGCTTGCAGACCAACGAAGAACTGCTGGCCCTGACGCAGCGCACGCTGGCCACCCGGGAGGACTCGCTGCGGCT
>DCVY01000206.1:2342-2900 GCA_002327945.1 Acidovorax delafieldii | reverse complement strand
GCGGCGCGGGCAGCGTTCTTTCCGCGCATTGCCCTCACGGCCAGCGCAGGTACCGCCAGCAATGCGCTGTCGGGCCTGTTCGAGAGCGGCTCGTGGGGCTGGACGCTTGCGCCCCAGGCCGTGCTGCCCCTCTTTGATGCCGGGCGCAACCAGGCCGGACTCGACTCGGCCCGCGCCGGGCGCGACATCGCGGTAGCCCAGTACGACAAGGCCATCCAGAGCGCGTTCCGCGAGGTGGCCGATGCCCTGGCCGGCCGTGCCACCCTGGGCGAGCAGGTGCTGGCCCAGCAGGCACAGGCCACGGCCGAGGCCGACCGCTTCCGCCTGGCCGACTTGCGCTACCGCAACGGCGTGGCCAGCTACCTCGATGTGCTCGATGCCCAGCGCGCCCTGTTTGCCACGCAGCAGGCGCTGGCGCAGTCGCAGCTGGCCCAGCGGCAAAACCAGGTGGTGCTGTACAAGGCGCTGGGCGGCGGCTGGAGCGATGCGGCTGCCAGCGCAGCACCCGCTGCAACGCAAAACTGAGGGCCGCTTGCCCGGCTTTGCGCCGGCCCCTGC
>DCVY01000206.1:0-2325 GCA_002327945.1 Acidovorax delafieldii | reverse complement strand
CCACGACGCTGCCGGACTACCGCACCCAGCCGCGCGCTTTTTTGCAAGCGCTTTTCCAGACCGCTGTGCGCACAGCCCAGCCGCTGCACGGCATGCGGCCCTGGCTACCTGAGCCGCCGCGTGGGCGTACCCTGGTGCTGGGCGCCGGCAAGGCGGGGGGCTCCATGGCCCAGGCGCTGGAGACCCTGTGGCCTGCCGGTGCGCCGCTGTCGGGACTGGTGGTTACGCGCTATGGCCATGTGCCGCCCAGACCGGCGGGCCTGGCGCAACGCATCGAAGTGGTCGAAGCCGCGCACCCCGTGCCCGATGCGGCAGGCATGGCGGCAGCAGAGCGCATGCTGGGGCTCACTGCGGGACTGACAGCCGACGACCTGGTTCTGTGCCTGGTGTCGGGTGGGGGCTCGTCCTTGCTGACGCTGCCGGCCGAGGGTTTGGCACTGGCAGACAAGCAGCGCATCAACCGCGCCCTGCTCGAAAGCGGGGCCAGCATCGGTGAGATGAATTGCGTGCGCAAGCACCTCTCCCGCATCAAGGGTGGGCGCCTGGCTGCGGCCTGCGCGCCTGCGCGCGTGGTCACGCTCACCATCAGCGATGTGCCGGGCGATGACCCGTCGGTCATCGCCAGCGGCCCCACGGTGCCTGACCCCACGACCTGCACCGATGCCCTGGAGATTCTGGCGCGCTACCGCATCGACGTGCCGCCGCCCGTGCGCCAGACCCTGCAAAGCGGCGCGCTGGAGACGCCCAAACCCTCCGATGGCGCTTTTTCCGGGCATGCCGTGCACCTGGTGGCCACGCCTTGGCAGGCGCTGGAGGCGGCCGCCGCCGTGGCGCGCGGGGCGGGGCTGGCGGCTTACATCCTGTCGGACGAAATGGAGGGCGAGTCCCGCGACGTGGGGCGGGTGCACGCGGCGCTGGCGCGCAGCGTGGCGCTGCGTGGCCAGCCGTTCGAGCGGCCCTGCGTGCTATTGAGCGGTGGCGAAACCACGGTCACGGTGCGCCCGCGCCGCGATGGCGCTGCCCCTGGCCGCGGCGGGCGAGCCGGCGAGTTCTGCCTGGGGCTGGCGCAGGCGCTGCGGGGGGCGAATGGCGTGTGGGCGCTGGCGGCAGACACCGATGGCATCGATGGCATCGAAGACAACGCGGGCGCGCTGGTCACGCCCGACACGTTGACCCGTGCCGCCGCGGCGCAGCGGCAAGTGGCCGACCACCTGGACCGCCACGATGCCTATGGTTACTTCGAGGCGCTGGGCGATCTGGTCCTCACCGGGCCCACCCATACCAATGTGAATGACTTCAGGGCGATCCTGGTTTGGTAGCTGTCGGCATTTGTCGCAGCAACAGCCGGCATCGGGCAGGCTGGGCACTGCGGCACCGGCAGGCGCATCCGGCAGGCGTATCAGGCAGCTTATTGGGATGACCGTGGGCCAGTTGCAGGCCGCGTGTGGAGCTGGCTGTTGCTTTGCGTGCTTTTGACCCTGCGCAGAGGAAAGGTCGGCCCGTGGCAGGGCGCAACTCCTTTTGATCTTCCTCAAAACGCGCAGCACTGTCGCACGGCAAAGTGAGCCACATGCTGCCATCCACATTTTTTTCCTTGCCTGCCCAGATTGAAGTACTCGCCGCTGGCGAGGTGCTTCGACGGCGCAGCCAGACGCTGACCTCGGTGCTGCACCTTGAAAGTGGGCGGGTACTGCGCGGCGTTTATGAAGATGGGCGCATGCGCCACCAGCTGGGCGTGGTGGAAGGGCCTTTTTGGCTGGATGCGGCGTCCGCGTTGCTGGGAATGCCTTTCCCGGTGGACATGGTGGCAGAAACGCGCGTGCAGGTGCGTCGCCTGCCGATCGAAGAGTTCCGGCGCGGATGCGCTTCACTGCCCATCGTGGCGCAAGGCCTGTTGCGGGACCTGGCCACCGGATATCGGCAGCAATCCGAATTGGCAGTGAGCCGTCTGGCCCAGGATGCAGAGGCGCGTTGTGCCCAGTGGCTGCTCAACCACGCGCAGCCCGACCCCAGCGGCGCCATGAGCGTCACACTGCACCAGCGCAAGCGCCTGATTGCCGCGCAGCTGGGCATTGCCCCTGAAACCTTTTCGCGCGTGCTGCGCCATCTGCGCGAACATGGGCTGATTGCCGGCACTGGCAACGTGCTTAATCTCCCGCAGCCGCATGCGCTGCAGTCCGTGGCGGGTTGCTGAACGCGCTGGTCGGGCAATGCGGCCATGGGGGCCGCCGAGACCAAGGACGAAGGCGTGATCCTGGACTTGGACCATTTCACCGTGATCCACAAAGGCGCCGGCCATGGTGCGGGGGACGATGTGCTGCGCCA
>DCVY01000068.1 GCA_002327945.1 Acidovorax delafieldii | reverse complement strand
GCTGCACCATGAACGTTAGGCTGAAAGCGCTTGCAGCAACTCGGTCTCGATTTCGATTTGCCGTGCGTTGCTTTGCAACTCGGGGCCTTGAATCAGGAAGGTGTCTTCGACACGTTCCCCCAGCGTGCTCACTTTGGCCAGTTGCACACTGAGCTGATGGCGGGCCAGGATGCGGGCCACCAGATAAAGCAAACCGGCGCGGTCGCTCGCCGAGATGGCCAGCAGCCAGCGCTGGGCTTTCTCGTCCGGGCGCAGCGTCACGCGCGGTGCCACCGGAAAGCTCTTGACGCGGCGTGACACGCGCTTGGCGGCTGGGTCGGGCAGCGGCCCGCCGGCCTCGATGGCACGCACCAGGTCGTTTTCGACCATGTGCGTGAGTTCCCGGTAATGGCCTGGCTGGGCAGAGGCCACGACCTGGAACGTGTCGAGCGCGTGGCCGTTGTTGGCTGTGTGCACGCGCGCATCCAGGATGCTGAAGCCGGCACGGTCAAAGTAACCGCAGATGCGGGCAAACAGATCCGGCTGCTCGGGCGCGTAAACCATGACCTGCAATCCCTCGCCCGAGAGCGACTGGCGCGCGCGCACCACCGGCTGGGCGGCACCCACATGGCGAGAAAGGTGGCGTGTGTGCCAGGCAATGTCGGCCGCCTCGTGGCGCATGAAATAGCTCACATCGAGCGTGGCCCACAGTGCCTTGTGGGCCTCGAAGGGCAGGGCATTCAGTGCCAGCAGCACCAGCGCTTCGCGCTTGCGGGCCTCGATCTCTGCGGCTGCGTCGGGGGCCCGGCCGCCCAGCGTGCGCAGGGTGGCGCGGTACAGGTCTTCCAGCAGCTTGCCTTTCCAGGCATTCCACACCTTGGGGCTGGTGCCGCGGATGTCGGCCACCGTGAGCAGGTACAGCGCTGTCAGGTAACGCTCATTGCCTACCCGGCGCGCAAAGGCTGCAATCACGTCGGGATCGCTCAGGTCTTCCTTTTGGGCGATGCGGCTCATGCCCAGATGTTCGCTGACCAGGAACTCGATGAGTTTGGCGTCTTCCCGGTTCACGCCGTGGTGGCGGCAAAAGCGCCGCACTTCCATGGCTCCAATTTGCGAGTGGTCGCCGCCGCGGCCCTTGCCGATGTCGTGGAACAGTGCGGCGATGTACAGGATCCACGGCTTGTCCCAGCCCGCTGCGAGCTGCGAGCAAAACGGGTACTCGTGCGCATGTTCGGCCATGAAGAAGCGGCGCATGTTGCGCAGCACCATGAGGATGTGTTGGTCTACGGTGTAGACGTGGAACAGGTCGTGCTGCATCTGCCCGACGATGCCGCGAAACGCCCACAGGTAGCGCCCCAGCACCGAGGTCTGGTTCATGAGCCGCATGGCATGCGTGATGCCCGAGGGCTGCTGCAGGATGCGCATGAAGGTGGCGCGGTTGACCGGGTCGCGCCGGAAGTCGCCATTCATCAAGCCGCGTGCGTTGTACAGCGCGCGCAGGGTGCGTGCAGAAAGGTCTTTGAGCCCGACGGTGGTCTGGTAGAGCAGGAAGGTTTCCAGAATCGCGTGCGGGTCGCGTTCGTACAGGTCATCGCTGGCCACTTCGATGAGCCCGGCTTTGTCGAAGAAGCGTGCGTTGATGGGGCGCGGCTCGTGGGTGGAGGGGTTCAGGCGCTCTTCGATGTTCAACAGCAGGATCTGGCTGAGCTGCGACACCGCCTTGGCTGCCCAGTAGTAGCGGCGCATCAGGGTTTCGCTGGCGCGCATGGGCAGGCGCGTGCCATCGGGCGCTTGCGAACGGTAGCCAAACGATTCGGCCACGGCAGTCTGCAGGTCGAACACCAGCCGGTCTTCATGGCGCCCGGCAATGGCATGCAGGCGCGCGCGCACCAGGCACAGCAGGGCCTCGTTGCGCTCGATCTGCCGCACTTCGAATGCCGTGGCCAGGCCGCTGGCCGCAAGCTCTTTCCAGTTGCGGCCCAGGCCGGCGGCGCGTGCCACCCACAAAATCATTTGCAGGTCGCGCAGCCCCCCGGGCGACTCTTTGCAGTTGGGCTCCAGCGCGTAGGGCGTGTTTTCGTATTTGGTATGCCGCTGGCGCATTTCGAGGGTCTTGGCCACCACAAATGCCTGCGGGTTCATCTGTGCCCTGTATTGCTGCTGGAACTGCGCAAACAGCGCCGGGCTGCCGCAGACCAGGCGTGCCTCCAGCAACGAGGTCTGCACCGTCACATCCTGCGCAGATTCGGCCAGGCATTGCGCCACGGTCCGCACGCTGGAGCCAATTTCCAGGCCCGCATCCCAGCAGCTGCCAATGAAGCTCTCCAACTGGGCGCGTAACTCACACCCCGACTCTGTCGTGCAGCCTTCAGGCAGCAGCAGCAACACATCGACATCGGAATAAGGAAACAGTTCATCCCGTCCAAAGCCGCCCACGGCCACCAGCGCCAGGTCTGCAGGCAACTGGGCGCGTTGCCACAGCGCCTGCAGCAACCCGCCCGCCAGGGTGGAGAGTTTGCGCAGCACCGCACGGATGCCACGGGTCGAAGCGCCGGTGGCCTGCATGGTGGAAAGCAGAGCCAGCTTGTCGCGGCGGTAGGCGTCCCGCAGGGCGTGAATTTCGGTCATGGGCAAGGAAAATGAAGGAGGCTGTGGTCCATGGCCTGTGCAGGCAAGAGTTGTGCTCGCGGGTGCTTGACTTTGAAGACGGTTACTCAGAGGCTGAGCGTTTTTTTCCCGTGCCCGAAAGGCGCGTCAAAACGCCACGGATCCAGGCAAAAAGCACAGCCATAGCCCAGACTATGGCGAGCATTGGCAACGACGCGCAGGGGTGTTTTAGCGGGCAAGGCGGGCAAGGCGGGCATAGGCAAAAGACTTTCAGCCTCTCAGGTGGCGGTGGCCGTCACAAACGCCGGCGGCGGGGGGGAACCGGCCGAAAGCGTCATCACCTCGTAGCCGGTCTCGGTGACCAGCACCGTGTGTTCCCATTGGGCCGACAGGCTGCGGTCCTTGGTGACGATGGTCCAGCCGTCGTTGCCGAACTCCTTGATTTCACGCCGGCCGGCATTGATCATGGGCTCGATGGTGAACACCATGCCGGGCTTGAGTTCTTCCAGCGTGCCGGGGCGGCCGTAGTGCAGCACCTGGGGCTCTTCATGGAACACCTTGCCGATGCCGTGGCCACAAAACTCGCGCACCACCGAGAAACCGTGCCCTTCGGCAAATTTCTGGATGGCGTGGCCGATGTCGCCCAGGTGCGCACCGGGGCGCACCTGCTGGATGCCCAGCCACATGGCGTCGTACGTAAGGGCAGACAGGCGTTTGGCGGCAATCGAGCACTCGCCAATCAGGTACATGCGGCTGTTGTCGCCATACCAGCCATCCTTGGTGATGATGGTGACGTCCACGTTGACGATGTCGCCCTTTTTCAGCGGCTTGTCATTGGGGATGCCATGGCATACCACATGGTTGACCGAGGTGCACAGTGAGCCAGGGTAGGGCGGATATCCTGGTGGCTGGTAGCCCACGGTGGCAGAATTGGTGCCTTGTGCGGCCATGCATTCGGCGCCCAGGCGGTCGATTTCCTTGGTGGTGATGCCGGGTTTGATGTGCGGTGCGATGTAGTCCAGCACTTCAGAGGCCAGGCGGCAGGCGAGGCGCATGCCAGCGATGTCCTCTGCGGTTTTGATCGTGATACTCATGCCGCAATTATCCCATCGCCCCTCAAGCCGTGCCCGGCAAGGGCATGGCTGTGCGCTGCTCCCGTTAAAATGGCGGGCTGCGCTACAAGCGTCCTTTTCGTCACCTGACCTGGGAGCGGCCACCTTTGCGGGATGGGCGAACCTGGCGACGCAGGAGGGCGGACGCGCCTTATCTCCCTCTCATTCCGAACAGGCCGCTACCGTGACCTTGCACATGACCACGCTGGCGGGCGGCAACGCCCTCAGTACCTTTCGCGCCCAGCAGCTCCAGCCCGCCCTGGAGGCCATTCACCCCAAAATTAGCGGGATTGCAGCACGCTTCGTGCACCTGGTGGCCACCGACATCGCGCCCACGGCCCCCGAGCTTGAGCGTCTGGCGGCCTTGCTCACCTATGGCGAACCTTATGCGGGCCCCGAAGAGGGGGCCGTGATCGTCGTCACGCCGCGCCTGGGCACGCTGTCGCCCTGGGCCTCAAAGGCCACCGACATCGCCCGCAACTGCGGCCTGGCCATTCGCCGGGTCGCG
>DCVY01000180.1:9197-11260 GCA_002327945.1 Acidovorax delafieldii | reverse complement strand
TCAAGGCCGACAGGCTGCTAGGCACGGCCATGCCGACAACGGTGCTGGCGACCGAAACCCCGCCCTGAGCGGAGTTTTTGCTTTCGGGCGTGCGCGCCATGACCATGATTTACATCAATACGGTGGCTGGCCTGGCGCCCTAAGCTCACGCCCTTTCGTGACGCAAGGACACAAAAATGGCTGCACTGGAATGGTCGGAGGCATTGGCACTGGACCTGCCGCTCATGGACGACACCCACCGCGAATTCGTGGATCTTCTGGCGGCAGTGGAAGCGGCCGATGACGCAGCGCTCGTGGCTGCCTGGCAAGCGCTGGTGGAGCACACCGAACAGCATTTTGGCCAGGAGGACGCATGGATGGCTGCCACGCGCTTTGCTTCTGGCAACTGCCACGCCATGCAGCACGAGGTGGTGCTGCAGGTCATGCGCGAAGGCACCGCGCGCGCCGCGGGGCAGGGCGAGTTGCAGGTGGTGCGCGCCATGGCGACCGAACTGGCACTGTGGTTTCCCCAGCATGCGCAAAGCATGGACGCGGCGCTGGCACTGCATTTGCGCCGGGTGGGGTTTGATGCGGCATCCGGTGTGGTGCATGCGCCCGACGCGCTGCCCGAAGCGTTGATCCATGGCTGCGGCGGCGCCAGCTGCTCCGACGAGCGCAGCCACGCACCCGTGGCGGCAGGTGCTGCTGAAACTACGGTGGTCTGAACCGTGGTGGCCCGAACGCTTGTCGGTCACGCCGCACACGCCAGATGCCGCTGTATGGCAAACTCTGCGAACCACACAACTTCTGGCGCAACGGGCCCCACACCCCATGGATGACACTGCTGCCTGCGCACTGACTGGTGACGAAAATGCGCGTTTGCAGGCGCTGCGGCACTATGGCATCTTGGACACTCCGCTGGAGCAGGCCTTTGACGACCTGGCCCGGCTGGCCCGCCATATCTGCGCTGCGCCCATCGCGATGATCAGTTTTGTGGAACGCGAGCGCCAGTGGTTCAAGGCCGAAATCGGGATGGGGCGGCGCGAAATCCCGATCGAGCAGTCCGTCTGCCGGGTCGCCATCCAGTCGAGCGGCGTGTTCGTCGTGCCAGACCTGTTGAGCGATGCGCGCTTTGCCTCCAACCCGCTTGTGACGCAGCACCCGCACGTGCGGTTTTACGCGGGGGCGCCGCTGGTCACCCCCGACGGTTTTGCGCTGGGCACCGTGTGTGTGCTGGACTATGAGCCACGCGAGTTGAATCTGCCCCAGCAGAAAATGCTCGACATGCTGGCGCGCCAGGTGATGCGTCTGCTGGAACTCAAACTCGCCAACGACCGCCAGGGCCAGATGGTGCGAGAGCTCGATGAAGCACGCCAGCGCATGGCCTTGCTGGCCCACACCGACGCCCTGACGGGTTTGGCCAACCGCCGTTCGTTCACCGATCGCCTGCACCAGCAGCAGGCCCTGTTGAAACGCGACGGCTCCACAGCGTGCCTGCTGATGATGGATATAGACCGCTTCAAACAGGTCAACGACTGTTATGGACACCATGTCGGCGACGAGGCCCTGCGGCTGTTTGCTGCCACCTGCGGCGATGTGTTCCGCGCCTCCGATATGGTCAGCCGCTGGGGCGGGGAAGAGTTTCTGGCCTTGCTGCCTAAAACCAGCGTGGCCGAAGGCCAGGTGGTGGCGCAGCGGCTGAACGCTGCGCTGGCTGCCGCCGCCGTTCCCGGCGTGGCGCCGCCACTGCACCTTTCGGTCAGCGTGGGACTGGCCAATTTTGACCCCTCGCGCCCGCTCGACCTCACCCTGTGCGCCCTCGATGCGGCGCTGTACACCGCCAAGAACCAGGGGCGCAACTGCACGGTGACGGTCTGAGGCGATCCATCGCCCCTGATTGCTTCTTTTTTAATAGCTGCTGCGCTTGCCATCCATGCGGCCTATTGATCCGGCCCTTTCATGTATCAACTGCCGTTCAGGCTGATCTTGTCGAAGCCCTTCGACAGGCTCGGGGCGAACGATTCAGCCTCAAAACGGCAGTTGGATGCGCCCGCCGGCGCCCCAAGCGCGGTGCTGGCGGGTGC
>DCVY01000180.1:5293-9191 GCA_002327945.1 Acidovorax delafieldii | reverse complement strand
AGGATGATGGAAGAAAACCTGCGCCGTGCGCTGCTGCTGTGGCACGGCGACTGGAGCGTGTTTGTCACGCGTCCGCTGTCCGCCCTGCCGCTCGTCAGCGTGCTGCTGCCCGCCGTGAAGATCAAGCGCGAAGAGGCTTTCGTCGAAAACTGCGCCAGCGCCCCGGTTCTGCGGCGCGGGGGCCGGCTGCAAGCTCAACGGCACCTTCGGGTGCCGTTGTTTTTTGGGAGGTGGCCCGGTGCAATGGCGCAAGGCCCGGTACACAATGGTGCACCGAGTACCGCATGTCACCACCCAACAGTCCCACGCAGCACCCGCACCGGGTCATGCTGCACAACGAAATCCATGCCCGCCCGCCCGAGGCCCTGGCGGCGCCGCTGGCCATTGCGCACATCGTCATGCTGGCCGATGCCGCCGGCCGCGAAGCCAGCCGCGCCCATGTGGCGGCACTGCTGCGCGACCACCACCTGGCGCTGCCCGATGCGCAGACCACGCACCTGCGCATGGACCTGGGTGCGTTTCGCATCCGCTGGGAGCTGCACACCGAATTCGTATCCTGGACCTTTATGGTGCCCACGCCCGTCGAGGCTTTTGGCGCGCGCGAACCCACCAGCGCCATCGACGTGGTGCCGCGCGAATGGCTGGCAGCCCTGCCGGGCCAGTGCCTGTGCAGCCTGAACCTGTGGGTGCTGCCCACCCACCAGTTTGGCGCGGGCTCACTGGTCAAGCATGTGCTGCACGAGGACACACTGGTGGCCTCCACCGTGGCCGACGGGCATGGCGAGCTGCATACCGACTTTGCCATCCACGCCGATGGCTTTTCGCGCATGGTGCTGCTGGCCGGCGGCATCACGCCGCGCCGCCTTGGGCGCCTGGTGCAGCGCCTGCTGGAGATCGAAACCTACCGCATGGCCGCCCTGCTGGGCCTGCCTGCCGCGCGCGAGGCCACCACGGTGCTGGCCTTTGCCGAGCGCGAACTGGCCGAACTGGCCGATGCCATCCGCACCGCCAATCGCGATGCCGAGCCCGCGCTGCTCAACCGCCTGACCCGCCTGGCCGGACAGGTGGAAAGCCAGTATGCAGCCACGCATTCCAGGTTTTCAGCCAGCGCGGCCTACTTTGAACTGGTGGACCGCCGCATCCAGGACATTGCTGAGTCGCGCCTGGCAGGCATGCAGACCATTCGCGAGTTCATGGACCGCCGGCTTACGCCCGCGCGCAGCACCTGCGAATGGGCCACGCGGCGCCAGGACGCGCTGTCGCAGCGCGTCTCGCGCATGAGCAACCTGCTGCGCACGCGCGTCGAGATCGAGCAGCAGCAAAGCAGCCAGGCGCTGCTGGCCACCATGAACAAGCGCCAGGACATGCAGCTCAAGCTGCAGTCCACCGTGGAGGGCCTGTCGGTGGCGGCCATCACCTATTACATCGTGGGTTTGGTGAGCTACCTGGCCAAGGGTGCGCAAAAGCTGGGTTGGCCCCTGTCGCCCGAGACCACGGCGGCCGTGGCGATTCCGGTGGTGGCCGTGGGGGTGTGGTGGTCGCTGCGGAGGCTGCACCACCAGGTTTTTCGCACCCGCTGAGATGGTGCGCCGGCCCTGAGAACATGTCGGTGCCAGCGAGCCACGGGCATGCCGCCGATAATCGGCGCATGTTGTTCAGCCATACATCCCCCCATGCCTGCACCCGCCTGCCGGTGTTTGCGCGCAACCTCTGTTCCACCGCGCACTGGCGAGCCTGCCGGTGGACGGCCCCGAGGCCCAGCACCTGCAGATCAAGGCCATGAAGCTGGTGTTGGCCAATGTGTACCGCTGTGTGGCCGAGCCCTCTTCCTTGGAGCTGCCCCCCGCGCAAATGCTCGATGACGGCTACCTCGCAACCCGTGCCAGACTCATCCGCATGAACCAGGCGCAGGATGTTGGTGCGGGCATTCCGGTCAAGGGCGGCACCATCTACCTCAGGGCGGCCGATGCGGGGCTGTCGATCAACGTCGAGGCATCGATGCAGCCCGCCACCGTGCAGAGCCTGCAGGCGCTGGGCCACCGCATCGACATGCGGCAGGACTCCTGCCAGGGCTTTGGCGCCGGCCAGTTCATCTGGCGCATGGGCGCCCCCCAGGTGCATGGTTACCTGGCGGCCAGCGATGCGCGCCGCGACGGCCTGGCGGCTGGTTTCTGAAAGCGGTTGCATGGTTCCCCCTCCCAACGTGCTTGCTGCCCCATGTCAGCCATCGCAGGCGGCCAGAAAAAACGTGGTCACGGGTCTCTTGCTGGCATTTTTCGGCGCCATCGCTTTCAGCGGCAAGGCCATCATTGTCAAGCTGGCCTACCGCCACGGTGTGGACGCGGTCACACTCATCATGTACCGCATGCTGTTTGCCCTGCCCATTTTTGCCGTGATGGCGTGGTGGGCCAGCCGGGGCAAGCCGCCGCTGTCGCAACGCGACTGGCTGGGCGTGGTGGGCCTCGGCGTCACGGGCTACTACCTGGCCAGCCATCTCGACTTTGCCGGGCTGGCCTACATCAGCGCCAGCCTGGAGCGGCTCATTTTGTACCTCAACCCCACGCTGGTGATGATGCTGGGCTGGATGCTGTATGGCCGCCGCATCCGCTGGGGGCAGGCGCTTGGCATGGCCATCAGCTACTGCGGCGTGGTGCTGGTGTTTGGTCACGAGGCGCAACTGCAAGGCGCGGATGCGGCCTGGGGCGCGCTCTTGGTGTTTCTGAGCGCCGTGAGCTACTCCGTCTACCTGGTCTATAGCGGCGAAATGGTCAGGCGCATCGGCGCGCTGCGGCTGGTGGGCCTGGCCACCATGGTGGCCTGCCTGTGTTGCCTGCTGCAGTTTGCGCTGCTGCGGCCCCTGAGCGCGGCGCAAGTGGCGCCCGAGGTGATCTGGCTGTCGGTGCTCAACGCCACCCTGTGCACGGCGGCGCCGGGACTCATGGTCATGATGGCGATCGAGCGCATCGGCGCCGGCATGACTGCGCAGACCGGCATGGTCGGCCCGCTGTCCACCATCCTCATGGGGGTGTGGATTCTGGGCGAACCCTTCACGCTGTGGGTAGCCGCGGGCACGGCGCTGGTGATTGCAGGCATCTTCGTGTTCACGCGCCTGTCGCCCCAGCCGACGCACTGACGCAGCGGGGCGGCAGGGCGCTGGTTACCCATGTTCGCCACGGTCTACGCCTGCACCAGGTTCAAGAGACCGCGCCGCAGTGAACCCAACCCCAGCGCTGGTTCGCCCTGGTGCGCTACATCGTCCCGCGAATATTGGTCTGCGCACCCAAACCAGGCCTTGGGCTGAACGCCTTGTGGACGGGGTAACTGAGGAAAACAGGTTGAACCAATCGCCGTCAGCACACCCTCCAGGACATCCACCCACCGCAGCGCAAACCGGGCATCGCGGCTATCCTCGCAGCTCGTCGCCGGCATGAGTTGCGCTCTTTACTGCCGGCCCCACCCGAACCTTCACCGGCCCCTTGCGCCCGTCGCCCATGTCGACCCCCTCAACCTCTTTGTGGAGCCCCCTGCGCCAGACCGCGTTCCGGGGCCTGTGGATTTGTGGCGGTGTGTTCTTTGTGGGCAGCGGCATGCAGACCATGGCGGCCGCGTGGCTGATGGTGGAGCTCACGGGTTCTTCGTTCCTGGCGGCGCTGGTGCAAACCGCCGTGTTCATGCCCATGTTTTTGCTGGCGCTGCCCGCCGGTGTGCTGGCCGACACCACTGACCGCCAGCGCCTGATTTCAGGTGCGCTGCTGGCGCAGACCGGGGCCTGCGCGCTGCTGGCGTTGCTGGTGCTGGGCGATTGGGGTGGCCCGGCATCGGTGCTGCTGCTGGTGTTTGTGTGCGGCTGCTGCACGGCGGTGCTCACACCCGCGTGGAACTCTTCGGTCATCGACCC
>DCVY01000180.1:4553-5272 GCA_002327945.1 Acidovorax delafieldii | reverse complement strand
GCCGTCACCGTGGCCACCACGCTGGTGATGTGGGAGTCGATCCGCCGCTGGCCGCCCCGTCCGCATGCGCCCTCCAAACTGCCACCCGAGCGCCTGTGGGGCGGCACGCTCAGCGGCCTGCGGTTTGCCTGGCATTCGCGCATGATCCTGGCCCAGCTGGTGCGGGTGACGGCGTTTGGTGCGGCGGGCTCGGCCCTGTGGGCGCTGTTGCCGGTGATTGCCCAGCGCCTGGGCACGGGCGCGCAAGGCTTTGGCCTGCTGATGGGGTGCCTGGGCACGGGCGCGGTGCTGGTGGGCCTGGTGCTGGGGCGGCTGCGCGCGCGCTTTGGGCTGGAGGTCATCGTCGGTGCCAGCGGCGTGGTGTTTGCCGCCGCCATGCTGGTGGCCGCGCTCACGCAGCTGGCCTGGTTCGTTTATCTGTGGATGCTGCTGGCGGGCGCGGCGTGGATGTCGGCCATGTCCACCTTCAACACCGCCACCCAGGCCAGCGCGCCGCAGTGGGTGCGCTCGCGCGCTGTGGCCATGCACATGGTGGCGGCGCTGGGTGCGTTTGCCATGGGCTCGGCCTTCTGGGGCGCCTCGTCCGACCTTATCGGCATCACGCCCACGCTGTGTGTGGCTGCGGCCCTCATGGTGGCCAGCCTGCTGCTGGCCCGACCCATGCCGCTGCGCATGGGCGCACTGCACGAAGTGACCCAGGCCACGCCGTGGGACGAGCT
>DCVY01000180.1:0-4506 GCA_002327945.1 Acidovorax delafieldii | reverse complement strand
TACAAGGACCTGGGCGAACCCTCGCGCTATGTGGAGCGCTTCATCGTCCAATCCTGGGCCGGCTACCTGCACCAGCGCGCGCGCGCCACCGTGGCCGACCAGGCGCTGGAGACCGAAGTGCGGGCTTTTCTGGCACCCGGCGAGTCCGCGCGCACGTCCCACTACATCGCTGAAAGATAGCGCACCCGTGGGGGACGCCTCCAGTGGACCGGCAAAGCCGGATCCACGGTGGCGCTGGTGTGGCGCCCGCCCAAGGCATGCGCTGGGGCTCACCAGACAGAAACTCTGCACACCCTGAGACAATCAGCGGCATGAGCACCACATTCGCCCCCCTGCAAAACGACACCTTCCTGCGCGCATGCCGCCGCCAGGCTACCGACTACACACCTCTGTGGCTGATGCGCCAGGCGGGCCGCTATCTGCCTGAATACAAGGCCACGCGCGCCCAGGCCGGCAGCTTCATGGGCCTGGCCACCAACGTGGACTACGCCACTGAAGTCACGCTGCAGCCACTGGAGCGTTTCCCCCTCGACGCCGCCATTTTGTTCAGCGACATCCTCACCGTGCCCGACGCCATGGGCCTGGGCCTGTCGTTTGCCGAAGGTGAAGGCCCGCGCTTTGCCCAGGTGGTGCGCGACGAGGCTGCCGTGGCCCGGCTGGCCGTGCCCGACATGGACAAGCTGCGCTACGTGTTCGACGCCGTCACCAGCATCCGCAAGGCGCTCAACGGCCGCGTGCCACTCATCGGCTTCTCCGGCAGCCCCTGGACGCTGGCCTGCTACATGGTCGAAGGCAAGGGCAGCGACGACTACCGCCTGGTCAAGACGCTGATGTACAGCCGCCCCGACCTGATGCACCGCATCCTGGCCATCAACGCCGACAGCGTGGCCGCGTATCTGAATGCCCAGATCGACGCCGGCGCCCAGGCCGTGATGATTTTTGACAGCTGGGGCGGCGTGCTGGCCGATGGCGCGTTCCAGGAGTTCAGCCTGGCCTACACCACCCGGGTGCTGGCGCAATTGAAGCGCACCGGCGTGGATGGCACCGACGTGCCCCGCATCGTCTTCACCAAAGGCGGCGCTCTGTGGCTGGAAGACATGCAACCGCTCGATTGCGAGGTGCTGGGCCTGGACTGGACGGCCAACCTGGGCAAGGCCCGCGCCCTGGTGGGCGGCCAGGTGGGCGGCCCCGGCAAGGCGCTGCAGGGCAACATCGACCCCAACGTACTGTTTGCCCCGCCCGCACAAATCGTGCAGCAGGTGCACAAGGTGCTGGACAGCTTTGGCGCACCCCACACCGACCGATCCACCACCGGCCCCACCCACATCTTCAACCTCGGCCACGGCATCAGCCAGTTCACCCCGCCCGAGCATGTGGCGGCGCTGGTCGAAGCGGTGCACGGCTATTCCCGGACGCAGCGCCAGCGCTGAACCAGAGGGGCAGCCGGGCCCATCTGCGCCGATCTGCGCGGCCCGGTGGCATCGCTGTCATGGTTATGCACAAAATGGGTGCACTCCCATCGCCCCTCTGCGGTCCATGCCCCTCCTTCAAATGATCTCTGGAAATTGGCAAGAGCAACGCTAAGCTATTGATTTTTAACGATTTGACTCCATTGCTTTATTTGTAAGCAACCTAGCCAAACTGTGTCAGTTCAAGGGTTTGGCAGCACAACGCAAGAGATATCAACAAAGTTATCCACAGAAATTCTGAACTTCTTGCAAATACCCCATGAAATCAAGTACTTGTCGATCAAAGTGAAGATTTTTTTGAGGAGCATCGCCAGCGCCTAGCACAAATCGGGAGCGTTTTCCCCTCTTGACGAACCCGGCAGAACGACTTATGCACACAAATCGTGGTGCTGCGCAGCAAAAATGCGAACCGCCGCGCTAGCACAGAATTTCCAATGAAAATCCTTCAGACGATTGATTCATAAGGATTTTTTACCTATGCCATTTTTCCGGGCAATCTGTTCCAGGCCAGCGTTCATGCGGCTTTGCGGGGAATCCTGGCAGGATGTCAACAAAGTTATCCACAGAAATTCGGGACTACTCAGCCGGGCCTGTCAAATCAAACACTTAGGCGCCCAAGCTCCACGCCACCTCCACAAGCCGCTGCAACCTGCACTTCCCCGTGTCCACCCCTTCCTCCATCGTCCATGTGGCCCTGCAAACGCCCTCGCACAGTGGTGTGGGCGACCTGCTGAGCTACGCCAGTGAGCGCCCGCTTGCGCCCGGAACGCTGGTGCGCGTGCCGCTGGGCACGCGCGAGGTGCTGGGCGTGGTGTGGGATGCCGACCAGGCCACGGGCGAGCTGCCCGACGGCGCCACCCTGCGCGCCATTGCCGGGGTGCTCGACGGCGTGGCCCCGCTCAACCTGCCCTGGCGCCGCCTGGTGGCGTTTGCTGCGCGCTATTACCAGCGCGCGCTGGGCGAGGTGGCCCTGGCCGCCCTGCCCCCGCAGCTGCGCGACCTGCGGCCCGAGCAACTGGCGCGCCGCTTGCGCCGCCCGGCCAAGGCGGCAGACGACAGCACGGATGCTATTCAAAACATAGCACTCAGCCTTGAGCAGGAAAGCGCCAGGGCGCGCATTTCTTCAGAAAAAGGCCCCTTTCTGCTGTTTGGCAGCACCGGCAGCGGCAAGACCGAGGTGTACCTGCGCTGCGTGCAGGAGATGCTCGAAGCCGACCCCACCGCCCAGGCGCTGGTGATGGTGCCCGAAATCAACCTCACGCCCCAGCTCGAAGAGCGCTTTGTGGGCCGCTTCGCCCCGCGCTTTGGCGCCGCCGCCGTGGTGTCGCTGCACAGCGGCATGACCAATCCGCAGCGCCTCAAGAGCTGGCTGGCCGCGCACAGCGGCAACGCGCGCATCGTGCTGGGCACGCGCATGGCGGTGTTTGCCAGCCTGCCGGGCCTCCAACTCATCGTGGTGGATGAGGAGCACGACCCCAGCTACAAGCAGCAGGAGGGCGCCCGCTACTCGGCGCGCGACCTGGCCATCTGGCGCGGGCGCGAACAAGGCGCCAAGGTGCTGCTCGGTTCAGCCACGCCCTCGCTGGAGAGCTGGCACGCCAGCCGCCCGCCCACGCCTGAAGACCAGAGCGGCGGGCGCTACGTGCGGCTGCACATGCCAAGCCGGATCGGTTCAGGCATGGGCGCCGGCGCCCTGCCCCGCGTGCGCCGCGTGGACATGAACCAGCAGCCCCGGCGCACCGTGTTCAGCGCCCCGCTGCTGCAGGCCATCACCGAACGTGTGGCGCGCGGCGAGCAGAGCATGGTCTTGCTGAACCGCCGCGGCTACGCCCCCGTGCTGCACTGCGTGGACTGCGGCTGGAAAAGCGACTGCCCCCACTGCAGCGCCCACCAGGTCTTCCACAAGACCGACCGCACCCTGCGCTGCCACCACTGCGGCTATACCGTGCGCGTGCCCCGCCACTGCCCCACCTGCGGCAGCCCCGACATCCACCCCATGGGCCGGGGCACCGAGCAGTTGGAAGAACAACTGGGCAGCCTGCTGCGCAACGTGCAGCGCCCCGACGGTGAGCCCGCCCGCATCGCCCGCATTGACGCCGACACCACCAAGGCCAAGGGCGCGCTGGAAGCGCAACTGGCCCAGGTGCATTCGGGCGAGGTGGATGTGCTGGTGGGCACGCAGATGATCGCCAAGGGCCACGACTTTCGCCGCATCACGCTGGTGGCCGCCGTGCAGCCCGATGGCGCCCTGTTCAGCAGCGACTTTCGTGCGCCCGAGCGGCTGTTTGCGCTGCTCATGCAGGCCGCCGGCCGCGCGGGCCGCGACGCCGCCTACATGGCCGCGCAGGGTACGCAGTGCGAGATGTGGGTGCAGAGCTTTCATCCCCAGCACGCCGTGTTCGAGGCCTTGCGCACCCACGACTACGAGGCCTTTGCCGCCCAGCAACTGAAGGAGCGCCAAGAGGCCGCCATGCCGCCCTTCTCGTACCAGGCCCTGGTGCGGGCCGACGCGCGCACGCAGGAAGTGGCGCAGGGCTTTCTGTCGGCCGCCACGGCAGCCGCCCACACGGTGGGCTTGCCGGGGCTGGAGGTGGTGACCCTGTTCCCGCCCGTGCCCCTGACCATCCAGCGCGTGGCCAATGTGGAGCGCGCCCAGATGCTGCTCGAAAGCAGCAGCCGCGCAGCCCTGCAGCGCTTTCTGACGGCGTGGCAGCCGGTGCTGCAAGCCACCCGCAGCCAGCCTGAAAACAAGGGGCTGATCCGGTGGCTGGTGGATGTGGATCCGCTGGCGATTTGATGCGTTTTGAGGCGAAAACGCGCTCCAGACAAGCACCAGAATCCATCAAAATTGGTGCGGCTTCAGGCACTGGTGTGCTACCACCGCTTGCCTTGGACGCAGGCTACCGACGCACCAACGCACTCGTTTTCAACCAGGGAAAGTTCAGGTGCATTGTCATTATTGATTCGGCGGGAATTATTCGTGAACCCTGCTCGGACTGAGTTTGTGGAAGCTCTTCGAAAAGCCCAGGATGAACGA
>DCVY01000149.1:16380-18949 GCA_002327945.1 Acidovorax delafieldii | reverse complement strand
CTAGGGGGCAAAAAGACGGTGTTCTCGAAGAGCAGCAACGCCAAAAATGGACCGCTGCCCTTGGCGCAGCGCCGACCCCAGCGTTCAGCGCCGAATCCGGTAACCCGTCTTGAAGACCCACCACACCGCGGCCAGACACGCTGCCATGAACGCCAGCGTCATGCCCACGCTCACGCCAATGTGCATGTCGGCCGCGCCATAGAAGGCCCAGCGCAGTCCGCTGATGAGATACACCACCGGGTTGAACAGCGACACCGCCTGCCAAAAGGGCGGCAGCATGTTGATGCTGTAGAACGCGCCGCCCAGAAACGTCAGCGGCGTGATGACCAGCAGCGGGATGATCTGCAGCTTCTGAAAGCTGTCGGCCCACAGGCCGATGAGAAAACCGAACAGGCAAAAGGTGATGACCGTGAGCACCAGAAAGCCGAGCATCCACACCGGGTGCACGATCTCGTAAGGCACGAACACCCGCGCCGTTGCCAGGATCAGCGCACCGACCATCAGCGATTTGGTGGCCGCCGCGCCCACATAGCCCAGCAGCACCTCGACCCAGTTGACCGGCGCGCTCAGCAGCTCGTAAATGGTGCCCGACCACTTGGGCATGTAGATGCCAAAGGCCGCGTTGGAAATGCTCTCGGAGAGCAGCGACAGCATCAATAGCCCCGGGATGATGTAAGCGCCGTAGTCCACACCCCCGATATCGCCCATGCGCGAGCCAATGGCCGAGCCGAAGACGATGAAATACAGCGACGTTGAGAGCACCGGCGCAATCAGGCTCTGCGCCCAGGTGCGAAAGGCGCGGTTCATCTCGAAGCGGTAAATGGCGCGCACGGCGTGCAGGTTCAAACCCGTCATAGGCCCGCTTTCTCTTTCTGTTCGTGGACGAGGCTGACAAAGATGTCTTCGAGCGAGCTCTCAGACGAATGCAGATCCTTGAAGTCGATGCCGTGCTCGCCCAGCGCGCGCAGCAGCGCGGCGATGCCGGTGTGTTCCTGCTGGGTATCGAAGCTGTAGGTCAGCGCATGGCCGTCGGCAGACAGGGCCAATGGCCAGCGCGCAAGGGATTCGGGCACGCGCTCCATGGGGTGTTGTAGCGTGAGCGTGAGCTGCTTTTTGCCGAGCTTGCGCATCAGCACATTTTTGTCTTCCACCACGATCAGTTCGCCCTGGCGGATCACGCCAATGCGGTCGGCCATGTCCTCGGCTTCCTCGATGTAATGCGTGGTCAGGATGATGGTGGTGCCGGCGCCCTGCAGCGCACGCACCAGGCGCCACATGTCGTGGCGCAGCTCCACGTCCACGCCGGCACTGGGTTCGTCGAGGAACAGGATTTTCGGCTCGTGCGACAGCGCCTTGGCGATCAGCACCCGGCGCTTCATGCCGCCAGAGAGCGCCAGGATCTTGGTGTCCCGCTTGTCCCAGAGCGAGAGGTCCTTCAGGATCTTTTCGATCAGTGCCGGGTTGGGGGGCTTGCCAAACAGCCCGCGGCTGAAGCTCACGGTGGCCCACACGGTCTCGAACGAGTCGGTGTGCAGCTCCTGCGGCACCAGGCCGATGGCGGAGCGGGCTGCGCGCCAGGCGCGCACGGTATCAAAGCCGTCGGCCGTCACGCTGCCTTGGGTGGCCTTGGTCATGCCGCAGATGACGCTGATCAGCGTGGTCTTGCCGGCGCCATTCGGGCCGAGCAGGGCAAAAATTTCGCCACGGCGGATATCCAGGTTGACGTTCTTCAGCGCCCGGAAGCCGTCCGCGTAGGTTTTGCTGAGGCCGCGCACGCGCACGATGGCGTCTGCAACAGGCGTCGAAGGGAGGGTGGAAGACATGAGGTGTTGTGGGTGCAAGAGGTCGGGGAGATTAGCGCGCACGCGCTGCGGCCACCTCGCGCCCCAGTTCGATCACGGCCATCGCGTAGTAGCTTGACCAGTTGTAGCGCGTGACGGCATAGAAATTCTCGGTGCCCGCCACGTAGCTGGGTGCGCCGTCGCCGTTTTGCAGTTCCACCAGCGCCAGTGGCCCGGCGTGTTGCGCTGCTGTGGCATCGAGCACGGCGCCCTTGGCCTGCATGCTGGCGGCGCTGAAGGTGGGCAAGATGTCGGGGGCCAGCAGTTCGTCGAGCTGCACGCGCGCGGGATCGGCGTCGAACTGCACGCTGTAGTGCGTGGGCATGCCGGGCTTCCAGCCATGGGCGATGAAGTAATTGGCCACAGAACCGATGGCGTCGGTGGAGCTGTTGAACAGGTCCACGCGGCCGTCGCCGTCGAAATCGATGGCGTGGCGCACCCAGCTCGATGGCATGAATTGCCCGAGACCCATGGCGCCGGCATAGCTGCCGCGCGGCTCGAACGGGTCGATGTTGCTGCGGTGCGTGAGGCTCAGAAACTGCTCCAGCTCGCGGCGGAAGAAGGCGGTGCGTTCGGCAGCGCGCGGGTGCGCTGCGGGGAAATCAAAGGCCAGCGTGGCGAGCGTGTCCATCACCCGGAAGTTGCCCATCTGCTGGCCGTAGATGGTTTCCACGCCGATGATGCCCATGATGATTTCGGCAGGCACGCCAAATTCGTTTTCGGCGCGC
>DCVY01000149.1:13271-16367 GCA_002327945.1 Acidovorax delafieldii | reverse complement strand
TGGGCACCTGGGGCAGAAAGCGCGCTTGCCCGATGGCCTGGCGCACCCATTCGCGGTCGAGGTCGCGGCGCTCGGCAAGGTCGTCGGCAAACTGCAGCGCCTCGGGGCGCGTGGCGTAGGCGGTGCCGCCGTTCACCAGGGCGTTGCTGTCCTTTTGGGCAATCTGGGATTTGGTGGGCTTTTTGGGTGGTGGGTTTTTTTGCGCTATGGCGCTTGCAGATATTGCGCAAGCAGCTATTAATAAAATAGCATTACAAATGGTTTTCAACATGTCGGTGGATTTATTGGCGCGCGGTGGGGGCGGGCCAGGGAAGGGTGCGAAATTCGCGGCGCAGGGCACCGAACTGGTGGCCCGCGGTCTCGGGTTGGGCGCCATAGCGCCATTGTTCCAGCCGCAGCAGCCAGTCGGCCACGCCTTGCGCGGCATCGCCAAATTGTGCCTGCACCCGGCTGGCCATGGCCCGGGGAGGCAAAGTGTCGGGCAGGGTCAAACCACTGCGGGCCAGACGCTGGCGCGCGCGGGCCAGCAGGCGCAGCCAGGGGTCGTGCTGGCTGCGCTCCCACAGCGTCCAGCCGGCGCCGCCCAGCGCGGCCAGCCCCAGCAGCGCGCCCAGCACGGTGGTGAGGTCTTGCCAGCTGGGCGATTCAAACCCCAGCGACTTGAGCAGATCGAGCTGGCGGCTTTGCGTGTAGTTGAGCACCCACTGGTTCCAGCCGTTGTTCACCGCTTCCCACATGGCGCGCAGGTTTTGCGCCAAGCCGGGGCTCATGACAGCGCCCATGGCGGTGGCCAGGGCGCCGCGTGGGGCCTGCAGGCGCTCGAAGGCGCCGGTGCGACCGGGGGCGACCGCGCTGGTGGGGTCCACGCGCACCCAGCCGCGCCCGGCCATCCANNACGATGCGCGCCGGAATGTCCATGGCGCGCATCAGCACCACGAAGGCCGAGGCGATGTGCTCGCAAAACCCTTCCTTGCGGTCGAACCAGAACTCGTCGGCCGTGTGCTGGCCGTACACGCCGGGCTCCAGCGTGTAGCGGTAGCCGCCGGTGCGCAGGCGCGCGAGCGCGGCGTTGACCAGTGCGGGCGTGGCGTCAAGGGCTGGGTCGGAGGGCGGGGCGGAGGCGATGCGCGGGTCGCTGCGCAGCTCCTGGGCCAGCGCCAGCGTGCGCGGGTTGAAGCCGGGAGGCAGCTCGGTGTAGGCGCGCAGTGCGGGGGTGGCGGCTTCGGGCCCATGGCGAAACTGCGGGTGGCTTGTCGCCTGGTAACGCGTCACGTCGGTGATCGGGCGGCTGGTCAGCCACTGCAGGTCGTCCGTCATGAAGACGCCCATGCCGGCCAGGCTGGGCTTGTCGCGCGCGGCGTCCAGCACCAGCAGCCAGGGGCGCTTGTGGGGTTCCAGCGTCACTTCATAGCGCAGCGCCGGGCCCTGCACCTTCAGCTGTGCGGGGCTGCCGGGGCGATCCAGCGATCGGTTGCCCGCGCGGTACGACAACGGGTGCCATTCGCTGCCGTCAAAGGCGGCGAACACCGGCCCCCGAAAATACAGATCTTTCTGTGGCGGCGCAGCGCCGCCGGGGGTGTCGAAGCGCACGCGCAGGGCCACGCTGTCGTCCAGCGCCAGCTCGGCGATGTTGCCCACCTTCATCACCCCCGACAGCCCGCTGCGACCCGCCATGGTGTCGCTGGGCATGCCCCACAGCGGGGCCATGCGCGGAAACAGCAAAAACAGCGCCGCCATGACGGGCGCCCCGAGCAGCGCCATGGTGCCGGCCAGGCGAAACGCGTGCGCCAGCGGCGGGCGCCCCACGGGCATGTGGGCGTTGACCAGCGCCGTGAGCAGCCCCAGCAGCGCCACCAGCATGGCCACCGCCGTCGGCAGCGATTGCGAGAAGAAGAAATTGCTGAGCATCGTGAAGAAGCCCAGGAAGAACACCACCATGGCATCGCGCCGCGCGCGCAGCTCCAGTGTCTTGAGCGCCAGCAGCATCACGATGAGCGTGACGCCCGCATCGCGCCCCAGAATGGTTTTGTGGGTGAACAGGGTGCCAGCCACCGCCACCACCAGCAACCCGGCCACGGCCCAGCGCCGCGGCAGTGGGCGGACGTTCCAGGCCAGCCAGCCGCGCCACAGCAGCACGGCGCCCGCCATCAGGCTGGCCCACACCGGTAGATGGGCGACCTGCGGGGCCACCACCCAGGCAATCACCAGCAGCAGAAACAGCGTGTCCCGCGTGTCGCGCGGCAGGGTGGAAAGGGTCTGGCGCAGGGTCATGGGGTGTGGAGCGGTGCCTGCGCAAGCGGCAGGCAATCGCTGTGAAAAGCAGAGCCTGCAGCGTTTTCGGGATAGGCGCTGCAGGCTTTTGTGATGCCAATTATCGGGGCGAGGCTCAGCACAGCGCCAGCGCCTCCAGGCAGCGCCGGCGGTGGGCTGCACCGGTGTCCGGGGCCAGCTCTACCGCCGGCAGGCGCAGGCCATAGCCGATGCCCAGCCGGTCGGCCTGCAGCACCCAGGCCGTCAGGCGCGAGATGCGGGCCTCGTGGTCGGGCAGGGCGGCGTGGGCCAGGTCCAGCCACAGCTCGTGGCGCTGCGACTGCTGAGCGTCGCGGCTGACGAGGTCGTCCGTGCCGGTGGCCAGCGATTTGGCCGCTTTCTTCCAGACCACCAGCTTGAGCGGGTCGCCACGCCGGTAGGCACGCACGCCATCGAATTCGCCGATGCCCTGGGTGCTGGCGCTGCCCGTGCCGCTGGTACGCGGCTCGCCGGGCGGCAGCGGCGGTGCGGGCACCTCGGGGGCGGGGTACACCAGCACCTGCGCGGCGGGGCGCCAGTAGCTCCAGACGCGGAAGGTGCCCAGCGGAAAGCGGGTTTCAGCCACGAGCGTGGGCACCCGGTGCAGCCCCCGGCGCTCGGGCCGGAACGCCACCTGCACGCTGGCGCTGCCCTGCGCGGGCACGTCGGTCCATGCCCAGTCGTGCGTGGTCTTGCCATGGCCGTGCACGGACAGTGCAATGCCGTGGCGTGGCGTGCGCCGGTCGTTGAAAAGCTGCACTTCAAATGCCGTGCTGCCACCCAGAAAGTGGGGATCGGGCGCTTTGA
>DCVY01000149.1:3132-13189 GCA_002327945.1 Acidovorax delafieldii | reverse complement strand
GGCAGGCGCGCCTCCCACCAGCGCTGAAAGCGCGCACGCACCAGGGCCAGCGGATGGAGCCCCGCCCGGCGCAAAGGCATGGCGCTGGGGGTAGACCGCGTGGGCGCAGGGATACTGGCAGAGGCGCAGGAGGCGCCGGAAGTTGGCGGCATGGCGTGCAACGTCAGGGCAGGGGTACCGACTCGGCCATGGCGAGCACCTGTTCCACCGCGCCGCGCCGGGCGTCGCCCACGGGCACCAGGCGGTGCGCAATGGTCTGCGGCAGCACGGCCTGCACGTCGTCGGGCGCCACATAGTCGCGCCCGCTGATCAACGCCTGGGCCTTGGCGGCGCGCACCAGCGCAATGCCCGCGCGCGGCGACAGACCCTGCAAAAACCAGCGGCCCGTGCGGGTGGCGGCAATCAGGTCCTGCACATAGCTGAGCAGCGGCTCGGCGGTGTGCACGGCCAGCACCTGGCGCTGCAATTGCGCCAGCTCGTCCTGCGACAGCAGGGGCAGCAGGCTGTCCACCAGGTCGCGCCGGTCGCCGCCGGCCAGCAGCAGGCGCTCGGCGGCGCGGTCGGGGTAGCCGATGGAGATGCGCATCAGAAAGCGGTCGAGCTGTGATTCGGGCAAGGCAAACGTGCCCAGCTGGTCGTGCGGGTTCTGCGTGGCAATCACGAAAAACGGGTGGGGCAGGGCGCGGGTTTCGCCCTCCACCGACACCTGCTTTTCTTCCATGGCTTCGAGCAGGGCGCTTTGGGTCTTGGGGCTGGCGCGGTTGATTTCATCGGCCAGCAGCACCTGGGCAAATACCGGGCCAGGGTGGAATACGAAGGCCTCTTTGCCGCGCTCGTACACCGACACGCCCGTGAGATCGCTGGGCATCAGGTCGGCGGTGAACTGCACGCGCGAGAACTGCAGGCCGAAGGTGCGCGACAGCGCGTGGGCCAGTGTGGTCTTGCCCACGCCCGGCACATCCTCGATGAGCAGATGCCCGCCCGCCAGCAGGCAGGCCACGCAGTCTTGTATCTGGGCGGTTTTGCCCACAATCACCGTGTTAAGCTGATCCAAAAGAGATTTGATTTTTGGCTGTGCATGCATGGCGTCACGTTATCCGAAAAAAGAGACACGGGGATTTCACTGTGAGCAAGACAGGCTATTTCACCCATACCGACTGCCGAAAGCATGAAATGGGGCCGGGGCATCCCGAATGCCCCGAGCGGCTGGACGCCATCGAAGACCGTCTGCTGATGACCGGCGTGTCTGACGCCCTGGAACGCTACGAAGCGCCCGAGGCCTCGATCGCCGACATTGAGCTGGCGCACAGCCGGCTCCATGTGGCGGCCATGCGCGGCCTGTCGGATCTGCTCAACGAAGAGCTGATGGCGGGTGGCCCGCCTTACGCGCAGCTCGACACCGACACCTCCATCAATGCGCACACCTGGAAGGCCTCTTTGCGCGCCGCCGGCGCTGCCCTGGCTGCCACCGATGCGGTGATGGCCGGCGAGATCACCAATGCGTTTTGCTCGGTGCGCCCGCCCGGTCACCATGCCTGCCGCGACAAGGCCATGGGGTTTTGTTTTTTCAATAACGTGGCGGTGGCGGCCAAATATGTGCTGCAGCGCTACAACCTGCAGCGCGTGGCGGTGGTGGATTTCGATGTGCACCACGGCAACGGCACTGAAGACATCCTGGCCAACGACCCGCGTGCGCTGATGGTGGGGATCTTCCAGCACCCGTTCTATCCGTACAGTGGCGACCAGAATCCCGCGCCCAACATGGTGAACGTGCCGGTGGCAGCCTACACGCGCGGCATGGATATTCGCGAAATTGTCGAGATAATGTGGATTCCGCGACTGGAAGCTTTCCAGCCCGAGATGATCTTCATCAGCGCAGGCTTCGACGGCCACCGCGAGGACGACATGGGTCAGCTGGGCATGGTCGAGGCCGACTATGCCTGGATCACCCAGCGCATCATGGACATTGCCCGGCGCCATTCCAAGGGCCGCATCGTGTCGTGCCTGGAGGGTGGCTATGTGATGAGCGCCCTGGCGCGCAGCGTGGAAGCGCATGTGCGCGTGTTGGCGGGCCTTTAATCCTATTGATTCGGCGGGAATTATTCGTGAACCCTGCTCGGACTGAGTTTGTGGAAGCTCTTCGAAAAGCCCAGGATGAACGATATCGAATCTCAGGAATAAACCGTGCCGGATTAATAGTGCAGCGTTTCACGCTATCTGGCTGGGGACATGGCTAAAAAAAAGCCCGATCTCGCGATCGGGCTTTAAAAGGATCCCTGAAACGAAGGTTTCGAGAGGATCCAAGGAGACAACTGGATGCCCCGGTGCCGGGGTGATGTCTGGATTATCAGGGAAATCCCTGATCGCTGGCCAGAGTTAGTGCCTCGGCGCGCAGCGGAGGGTGGTTTAGCGCTTGCGGGGGGCGGCCGACTTGGCAGCGTCAGCAGCAGTGCTGGCGACGGCGTTGAAGTTGGCTTCGGCCACGTCAGATGCTTGCTTCACGGCCTTTTGCACCGATTCGAAAGCATTGGTGGCAGCGGACATGGCGCTCTTCATCACGGCGACAGCGGTTTCAGAGCCGGCGGGGGCGTTCTTGGCAGCGTTGTCCACCAGGTTGGTGAATGCCTTTTGTACGTCGGCAGCCTGGCTTTCGATGGCCTTGCCAAGTTCGGTGCCAGTGCCCGAGGCGATGTCATACAGGTGACGGCTGTAGGCGGCAGTCTTTTCAGCCAAGGGCTGGAGCATGCCGGCTTGCAGGGCTATCAGTTCTTGTGCGTCCTTCACGTCCATGACAGCTTGGGTGTGTTGTGCAGCTTCCGACAGTGCAGCGCGTGAAGCGGTCATGTTCAGCTCGACCAGCTTTTCAACGCCTTCAAAGGCCTTGGTGGTCAGACCAAACAGGGTTTCGATGTTGGCTTTGTTCGAGGCCATGATTTGTTCTGCGGTCAGCGTCATGTCATATCTCCTAAAAAATGGAACCCGGATGGGTCAGGTGGCTTACGGACATCTGCGCTGACCTTGACTTGGTAAAGTCATGTTGCAGTGCAGCATGTGATGGATTCTAGGGACTTGTTGCTCCATTGCAAGCGTTTTTATTGCGATGCAACATATTAGGGGCTGCACCCCAGCGACAGAGGCCTTGCCACAATCCAGTAATGCATGCCTATTAAGCAGACCCTTTTGTTGGGTGCCTGCCAGAGGGGCGCTGCTTTCCCCTGGCGAAATATCGTCTGTAGCGCGCCCGTCTGGAGCAGCAGTTGCCCCGGGTGCTGCAGCAGGTGGCTTCGCCGGTGACCGATGGTGAACTGGCGCTGGTTTATACGCCAGGATATATCCAGGCGATTGCTGCCGGCACCCTGGCCCTGTCTGCAGCCGCTCAGCGGGAGATCGGTTTTCCGTGGGCCGAGGCGATGGCCGAGCGTGCCCGGCGCTCGGTAGGCGCCACCATCGCGGCGTGCCGCGTGGCCCTGCGGGAAGGACTGGCGGGCAATTTGGCGGGTGGCGCGCACCACGCCTATGCCGCCAAGGGCAGCGGGTTTTGCGTGTTCAACGACATTGCCGTGGTCGCGCGTCTCATGCGGGTCGAATGGGCGTGTGGGCGCGGCGGTGGCATGGCGGTGCCGCTGTGCGTGGCAGTGATCGCTCTGGATGTGCACCAGGGCAATGGCACGGCGCACATTTTTCGTCGAGATGCCAGTGTGTTCACCCAGTTGCTGCATGGAGCACGCCATTTCCCGTCTCGCAAGGAGGCCTGCGATCTGGATGTCGAACTGCCCGACGGCTGCGCGGACGACGAATATTTGCATGCGCTGGAACAGGCGCTGGACACGCTGAACCAACGCTTTGCGCCCGGGCTGGTGCTGTATCTGGCGTGCACCGATCCCCATGTGGGCGACTGGCTGGGACGCCTCGCGCTGAGACACGATGGACTGGAAGCGCGTGACCGCCGGGTGTTCGATTGGCCCTGGCAGCGCCGTGTGCCACTGGCCTTCACGATGGCTGGGGGCTATGGCCGTGACATGGCCGACACCCTGCAGGCGCAGCTCACCACCTGGCGAGTGGCGCAGCAATACTACGCGCGCTGGCAGAATGTGCGGCCCTTGACCACTGCCCCTGCTCTCCAGCCCGCTCAGGCTGCTCAGCCAGCGGGCCCTGCGCCGCAGCCGCGCAGCGCCTACCGGGCCTTTCGCTCCATCAGCACCCGCTGGTCCGACAACGATGTCTGTGGCCAGTGAACAACGCCGTTGACTACAGCTGGTTCGATACGGCGGTGAAAGCCCACCTGATCGAGCAGGGCGTGCTCGATATCCACACCGGCGAAACCATTGGCCTGGTGATTCAAACCCAGAATTATTTTGCCCCGCTGGCTTTTCCCCAGACGGTGGATGCGGGCATCCGCGTGGCGCGACTGGGCGGCTCCTGTGTGCGTTACGAGGTGGGCCTGTTTGCCCAGGGGGAGGCGCTGTGCGTTGCTGCCGGGCATTTCATCCATGCGTATGTGGGCAGCGCAACACGCCGGCCCGTGCAGGCGCCTGGGCAGCTGCGCGCCGTGTTGCCGGCGCTGGTGGCGGCGGCTTGAGATTTGTGCTTCATAAAATATAGCTGCTGGTGCATTGTGCATAAGCGCTTGCATTATTTTTGACGGACAATTGGCAACCGGGCGTGCCCTGGGCCCATGGACGGTGGCGACAGGCGCCTGATGGCCTACACTTTGGAGTCATTGGCTTCGTCAGCGATGGTTTTCGCATCTCCGGGCCGTACGGCAGTGGCCCCGCCTCACCATGATCATCACCAGCTTGCTCGACACCGATCTGTACAAGTTCACCATGATGCAGGTGGTGCTGCACCAGTTTCCGGGTGCGCAGGTCGAATACCGCTTCAAATGCCGCAACCCGGGTGCGCAGCTGGCGCCCTATGTGGCCGAGATCCGCTCAGAAATCCGCACACTGTGCAGTCTGCAGTTCCAGGCCGACGAGCTCGATTACCTGCGCTCCCTGCGCTTCATCAAGAGCGACTTTGTGGATTTTCTCGGCCTGTTCCGGCTGAACGAGAAATACATCACCATTACGCCGCTGTCCTCGGGTGAGATCGACATCACCATCCGCGGGCCCTGGCTGCACACCATCATGTTCGAGATTCCGGTGCTGGCCATCGTGAACGAGGTGTACTTTCGCAACACGCAGAAAGTGCCTGATTTTCCCGAGGGCCGTCGGCGCCTGGATGACAAGATTGCGTGGTTGCAGGCCGATGGCCTGGCCGACCTCAAGATTGCCGACTACGGCACGCGTCGGCGCTTCAGCCGCGCGTGGCACGAAGAGCTGCTGCGCGTGTTGGTCGCCCGTCTGGGTACAGGTGACCGCCGCCCGGGGGCGCCGCCCGGCGCTGGCCAGTTTGCCGGCACCAGCAACGTGCTCTATGCCATGAAGCTGGGCGTGACACCGCTCGGAACCATGGCGCACGAATATTTGCAGGCCTGCCAGGCGCTGGGCCCGCGTTTGCGCGACAGTCAGGTGTTTGGCTTTGAAATGTGGGCCAAGGAATACCGGGGCGATCTGGGCATTGCGCTGTCGGACGTCTACGGCATGAGCGCTTTCCTGCGCGACTTCGACCTGTATTTTTGCAAGCTCTTTGATGGCGCGCGCCATGACAGCGGCGACCCGTTTGTCTGGGGTGAGCGCCTGCTTGAGCATTACCGCAAGAACCGCGTGGACCCGCTGACCAAGACGCTGATCTTCAGCGACGCCCTCACGGTGCCGCGCACCATTGAGCTGTACCAGCAGTTCCGGGGGCGCTGCCAGCTGGCGTTCGGCATCGGCACCAACCTCACCAACGATCTCGGTTACGAGCCGCTGCAGGTGGTCATCAAGATGACGCGCTGCAATGACCAGCCCGTGGCCAAGGTGTCTGATACGCCCGGCAAAGGCATGTGCGATGACGAGAAATACCTGGCCTATCTGCGCCAGGTGTTCGAGATTCCTGCGGTGCCCTGACCACCGCGATGACGCTGTGCACGCTGTGTGCGCTGCGCGCGTGACCCAGGCCTATCCCACCCAATCTGCGACAAGAAGGAGACAAATCCATGACAATTTCCCGCTGGCTGGCTGCGGTTGCCTTGTGCGTGCTGCCTAGCCTGGCCTGTGCTGCCGACGTCGACGGCAGCCGCCTCTCGATGCTGTGGGGGGTGCCGTTTGCCGGCATTTTGCTGTCAATTGCGCTCGTGCCCTTGCTGGCGCCCATCTTCTGGCACCACCATTTCGGCAAGGTGGCTGCGGCTTGGGGGCTGGCGTTTCTGGTGCCGTTTGCCGTGGTGTTTGGCCCGGCGGTTGCTGGCGCCAGTTTTGTCCATGCGCTGCTGGCCGAATATATTCCGTTCGTCGTTCTTCTCACGGCGCTGTTCGCAGTGTCGGGCGGCATCTACATCCGGGGCAACCTGCATGGCAGCCCGGGGCTCAACACGGCCATCCTGGCCATTGGCGCCGTGCTGGCCAGTTTCATGGGCACCACGGGGGCATCCATGCTGCTGATCCGCCCGCTGATCCGCGCCAACGACAACCGCACGCATGTGGCCCATGTGGTGGTGTTTTTCATCTTCATCGTGTCGAATGCGGGCGGCTCGCTCACGCCGCTGGGTGATCCGCCGCTGTTCCTGGGTTTTTTGAAGGGTGTGGATTTTTTCTGGACGGTGGCCCACATCTTCCAGGAGACGCTGTTTCTGGTGGGCGTGTTGCTCGTGCTGTTTTATGCGCTGGACCGCTGGTATTTCCACCGCAACAAAGAGGTGACACCCCAAGACCCGACCCCCGATACCCGCGCCATTGGTTTTGATGGCAAGGTCAACTTTGCCCTGCTGGGTGCGGTAGTGGCGCTGGTGCTGCTCAGCGGCTTCTGGAAATCGTCCGTGGTGTTCAACATCGCCGGCACCGAAGTTGGATTGCCCGGCATCGTGCGCGATGTGGGCCTCGTCATCGTCACGCTGGCCTCGCTCTGGCTCACGCCCCCAAAGGTCCATGCCGACAACCAGTTTGGCTGGGGCCCCATGCAGGAAGTGGCCAAGCTGTTTGCTGGCATCTTTCTGACCATCATTCCCGTGATCGCCATGCTCAAGGCGGGCGCGAATGGGCCGTTTGGCGCCATCGTCGCTGCCGTCACCCGGCCCGACGGGTCGCCCGACCCGGCCATGTATTTCTGGGCCACCGGGGTGCTGTCCGCGTTTCTGGACAACGCCCCTACCTACCTGGTGTTCTTCAATACCGCCGGGGGCGATCCCGCCGTGCTCATGACTACGCTGGCCCCCACGCTGGCGGCCATTTCGGCGGGCGCCGTGTTCATGGGCGCCAGCACCTACATCGGCAATGCGCCCAACCTGATGGTCAAGGCCATTGCCGAAGACCGTGGTGTGAAAATGCCCAGCTTCTTTGGCTACATGCTGTGGTCCTTTGGCATCCTGGTGCCGCTGTTCGTGGCGATGACTTTCATATGGTTCCGTTGAAATGCCCTCCTGAGTCGCTGCGCGCCTTCCCCCCGAGGGGGCGACGGCCATGGCTGCGGGGCGGCCCTTGCGGGCCGTCCTGGCGATGGCGCCCCGCCAGTTTCGGGTGCCGCACACACTTGAAAGTCGTTGCTCGCATGGCGAGAAAGACTGAACCGACAGGAGGCATCAACACCATGAGCAAGCCCCGCATCCTGGTCGCCCGCGCGATCTTTCCCGAAGTGGTGGAGCGCCTGGCGCAGCACTTCGAGGTCGAATCCAACCCCGATGACGTGATCTGGTCGCCCCAAGAGCTGGCCGCGCGGCTGGCCGACAAGGACGGCGCCTTCACCACGGGCAGCCAGCGCATCGATGCCGCACTCATCACCGCCGCGCCGCGACTGAAAATCGTGGCCAATATGGCCGTGGGCTACAACAACTTTGACGTGGACGCCATGACCGCCGCCAGGGTGCAGGGCACCAACACCCCCGATGTGCTGACCGAAACCACGGCCGATTTCGGCTTTGCGCTGCTCATGGCTACGGCCCGCCGCATCACCGAAAGCGAACATTTCCTGCGCTCCGGTCAGTGGAGCACCTGGCGCTACGACATGTTTGCGGGCAGCGACATCCATGGCAGCACACTGGGCATCATCGGCATGGGGCGCATCGGCCAGGGCATTGCCAAGCGCGGCGCACATGGCTTTGGCATGCACGTGGTTTATCACAACCGCTCGCGCCTTTCGCCCACTCTGGAGTCCGAATGCAAGGCCCGCTATGTCGAAAAGGACGAGCTGCTGCGCACGGCCGACCATGTGGTGCTGGTGCTGCCCTACAGCGCTGCATCGCACCACACGATTGGCGCGGCCGAGCTGGCACTGATGAGGCCCACGGCCACGCTCATCAACATTGCGCGCGGCGGCATTGTGGATGATGCGGCCCTGGCCGTGGCGCTGCGCGAGCGGCGCATTGCGGCGGCGGGTCTGGATGTGTTTGAGGGTGAGCCCAGCGTGCACCCCGACCTGCTCACCATCCCTAATGTGGTGCTTACGCCGCACATCGCCAGCGCCACGGTGCCCACGCGCCTGGCCATGGCCAACCTGGCAGCTGACAACCTGATTGCCTTTTTTGACGGGCGGGGGCCACTCACTCCGGTGAACCAGCCGGCTGCAGTGCGATCTGCCTGAGTTTTGAATGGAATCGGCCCTTTGCACTTATTGAGTAGGTGCTGGGCGCTGTAAAAAATAATAGTGAATGCCTTGACTACTGACACTTTCGTATTGTTGGCCGCGCTGGCCCTGGTGCTGCTGCTTTTGGTGCTGCTGCTGGTGCGCCGCCCCCGCGTAGATCTGCCGCCCGAGTGGCTGGCGCGCCTGCAGGCCCTGGAGCAGACCGGCCAGGCCACCCACCTGGCCGTGGCCAAGAACGATGGCGCCATGGATGCGCTGGCCCACCAGCTCAGCGGCTTTACGCAGGCGACGCAGACAACGCTCGAAACCCTGCGCCACGCGGTGGACGAGCGCCTGGCACAGGCCGTGAGCGAATCGCGCAACGGCCGTGCCGAACTGCTTGCGGCCTTCGGGGTATTCGAGGGGCGGCTGGAGCAGCGCCTGTCGGCGTTCGATGCAGCCCTGACCCAGCGCCAGACAGCGCTCGATGTGGCGCTGGGACAGCGCTTTGATGGTCTGCAACAGGCCATGGCCGGGCGGCTGGAGGAAAGCAGCAAGGCGCTGCTGGCGCACCTGGCACAGGGCCAGGCCGATGCTGCCACGGCGCGCACCGAGCTGTCGGCCACGCTGGTGGGCTTTCGCACCGAGCTCACCACCACCACGGCCGCGCTGGCGGCTGAAAGTGTCAAGTCGCGCGAGGCCATGGGCGAGGGCGCGGCGCTGTTTGAAAAGCGCATCCAGGAGCGTTTCGAGGCGCTGACGGCCGCCACGCGCCTCACGCTCGACTCGCTCAAGACCGACATCCAGGCCCAGTTGGGCACCATGTCGAATGCGCTCAAGGACCAGCTCGAAGGCAACAGCTACCAGATCAAGAACCAGTTTTCGGTGCTGCAGGATGCCGTCTCGCAGCAGCTCACGGGCCTGGTGCAGGGCAGCCAGCACAACGCCGAGCAGCTGCGCACCGCGCTCAACGAGAGGCTCGGTGCCATCCAGGCCGACAACGCCACCAAGCTCGAAGAAATGCGCCGCACGGTGGACGAAAAGTTGCATGCCACGCTGGAGCAGCGCCTGGGCGAATCCTTCAAGCTGGTGAGCGACCGGCTGGAGCAGGTGCACAAGGGCCTGGGCGAGATGCAGACCCTGGCGGGTAGCGTGGGCGACCTGAAGCGGGTGATGACCAACGTGAAGTCGCGCGGCACCTGGGGCGAAATGCAGCTGGGGGCCATCATCGACAACGTGCTCACACCCGACCAGTTTGCGCGCAACGTCAAGACCGTGCCGGGCAGCGACGAACTGGTGGAATTTGCCATCCGCCTGCCGGGCCGCAACGACGAGCACCCCGTGTGGCTGCCCATCGACTCCAAGTACCCCGTGGAGCAATACCAGCGTCTGCATGACGCGCAAGACGCCGCCGACAAGG
>DCVY01000149.1:0-3085 GCA_002327945.1 Acidovorax delafieldii | reverse complement strand
CGCCCCGGCCTGGTCGAAGCGGTGCAGAACGACTGCCGCGTGATGATCACCGGCCCGGCCAACCTGGCCGCCATGCTCAACAGCCTGCAGATGGGCTTCAAGACGCTGGCGATTGAAAAGCGCTCGTCCGAGGTGTGGAGCCTTTTGGGCATGGTCAAGACCGAGTTCGCCAAGTTCGGCGATGTGGTCGAGGCCACCAAAAAGTCGATCGACGCCGCCGCCAAGAAGTTTGACGAGGTGGGTGTGCGCACCCGCGCCATCCAGCGCAAGCTGCGCGATGTGCAGGACCTGCCCGCGCCCGACACAGCCTTGCCCGTAGCGGGCGCCAGCACCTTGGCATTGCCAGACCTGGGCCCCGAGGACGATCTGCTGTGAACCGGGCGCTGGCGCGCCGGCTTGCGTCGTTGCGAAATCGGATCAGAGCTTGTAGAAAGCCTTGATCAGCCCCCAGGCCTCCTGCGGGTCGTCGGTGTAGTGGAACAGCTGCAGGTCTTTGGCCGAGATGGTTCCTTCTTCCACCATCACGTCAAAGTTGATCAGGCGCTTCCAGTAGTCCACGCCGAACAGTACGATGGGCACCGGCTTCGCCTTGCCAGTCTGCACCAGGGTGAGCACTTCGAACAGTTCATCGAGCGTGCCAAACCCGCCGGGGAACGCGACCAGTGCCTTGGCGCGCATCATGAAATGCATTTTGCGCAGGGCAAAGTAGTGGAACTTGAATCTCAGGGAGGGCGAGATGAAACGGTTGCCGCTTTGCTCGTGCGGCAAGCCGATGTTGAGGCCCACGTTCAGTGCGCCCGACTCGTGGGCGCCCCGGTTGGCGGCTTCCATGATGCCGGGGCCACCGCCCGTGCAGATGTAGATACGGTTGGCGGGGCGCTGGCGTTCGCTGTAGTCGGCCACGAGGCAGGCAAACTGCCGGGCGAGGTCGTAGTAGCGGGCATTGCTCGCGGCCCGGCGCGCGCGCAGCAGCTGCACTTCGTCGCCGCTGGCTTCGGCTTCGCTCAGTTTTGCTGCTGCCTCGTCGGGCGGCACAAAGCGGGCGCTGCCAAACACCACCACGGTGTTCTCGATGCCTTGCTCGGCCTGGCCGAGGTCGGGCTTGAGCATTTCCAGCTGAAACCGGATGCCGCGCGTTTCACGGCGAAACAAAAACTCAGGGTCGGCAAAGGCCAGCCGGTAGGCATCGGCATGCAGGGGGTTGTCGTTGTTGGCGTGGGCGTGCAGTTCGGCCCAGGCATCGGCCAGGCGGCGTTCGTTGAGTTGGGTGGTGGCTTCCATGGGGATTCCAGACGTCGAGGCGGGGGCCGGACTGTGAGAGTGGGGTGTTGACAGGGCCCGAGCATTGCATCTCGGACTCTACGAGATTTTAAGGCAGAAGCTTTTGTAATGCTTTCCAGTCATGCGCCGAAAGCTATCAAAACGATAGTTATTCAAGGCCTGGAAGTTCGGGGAATCGCCAGCCGGCCAATCAGGGGCGGGTGGCCGGCGCCAGCGCCAGTGCCACCGTCTGCAGGCCCAGCAGTGTCATGCTCAGCGAGCCCCCCAGATGCAGCGCGGTGGTGCCGGCCGCCAGAAGGTAGCGCTGCTGCTGCAGCATGGTCACGACCTCGGCCGAGAAGCTGGAAAACGTGGTCAGCGCTCCCAGAAAGCCCGTGACCAGCGCCAGGCGCCAGGCAGGGTCGATCTGGGGCAGGGCCTGGAAGGCCGCCACGCACACGCCGATGAGGTAGGCGCCCACCAGATTGGCCACCAGCGTGCCCCAGGGCAGCAGCGCGCCGGAGCCACTGAGCCACAGGCCCAGCCGCCAGCGGGCCAGCGCGCCGAGGCTGGCGCCGATACAGATGGACAGAACATTCAGCATGGCGCCATTGTCCATATCCGGGGGCGCGCACACGAATCGTTGCAAGCGCTGCAACACCCACTGCGCGGTCATGCAGGGCGGTGCGGTGCAAGGCGCAGGTTTGGTATCGTTCTTCCCGGGTCTGGTGAGCCTCATTCGGCGCGCTGGTTTGGTGACGGGTAAATCTCACCCGCGCATTTTGTGCACGCAAGGTTTCCGCTTTGGCCCCTGTGGCACTTGGTCGTCGAAATCTCAGTAAAAAACGGCCCAGACGCTTGTTTGTCAAGCACTTTTGGCTATTGATCAGGTGGCAAATAATGCCCGTCCAACAATCTTTCGCACCCCGCTGGCAGTTCTGGATCGACCGGGGCGGCACTTTCACTGATGTGGTGGGCAAACGCCCCGATGGCGCGCTGGTCACGCACAAGTTGCTGTCCGAGAACCCCGGGCAGTACAAGGACGCGGCCATGGCCGGCATTCGCCACCTGCTGGGTTTGAAGCCCGGCGAGGCAGTGACGCCGGCACAGGTGGCGTGCGTGAGGATGGGCACCACCGTGGCCACGAATGCGCTGCTGGAGCGCAAGGGCGAGCCCACGCTGCTCATCACCACCAAAGGCTTTCGTGATGCGCTGCGCATTGCCTACCAGAACCGCCCGCGCCTGTTTGACCGGCGCATCGTGTTGCCCGAACTGCTCTACAGCCGCGTGATCGAGGCGCAGGAGCGCGTGGGCGGCTTTGCCGGCACGAGCGTGGTACAGACCCACATGACCAATTCGCGGCTGACCGACCCGGAGATTCTTGAGTTCTGTTTTCCAGTGCGGCTGGAAAGCTATGCGATTCGCGCCAACTCGGGCGGCGGCGGCCGCTGGGTGGGCGGCAACGGCGGGGTGCGGCGCATCCGCTTTCTCGCGCCTGACGGAGGCGGAGGAGCGGGAGGAACTTGAGGGGCAACTTGAGGTGGGGCAAGCTGTCCCACCTCAAGTTGCCTGGCAGCATGGTGGCGCACGCCCGCAAACCAAATCTTTCGCAGCGTCAACTGCTGAAGCCAGTGGCATGACAAAGAAGTCCATCAACCGCCACCTTGGCCGAGGCCGCCGACACGGCCAATACCCCCGACGGCATGCGCCTGCCCAAAGAGCTCCAACTGCGCGAAGACCTGCTGGCCGCCATGGCCGCTGCCAAAGCCAAGATCGCTACCCGTGCGGCACAGCGCTACGCCCGTGAGACGGCGGAGTTTGACGA
>DCVY01000251.1 GCA_002327945.1 Acidovorax delafieldii | reverse complement strand
CTCCAAAGGAGCTTGGCTCGGGGGCCGGGCGTACCCCGCCTTTTTTGGGGCGTCCAGGTTTTGCCTTGGGCTTGGCTGCTACTGCTGGTGCCCTGTCTGCCCTGGCAATGGTTTCGCGCGCCTCGTTGCAGGGCACCACATCTTTGGGTGGTGACGGAACTGAGGGTACTATGCATGGGTGGGCACCAAGCTCTTGTTTTGATACCCTGATCTTGCAGCCTTTTGGGGTGGTGCACCCACCTCACTTCTGCGCCAAGTCGCAGTTAATTGGGCTGGCTTGGGGAGTTCTGCAAGTTCCTCCTTTTTTAAAAACTTGTTTTCTTTGTTGCGCGTGCGATCATCCGCCACTTCCCGTCTGATCCTGCTGGCCATGCTGCTGTCTTTGGGCATTGGCGGCTTGTTTGCCCGCAGCATCTGGACGCTGCGTGAGGAAACCTGGAGCAATGCCGAGCGCACCAACACCAACCTGGCCCGCTCTCTGGAGCAAAGCGTCGCGCGCACGGTGGAGTCTTTTGACCAGTCGATGCAAGGGGTGGTGGAGCGGGTGACCGACCCGCGCGTGCTGGCCCTGCCCGCAGAAATACGCCAGATGGCGNNGGGCTGGTAACGTCGTGCTCGATTCCCAGTTTGTAGAACCCCGCAAGGCCAACTTTGGCGATCGCGACTATGTCCAGGTGTTCCAGAGCGGCACCCACAAGGGCCTGTACGTGGGGGCGCCGGTGCGCTCGCGCCTGACCGGCCTGCACAGCCTGCCCCTGAGCCGTGCCTACTACGACGCTGATGGAAAACTGGCCGGGGTGGTGGTGGGCGCCATCCGGCTGGCGCATTTTCAAAGCCTTTTTGACGAGTTGGAAATGGGGCCCGGTGGCGCCCTGGGCCTGTTCCGCGCCGATGGCGTGCTGCTTGCGCGGTTCCCTATCAGAGAGGACGCGGTGGGTCGCAGTCTGGCGGGCACCGCCAACATGCGCACCCTCCAGTCCGCCCGCAGCGGTGTCTTCACCAGCCGCGCCGTGCTTGACGACGTTGAACGCATTTTTGCCTTCCGGCATGTGGGCGACTACCCCCTGATGGTGACTGTGGCCCAGTCGGTGGATACCGTATTGGCCGGCTGGTACCGCAGCGCCTGGATTCTGGACAGTTTTGCGCTGGTACTGCTGGCGGCCTGCGTGGGGCTGGCGTATCTGTTTGCACGGGAGTTGCGCCGCCGCCAGCAGCTCAGCGGCCAGCTGCAACAGGCCGAGCACGACTTGCGCACCATTTTGAACAACCTGCCCTCAATGATTGGCTATTGGGACCGCGATTTGCACAATCGTTTTGCCAACAATGCCTGTGTGGAGTGGTTTGGCAAAACCCCTGGGCAGATGCACGGCAGGCATATCAGCGAGCTGCTCGGCGAGACGCGCTACGACAAGAGCCTGCCGTATCTTGAGCAGGCCCTGCAGGGGCGCGAGCAACTTTTCGAGTGCACCATGCTGCACCCCAATGGGGTGGCGCGTTACAGCGTGGTGTCCTATATCCCCGATGCCGACGGCGACGAGGTGCGCGGCATTTTCGTGCAGGTGACCGACATCACCGAGCGCAAGCGCATGGAAGATGCGCTGTTTGACGAAAAAGAGCGCATGCGCCTGACGCTCAAGTCGATTGGCGATGCCGTGGTCTGCACCGATGCGCAGGGGCTGGTCACCTACCTCAACCCCGTGGCCCAGCGCCTGACGGGCTGGCAGGGTTTTGATGCCGCCGGGCGCAATGTGGACGAGGTGATTCGCCTGCACACCCCCGACGGGCAGGCGCCCCAGCCCAGCCCGCTGCGCCTGGCGCTGCAGCAGCACAAAACCGTGGAGCACGCGCGCGGCGTGGTGCTGCACCGCAGCAGTGGCCAGCGCTTTGACGTGGAGGAATCGGCCAGCCCCATCACCGACCGCCACGGCCAGATCAATGGCGCCGTCACTGTGCTGCGCGATGTGACCGACGCCGTGGCCATGGCCGAGCGCATGGCGCACCTGGCGCACTACGATGCGCTGACCGACCTGCCCAACCGTGTGCTGCTGCAAGACCGCGCCCGCCAGGCGCTGGCCCATGCGCGGCGCGACGGTAAATCGGTGGCCGTGATGTACATCGATCTGGATGGATTCAAGCAGATCAATGACACCCTGGGCCACGACGTGGGCGACGAGTTGCTGGTGCAGCTGGCGCAGCGCCTCACGGGCGCCGTGCGTGCGTCCGACACGGTGTGCCGCCAGGGGGGCGATGAGTTTGTGGTGTTGCTGCCGGGCATTCATGCCCCCGAGCAGGCCTGCCATGTGGCGCGCAAGATCGCGGCCGCATGCAGCGCCCCTTATGTGGTCCACGGCAGGGCGTTGTCGGTGGGGCTGAGCGGCGGTATCGCCCTGTTCCCCGGGCATGGCCAGAATTTCGAGGAGCTGTCGCGCCATGCCGACGCGGCCATGTATGCCGCCAAGCAGGCGGGCCGGCGACAGTTTCGCCTGTATGCAGGGGCGGATGCCGCGCCCGTGCTGGTGGAGCAAGACGGCGGTCAGGCACCGGTTTGCTCATGAATTAATAGCGAATAACGCTTTCTGCATAAGCGTTTCAATTTGTTTCTTCTCGAAGATTAGCACCTTGTCTCAGCCTCTGAGAGATTGTCGAAGCCCTTCGACAGCCTCCTATTGATTCGGCGTGGATTATTCGTGAACCCCACTCGGACTGGGTTGGTGGAAGCTCTTCGACAAACGCAGGATGAACGCTATCGAATCTCAGGAATAAACCGTTCCGGATCAATAGGCGCTGCAAATCACGCTGGACCTGCCCGCTCGCATGATCCGGTTTGCAATCAGGGCCGCAAAAGGCGAATGTGGCGGAGGCGGGCGGACCGCGCAAAATAGTGGCTGTGACCGAAGCTGCTGCACCCTTTTCTGTATCTCCCGCTGATCGCCCCGCACCGCTGCGCCGCATTGCGCACCTGGACATGGATGCGTTCTTTGCATCTGTCGAGTTGCTGCGCTATCCGCAGCTTCAGGGGCTGCCCGTGGTGATTGGCGGTGGGCGGCGCAAAGCGGACGATGCCTTGCTGCAGCAGCCCGATGGTTCGGGTCTGCGCGATCCGCGCTTTATCCCTGTGGCCGATTTCCCCCGGTTGAAAGACTATGTGGGCCGGGGCGTCATCACCACCGCCACCTATGCCGCGCGGCAGTTTGGCGTGGGCTCGGCCATGGGCATGATGAAGGCGGCCCGGCTGTGCCCGCAGGCCATCGTGCTGCCGGTGGATTTTGACGAGGTGCGCAAATACTCGCGCCTGTTCAAGCGCACCATCACCGACATTGCGCCAGTGATGCAGGACCGCGGCGTGGACGAGGTGTACATTGATTTCACCGACGTGCCCGGTGGCCAGCGCGAGGGCGGGCGCGTGCTGGCGCGGCTCATCCAGAAAGGCATCTTGGACGCCACGGGCCTGACCTGCTCGATCGGCGTGGCGCCCAACCGGCTGCTGGCCAAGATGGCCAGCGAGTTCAACAAGCCCAATGGCATCTCCATCGTTTACGAAGAAGATTTGCAGGCCAAGATCTGGCCGCTCAACGTGCGCAAGATCAACGGCATCGGCCCCAAGGCGGGCGAAAAGCTCGCGGCTCTGGGCATCCAGACCATTGGAGAGCTGGCAGTGCAAGACCCGCAGTGGCTGATGGGGCATTTCGGCAAATCGACCGGAGCCTGGATGCACCGCGCGGCCTGGGGCCGGGACGACAGCCCCGTGGTGACCGAGAGCGAGCCCGTCAGCATGAGCCGCGAAACCACGTTCGAGCGCGATCTGCACGCCGTGCGCGACAAGGCCGAGCTTTCGCTCATCTTCACCGACCTGTGCCAGCGTGTGGCTGAGGACCTGCAGCGCAAGGGCTATGCGGGCAAAACCATCGGCATCAAGCTGCGCTATGACGACTTCAAAACCGCCACGCGCGACCACACCTTGCCCGCGCCCACGCAGGACGCGGCCACCATCCGCCACACGGCGGGGCTGTGCCTCAAGCGCGTGCCACTCGACAAGCGCTTGCGCCTGCTGGGTGTGCGGGTGGGGGCGCTGGTGCGCCCGTCCGAGCACCTGCTTTCGGGGGACGGGCCGGTTTCCGCAGCCACCCGCCAGGCACGTCACCCGGACCCGCACACCGCGCCGCTGTTTTGACTTGGCGCTGGGGTGGGGTATTTGTGTTGAATTGTGACGGAGTGATTAAAATCAAAGGTTTTCCTGCCGTTTTCTGGCCGGGACAACACAAGGAGACCCAGCGCATGCGTGTGAATTTGCCGGTAACCCAGCGTGAATACGATTTTCCGGCCCAGAGCATGCTGGTATCGACCACAGATACCAAAGGTGTCATCTTGCACTGCAACCGCGCTTTCATCGAGGCCAGCGGGTTCAGCCACGATGAACTGGTGGGCCAGCCGCACAATCTGATTCGCCACCCCGACATGCCCGCCCAAGCCTACAAAGACATGTGGCGCACCATCGGCCGCGGTGAGCCCTGGACGGGGCTGGTCAAAAACCGCCGCAAAAACGGTGACCATTATTGGGTGCGGGCCAATGTCACGCCCATCATGGAAGGTGGCAAGCCGCGCGCCTACATGTCGGTGCGCACCAAGCCCTCCGCCGCTGAATCCGCCGCCGCCGAGGCACTGTATGCCCAGATGCGTGCAGAAACCGCATCGGGCCGCAGCAGTTTCACCCTGGAATCCGGCGCAATACGCTACAGCGGCTTCAAGGGGCTGCGCCAGCGCGCAGCGCAGCTGCCTTTGTTGCAACGCATGGCCGCCTTGTTGCTGCTGCTGGTGCTGGTGGTGCTTTTGCCTGATGTGGTGGGCTTGCAGGGTGGCACGGCCATTGCCACGCGAGCCGCGTTGCTGCTGATCGGTGCGGGTTGTGTGCTGTGGCGCTATCAGTCGGTCGTGTTGTCGGGGGTGCAGGAGGCCATCCGTTTTTCTTCGGATATTTCCGGCTGCAATCTGGCGACCTCGGTGGCGACCGATTATCCCCAGCCCCTGGGCGTGCTGTTGCAGCGGCTGCAGCAGACGCAGGTCAATCTGCGGGCCGTGGTGGGCGATGTGCGCACAGAGGTGCGCAGTTTTACCGAGTCGGCCACGGAGATCATGCAAGGCAGCTACGACCTGTCGGCGCGCACCGAGTCACAGGCCAGCAGCCTGGAGGAAACGGCCGCGTCGATGGAGGAGCTGTCCAGTACCGTCCGGCAGACGGCGGACACTGCAGCCACGGTGTCCCGTGAGAGCGCTCAAAGCAGCGAGACCGCCTTGCGTGGAGGAAAAGCGGTGCAGGAGGTGGGCGCTGCCATGCAGCACATGAGGCAATCGTCCACCAAGATCCGCGAGATCGTGGGGGTGATCGAAAGCATTGCGTTTCAGACCAATCTGCTGGCGCTCAACGCGGCGGTCGAGGCGGCCCGTGCGGGCGAGCAAGGCCGCGGGTTTGCGGTGGTGGCGGGCGAGGTGCGGGCGCTCGCGCAGCGCAGCGCAGCGGCGGCCAAAGAGATCAGCGCAATGATCTCGACCACCGTGGACCAGATTTCCAGCGGCGCCCAGCAGATGGATCATGCCGCTGGCACCATCCACGAGGTGGTCGATGCCGTGCAGCGGGTGAGCGCGCTGGTTCAGCAGATCAGCAGCGCCACCAAGGAGCAGTCGCTCGGTATTTCGCAGGTGAACGAGGCTGTGACCCAGCTCGACACGGTCACGCAGCAAAACGCCGCGCTGGTGGAAGAGTCCACGGCGTCGGCGCAAAGTCTCAAGGCCAGCGCCGAATCGCTGGGGCGGTCGGTGGATGTGTTCAAGATGCCCTGAAGGGCCTGAACGCGCGGGCCTGACGCCTGTCACTGCCGGGCCGTCCGGATGTTGGCCGGCAACTGCTGCGGGTGGCTGGTGCGCAGCGGGTTGATGTCGAGCCCGCCGCGGCGGGTGTAGCGCGCGTACACCGTGAGCTTGATGGGTTTGCAGCGCGTCCATACGTCCATGAAGATGCGCTCCACACACTGTTCGTGGAATTCGTTGTGGTTGCGAAAACTCACGAGGTATTGCAGCAAGCCTTCCTGGTCGATCTGCGGGCCGCTGTAGGCAATCTGCACGCTGCCCCAGTCGGGCTGGCCCGTGACCAGGCAATTGCTCTTGAGCAGGTTGCTGGTCAGCACCTCGGACACGGGCGCTTCGTCCAACGCAGCAGTCAGCAAGTCGGGTGCGGGTTGGTAGCGTGTGCATTCCACATCCAGCCGGTCCAGGCTCAGGCCGTCCAGCTCGTGCACGGGCTCGCGGTCAAACAGCTCGGGCAGCAGCAGCTTCACGCCCACGGTGGCGGGGTGGTCGGCGCCGCGCCACACGGCCTCGCTGATGTCGGCGCGGATACGGGCCTGCACTTCGGCCGCGTCGGTAAAGCGGGTGCTGTTGAAGCTGTTGAGGTAGAGTTTGAAGGACTTGCTCTCGACGATGTTGGGCGTCTCGCAGGGCACGGTGATGTGCGCCAGCGCCACCTGCGGCTTGCCGCGCAAGTTCAGCCACGATAGTTCGAACGCCGTCCACAAATCGGCCCCGAAGAAAGGAGGCGCGCCCGCAATGCCGATCTCGACGCGCTTGTCCGCACGCGGGATGGGAAACAGCAGCGCAGCATCGTACTGGTCGGCATACGCTGATGCCTTGCCAAGTTGGGATTGTTCCGGCGTGGTCATGGATTGTCCTTTTGCTATTTAACCTATTGATTCGGCGCGCATTGTTCGTGAACCCCGCTCGGACTGGGTTGGTGGAAGATCTTCGACAAACTCAGGATGAACGGTATCGAATCTCAGGAATAAACCGTGCCGGATCAATATTTTCCTCGGTTCCCCGTCCTCAAGGGATGACCTGCATAAC
>DCVY01000252.1:1638-9340 GCA_002327945.1 Acidovorax delafieldii | reverse complement strand
ACCACACGGTCTGGCGAGACAAAAAAGTGCGACAGCGTGGGCACGGCAATATCGAGCTGGGCCAGATCCGCGTTGGCCGGCAACTCCAGCTCCAGCGTGGTCTCGGCGCCGCCGAAATCGGGGCTCCAGTAGGTGCGCGCCGCATCGCCGGTATCGCCCGCCTGCAGGTTGCGCGCAATGGTGCCCAGCACCTCCTGGCCCGACACTTCGAACACCGCCTCGCCGGCCTGCGCATAAAAGCGCAGCGTGCTGCCCGCCGGCAGCGCGCGCACCAGCACGCCCAGTCGAGCGCCCTGCGCACCTTGCGCCTCAAAGCTGATGGCGGCACGTTGCGTGCCGCGTTCCGTGGGCGACCACTGCAAATGCCCCCGCAACCCCAACGCAGTGGCCGTGGCGGTCAAAGCCCGTGCCAGGCCAATTTGCTGGCGCATGCCAGCGCCCTGGTTGGGTGCTGTCTTTTTTTGCAATGATTGCAGCGCTGGGGCCGCCAGCGGCCCCAGCCGCACCGGCGTGGCCTGCGGGGCGCGCCCGGCGGCACGCGGTGTGGCGGCAGCTGACTTCAGGGTCCTGAGCAGGCTCGGGTCAAATGGCTCGATCCGGTCCGTTGCCGAATCTATCGGCACAGGCGTTGGTTCAGGCGCTGGCGCTGGCGCTGACGAGCTGCCCCCGCCGCAAGCGGCCACCAGCAGCACTGCACCCACAGCGCTCACCCAATGCACGGCATATTGAAGCTTCATGGTCACCTCTTCCTGGAGTCGTTTGGTCGGGATTATTTCGCCAGCGCCTTGAGCGCCAGCTTGATGCCATCACTCACACCCACATCCTGGGGCAGGGCCTTGAGCGCCGCTGCCGCCTCTTTGTCGTTGTAACCCAGCGCCAGCAGCGCCTGCAAAATATCCGCCTGGGCATCGCTGGTCACCTGCGCGTGCGCGCCCATGTCGGCACCCAGCTTGCCCTTGAGCTCCAGCAGCAGGCGCTCGGCGGTCTTCTTGCCGATGCCCGGCACCTTGACCAGGCGGCCCGCCTCTTGCAGCGTGATGGCCTGCGCGAGATCGCCCACGCCCATGCCGGAAAGGATGGACAGCGCCGTGCGCGGCCCCACATTCGATATCTTGATGAGCTCGCGGAACGCCTGGCGCTCGGGCGCAGTGGCAAAGCCATACAGCAGCTGCGCATCCTCGCGCACGATGAACTGCGTGAGCAGGCTCACGCGCTCACCCACGGCAGGCAGGTTGTAGAAGGTGCTCATGGGCACATTCACCTCGTAACCCACGCCGTGGCAGTCCAGCAGCACCTCGGGCGGGTTCTTCTCCAGCAGGGTGCCGGTCAATTTGCCTATCATTGATGTCCTTTGCCGGCGAACGCACCAGTTGCAGCGCCGTCTTTCTTGCCGTGTTTTTCGTTGCCTGACTGGAATTATCCGCGTGATCCTGCGCCACACCTTCACTCCCCACAACAATACCCGGCTCACGCACCTGTGCGGCCCGGCCGACGTGCACCTGCGCACCATCGAGGTGGCTTTGCAGGTGCGCATTGCGCACCGGCACGAGCAGTTCAAGGTCGATGGTCCCAAAGCCAAGGCCACCCAGGCCATGGAGCTGCTGCAGGCCCTGTATGAAATGGCCGAGCGTCCCCTCACGGAAGACTACCTGCAGCTCATGCTGGCGGGCGACCAGTCGTTGGTGGAGGCGCCCGAGGGTGCCATCGTGCTCAACACCCGCCGGGCCGACCTGCGCGGGCGCACGCCCACGCAAAACCTGTACCTCGAAAACATCGCCACGCACGACATTACCTTTGGCATCGGCCCTGCCGGCACGGGCAAGACCTATCTGGCCGTGGCCTGCGCCGTGGATGCGCTGGAGCGCAGTGCCGTGCAGCGCATCGTGCTCACGCGCCCCGCTGTGGAAGCGGGCGAGCGCCTGGGCTTTCTGCCGGGCGACCTGGCGCAAAAGGTGGACCCGTATCTGCGCCCGCTGTACGACGCGCTCTATGAGCTGATGGGCTACGACAAGGTGCAAAAGGCCTTCGAGCGCAACGCCATCGAAATCGCCCCGCTGGCCTTCATGCGCGGGCGCACGCTGAACAACGCCTTCGTCATCCTCGATGAAGCACAGAACACCACGCCCGAGCAGATGAAGATGTTCCTCACCCGCATCGGCTTTGGCGCCAAGGCGGTGGTCACGGGCGACGTGAGCCAGATCGACCTGCCCAAGGGCGCGATGAGCGGCCTGATCGACGCCGAGCGGGTGCTCAAGCGCGTGAAGGGCATCGCCGTGACGCGCTTCACCAGTGCCGACGTGGTGCGCCATCCGCTGGTGGCGCGCATCGTGGACGCCTATGACGCACCGCGCCGCGCGCCAGCCACGCGCAGCCGCGCTGCCTGAAAGCTCCTAACTTAATAGCTATCAGCGCATACCACATAAGCGCTAGAGGCATCAATGACCTTGAAAAAACTCTCCCTGTCGCTGCAGTTTGGCCGTTTTGACGGCGCCGCCGCCCACCGCGCCGTGCTGCCGCGCCACAAGGTCACGCGCTGGATTCGCCACGCCCTGGCCACCGACGCCGAGATCACCGTGCGCATCGTCGGTGCCGAAGAAGGCCGGCAGCTGAACCGCGACTATCGCCAGAGAGACTACGCCACCAACGTGCTCACCTTCGACTACACCCAAGAGCCGGTGGTAACCGCCGACCTGGTGCTGTGCGCTCCCGTGGTCGAGCGCGAAGCGCGCGAGCAGAACAAAAGCTTGCAAGAGCACTACGCCCACCTGCTGGTGCACGGCACGCTGCACGCCCAGGGCTGGGACCACGAGACCAGCGCCGCCGACGCCGACGGGATGGAGGCCTACGAAACCGCCATCCTGCAGGAGCTGGGGTTCGCAGACCCTTACGCCAGGTAAGAACGGCCGCTCTGGGCATCGGGCGGTGGTGCGCAGCCACCGGGGCCCCACCAGCGCACCAGCGCACCAGCGGCTGCACCTCTCCTGGTGCTTATTCCTTGCGCTCGATCAGCCGGTTGATGCGCAGCGCCGCCAAGGTGCACGCCACACCCGACAGCAAATACAGCGAGACGGCCCCCAGCCCGAACCGGGCCGAAAGCCCCAAAGCCACCAGGGGGGCAAAGCCGGCCCCCAGCAGCCACGCCAGGTCGGCCGATAGCGCGGCACCGGTGTAACGGTATTGGGCCGAGAAATTGGCGGTAACTGTGCCGGAGGCCTGCCCATACGACAGCCCCAGCAGCACGAAACCCACCAGCAAAAACACGTTGTTGCCCACTGAACCGGCCCCCAGCAGCCAGGGCGCCGTGAAGCTGAACAGCCCGATCAACACCGCCATGGCCCCGAGCAGGTTGCGGCGCCCCACCCTGTCGGCAAGCCACCCGGACAACACGATGGCAGCGGCGGCCAGGAAAGCCCCGACAATCTGCACGCCCAGCACCTCGGTGATGGATTGCTCGGAATACATCGCGATCCAGGACAACGGAAACACCGTTGCCAGGTGGAACAGCGCAAAGCTGGCCAGGGCGGCAAAGGCGCCCAGCAGCACATTGCTGCCTTCATGGCGCATCACCTGGGTCGCACTCACCGGCTGCAGTTCACGCTGCTGCAAAAGCTCTGCATACGACTGGCCCACCACGAGACGCAAACGGGCAAACAGGGCCACCACGTTGATCGCAAAGGCCACGAAGAAGGGGTAACGCCACCCCCAGTCCAGAAACTCCGCCACGCTCAGGCTGCTGTACAGGTAAGCAAACAGGCTGGCCGCCAGAATGAAGCCCACCGGGGCACCCAGCTGCCCGATCATGGCAAACCAGCCGCGCCGCTCTGGTGGCGCGCTCATGGCCAGCAGCGACGGCAGGCCATCCCAGGTGCCACCCAGCGCCAGTCCCTGGCCAATGCGCAAAATAACCAGCGCTGCAATGGCCTTGTTCCCCACCGCGTCATGGCTGGGCAAGAAAGCCATGCCTGCGGTGCAGGCGCCCAGCAAAAACAAGGCCAGCGTCAGCTTGGTGCCGCGCCCCCAGCGCCGCTGCACCGCCATGGAGACTGCCGTGCCCACAGGCCGGGCGACGAAAGCCAGTGCAAAGATGGCAAAAGCCATCAAGGTGCCATCCAGCCGCGACAAAAACGGGAACAGCAACGAGGGAAAAACCAGCACGCTGGCAATGCCGAACACGAAAAAGTCGAAGTATTCGGACGACCGCCCGATGATCACCCCCACCGCGATCTCGCCGGGCGTCACATCCTCATCGGTATGCGCCCGCGCCAAAGACGCCGAGCTCTCAAAACCCGGCACAGGCAGCACGGCAGAACCTGGCTCAACCATAAGGACACTCCTCAAGCAATGGATGCGTACAGCTCTTTTTTACACCCGAAAACGCCGTCGCCATTGCATTTTTTGGGATGGAGCGCATAGGAAAACCCTGATTGCATATACGCCAGACCGACCCATGTCAGGGCACAAGCGTCTCCAGGAATCCAGCAAAAACAAACACATAACCAGCACGGCGACCTTGATCTTGGACAAAATGTCCAATCGACATTTTTGCTGGTGCTAATACATTGCGAATCCTCCGTCATTCGCATTGACACCTAAGCGTTTTTTGGTCGCACCCAGCATGCTCAACAACAAGAAACTCCGCAGGCCCACCTGGATTGCAGCGATCGCCATGGCGGTCGGCCTGGCCGGCTGCAGCAAGGCGGTCGTTCTCAACCCGGCCGGAGATATTGCCGCCCAACAAGGCCAGATGGTCATCACCGCCACGCTGCTGATGCTCATCATCATCGTGCCGGTGATTGCGCTCACTCTGTGGTTTGCCTGGAAATACCGCCAATCCAACGCCGCCAACACCGAGGCCGACTACGACCCCGAGTGGCACCATTCCACCACGCTGGAGCTGGTGATCTGGACCGTGCCACTGCTCATCATCATTGCCCTGGGGGCACTGACCTGGATCGGCACCCACCAGCTCGACCCCTACCGCCCGCTGGACCGCATCGACGCCCAGCGCCCCCTGGCGGCCCACGTCAAGCCGCTGGAGGTGCAGGTGGTGGCGATGGACTGGAAATGGCTGTTTTTCTATCCCGAGCAAGGCATTGCCACCTTGAACGAACTGGCCGCCCCGGTGGATCGCCCCATCCTTTTCAGGCTGACGGCCACCTCCACCATGAACGCGTTTTACGTGCCCGACCTGGCCGGCATGATCTACGCCATGCCCGGCATGCAGACCGAGCTGAACGCCGTGATCAACCAGCCGGGCGTGTACAAGGGCATGTCGTCCCACTACAGCGGGGCGGGATTTTCGGGCATGACGTTCAAGTTCCACGGCCTGAGCGATGGCGACTTTGCCCAGTGGGTGCAAAAGGCCAGGGCCGAAGGCAAGCCCCTGGACAAGACCACCTACCTGAACCTGGCCAAGCCCAGCGAGCGTGACCCCGTGCAGCGCTTTGCATCGGTGCAGGAAGGCCTGTACGACAAGGTGCTCAACCGCTGCGTGGAAGACGGGAAAATGTGCATGCACCACATGATGGCCATCGATGCACAGGGTGGCGATGCCTACATGCGCGCCACGGGCCTGAACCTGCCGCAGGACGTATGCGCCTCCGAGAATGCCGCCCAGGTGGCCGATGAAATCGCAACCCGCTACGCACCGACACCCCAATCCGGTGCCAGCCTCCGCCAATGAGTCTCCCGATGTCCTCCGAAACCGTTTCTCCCTCCCACTGGGCCCTGGGCCGGCTCAACTGGGACGCCGTACCCATGGCGCATGAGCCCATCGTGCTGTGGACCTTCATCGCCGTGGTGTTGGGCGGCATCGCCGTGATGGCACTCATCACCAGACTCCGCCTGTGGGGCACGCTGTGGCGCGACTGGATCTGCAGCATCGACCACAAGAAGATCGGCATCATGTACATGATCCTGGGCCTGGTGATGCTGCTGCGCGGCTTTGCCGACGCGGTGATGATGCGCTTGCAGCAGGCCATGGCCTTTGGCGACAACATGGGCTACCTGCCCCCGCAGCACTACGACCAGATCTTCACGGCGCACGGCGTGATCATGATCTTTTTCGTGGCCATGCCGATGGTCACAGGCCTGATGAACTACCTGGTGCCGCTGCAGATTGGTGCGCGCGACGTGTCGTTTCCGTTCCTGAACAACTTCAGCTTCTGGATGACCACGGCCGGCGCCGTGCTGGTGATGGTGTCGCTGTTCCTGGGCGAGTTCTCCACCTCGGGCTGGCTGGCGCTGTCCAACCTGGGGGCGCAGAGCCCGAGCACCGGGCTCGATTACTACATCTGGGCGCTGCAGATTGCGGGGGTGGGCACCACGCTGTCGGGCATCAACCTGATTGTGACCATCATCAAGATGCGCGCGCCGGGCATGAACCTGATGAAGATGCCGGTCTTCACCTGGACGGCGCTGTGCACCAACGCGCTGATCGTCGCGTCTTTCCCCGTGCTGACGGCCGCCCTGGCGCTGATGTCCATGGACCGCTACGTGGGCACGAATTTCTTCACCAACGAGCTGGGCGGCAACCCCATGCTGTACGTGAACCTGATCTGGATCTGGGGCCACCCCGAGGTGTACATCCTGATCCTGCCCTGCTTTGGCATCTTCTCCGAGGTGGTGGCCACCTTCTGCAGGAAGCGCCTGTTTGGCTACACCTCCATGGTCTATGCCACGGTGGTGATCACCATCTTGTCGTACCTGGTGTGGCTGCACCACTTCTTCACCATGGGCTCGGGCGCGAGCGTGAACACCTTCTTCGGCATCACCACCATGATCATCTCGATCCCCACGGGCGCGAAGATCTTCAACTGGCTGTTCACCATGTACAAGGGCCGCATCCGCTTTGAGCTGCCCATGATGTGGACCGTGGCCTTCATGATCACCTTCGCCATTGGCGGCATGACCGGCGTGCTGCTGGCCGTGCCCCCGGCCGACTTCGTGCTGCACAACAGCCTGTTCCTGATCGCCCACTTCCACAACGTGATCATCGGCGGCGTGCTGTTCGGCCTGTTTGCCGGCATCAACTACTGGTACCCCAAGGCCTTTGGCTACAAGCTGGACCGCACCTGGGGCGTATGCTCGTTCTGGCTGTGGGTGGTGGGCTTCTGGGTGGCGTTTGGGCCGCTGTATGTGCTGGGCCTGATGGGTGTCACGCGCCGCGCCAACCATTTTGAAGACCCGTCGCTGCAGATCTGGTTCGTGATCGCCGCCATCGGTGCGGCCATGATTGCAGCGGGCATTGGCTGCTTCCTGATCCAGCTGGTGGTGAGCCACATGAAGCGCGACCAGCTGCGTGACTGGAGCGGCGACCCCTGGGACGCGCGCACCCTCGAATGGGCCACGTCTTCGCCCCCGCCCAGCTACAACTTCGCCTTCACCCCCGTGGTGCACGAGATCGATGCGTGGTGGGACATGAAAAAGCACGGCTACCAGCGCCCGCGCACCGGCTTTGCGCCCATCCACATGCCCGCCAATACCGGCGCGGGCGCGGTGATCTCGGCCCTGTCCATCGTGTTCGGCTTTGCGCTGATCTGGCACATGTGGCTGCTGGCCGGAGTGTCGTTTGCGGTGCTGCTGCTCGCAGCCATCATCCACACATTCAACTACCAGCGCGATTTCTACATTCCGGCGGCCGAAGTGCTCGCCACCGAAGAAGCCCGCACACTCCAACTGGCCCGCCATGTCTGATATCCGC
>DCVY01000252.1:0-1589 GCA_002327945.1 Acidovorax delafieldii | reverse complement strand
ACGGCGTGCTCGGCCGCAGCTACGCAGCAGGCCCCACGGGCGCGCAGCTTTTTGACCTGACCCTGGTGGCCATCAACACGGCCTTCCTGCTGCTGTCGTCCATCACCTTTGGCTTTGCGATGCTGCGCAAGCAGCGGGGCGATGTGACAGGCACGCTGCTGTGGCTGGCCGTGACCGGCTTCTTCGGTCTGTGCTTTCTGGGCCTGGAAATCTATGAATTTGCCCACTTGATTGGGCAAGGCGCCACGCCCCAGCGCAGTGCCTTTCTGTCCGCTTTCTTCACCCTGGTGGGCACGCACGGTTTGCACGTCACCTTCGGCCTGGTCTGGCTGGTGGTGCTGATGGTGCAGATCGGCAAACACGGCCTGATCCCGGCGAACACGCGCCGGCTGATGTGCCTGTCCATGTTCTGGCACTTTCTGGACGTGGTCTGGATCGGCGTCTTCACCTTTGTGTACCTGATGGGGGTGCTGTAAATGGGCGCACAACACGCAACACACGCGCACGCTGTGCACGGCAAGCATGGTGGCCACCATGATGAGCACGGCCATCACGATGACGGCCCGCACAGCACCTTGTCGGGCTATATGACCGGCTTCGTGCTGTCGATCATCCTCACCGCCATTCCCTTCTGGCTGGTCATGGCCAAGGTGATTGCCGACCGCAACACTGCGGTGCTGGTGCTGGGTGGCTTTGCCGTGATCCAGATCCTGGTGCACATGGTGTGCTTCCTGCACATGAACGGCAAGGTCGAAGGCGGCTGGACCTTGCTGTCCACCCTCTTCACCGTGGTGTTCGTGGCCATCGCGATCGCCGGTACGCTGTGGGTGATGTTCCACATGAACACCAACATGATGCCCGAGGATCCACAAGCGCCGGGCGCGGCGCAACAGCACGCGCCTGGGCATGGCGCCACGCACAGCGCTGGCCCCTGACCAGCTCCACACCCCACCGTGCACACACCGCAGGCGGGCCGCAAGCGCCCGCATTCCAACGCAACCCTGGCGATGCTCACCTTGCTGGGCATCGCGCTGTTCGTGGGGTTCATCACGCTGGGCGTGTGGCAGGTGCAGCGCCGCGCCTGGAAGATCGACCTCATCGAGCGCGTCACGCAGCGCATCCAGGCAGCGCCCGGCGCGCTGCCCCCGCGCGCACAGTGGCCCCAGGTGGACGCGGCCGGATACGCATACCAGCCCGTGCGCCTGCAGGGGCAATGGCTGGCCCACAAAACCGTGCTGACCCAGGCCAGCACCGCGCTCGGGGCGGGCTATTGGGTGATGACCCCTTTGCAGCAGGCTGACGGAACACAGGTACTGGTCAACCGCGGGTTTGTGCCGCAAGGCCAGCGCGCACTGTGGCAAGCGCACCCCGCCACCCCATCCGGCATTGCCACAGAGCCCGTCACGGTGGAGGGCCTGCTGCGCATGAGCGAACCTGGCGGCGGCTTTCTGCGCCGCAATGACCCGGCGCAGCAACGCTGGTATTCACGCGACGTGGCCGCCATGGCCCTGGCCCGGCAGCTCCCGCACGCCGCCCCGTTCTTTGTGGACGCTGGCATCCCCGCTCTGCAAAACGCCGCCACGGCAGAA
>DCVY01000069.1:3523-4764 GCA_002327945.1 Acidovorax delafieldii | reverse complement strand
GGGGGCCTCCTTTTGGTAGCTAGAAACGGCAGTTGGATGCGCCCGCCGGTGCCGTGATCGGGGTGCCAGGCAAGGCGCGACGACGCGGCGGGCTACTGCTCGCAAGGAGGAGCAACGCCGCATCTTCAAGGTCTCGTGCGATCCGCAATTCTTGGACAAGCCAACACCAACCCCAAGCCGTTCATCTGGACCAAGAGCGCTCGCGACATCCTGCAAAAGATCATCCGCGCCAATGACCGGTTAAGTTCCAAACAGAATGCAACACTGCACTATTGATCTGGTCCTTTGTTGTCTGAACCGTTCGCCCCGAGCCTGTCGAAGGGCTTCGACCAGTTCAGCCTGAACGGTAGTTGATACATCAAAGGGCCGGATCAATAGGATCATTTCTGATGCCCGAGCATGTGCCGCGCGTGTAGAGTGGTCCTCGTCTGATTTTTCCAGCCGACCGTCTCCGAAAGGCCTTCCATGACAAAACCCGTTTCCCGCCCTGCCAAACGGCTCCGACGCCCCGGCACACCTGCAGCAACGCCCACCAACCGCCGGTCAGGCAAGGCTGCAAAACCCGCCAGCACACCACGCCACTTCGCCATCATTGGCGCAGGCATGGCCGGCGTGGTCTGCGCGCGCACGCTGGTGCAGGCAGGCCACCAGGTCACCGTCTTTGAAAAATCGTCCCGCGCCGGTGGGCGCACTACCACCATCGACTCCCCGTTTGGCAGCTTTGACGCAGGTGCGCAATATTTCACCGTGCGCGACCCGCGCTTTGCTCAAGCCATTGACACGGTGCCCGGCGTGTGTCGGCCCTGGAGCGCCAACGCCGTGCGCGTACTTGACGCGGCCGGCCGCGTGGTGGCCTCGGGCCTTCCCACCCGCGAAGCGCACTGGGTGGCCAGCCCGGGCATGAACGCCCTCGTCACCACCTGGGCCGTCCCCCTGCAGCGGGCAGGCCAGCTCATCACCGACACCCGCGTGAGCAGCATCGAACGTGACCCCCTCAATGGCACGCACTGGCAGGTGCGCACCGAAGGATCGGGCGGCACGCAGCATGTCTATGCCGGCTTTGATGCGGTGCTGCTTGCCCAGCCCGCCCCGCCCGCCCAGGCGCTGCTGGCGGTTTCGGGTCTTGAAACCCCTCTGAGCGCAGCCATGTCGCGGGTGACCACTGCCCCGTGCTGGACGCTGATGCTCGCCTATCCGCAAGCCGTGCGCCCGGACCTGACCACCCTCGGCCCCCAGTGGAA
>DCVY01000069.1:0-3461 GCA_002327945.1 Acidovorax delafieldii | reverse complement strand
CCCATGCCGACACGCGCCGCTGGCGCTATGCGCAAACCACCCAGCCCCTGGGCCAGAGCCACTTGTGGGACGCCAGCCTGGCCCTGGGCGCCTGTGGCGACTGGTGCCTGGGCCATCGCCTGGAAGACGCTTTTGTGTCCGGTCTGGAGCTGGCACTCGCCGCAGCATGACGGGCGGCGAAGGGGCCCACCAGGCGGTCACCACTTACCAGGGCCGCTTTGCCCCATCGCCCACCGGTCCGCTGCATGCGGGATCTCTGGTGGCAGCGCTGGCCAGCTGGCTGGATGCGCGGGCCTGGAACAAGGGGCGCGGAGGACGCTGGCTGGTGCGCATCGAGGACGTGGACACACCGCGCTGCGTGCCTGGCGCCGCCGAAGTCATCCTGCAGCAGCTCGCCACCTGCGGACTCATGCCCGACGCACCGCCCGTAGGGCAATCCACCCGCAGTGCGCTCTACCAGAAGGCGCTGGAGCACCTCATCGCACAGGGCAATGTCTACCCCTGCGCCTGCTCGCGCAAAGACATCGAAGACGCCCACGCAGCGCAAGGCCATGGCCGCGCGCGCCACGCCGCATTGCCCTACCCCGGCACCTGCCGCCATGGCCTGCGCGGGCGGCCCGCGCGGTCCTGGCGATTCAACACCACGGATTTCGAGGCAAAGCACATAGCTGGCAACATGGCGCATACAACGCACGTTCGCTCTGAGCTTGTCGAAGGGCCCGTGCATCGTGAGCGCTTCGAACGGCCTGAGCTTGTTCAAGGGCCGTTGCGGAGCAGCGTCCTGGCTTCGACAGGCTCCGCCCGAACGGATGGAGTGGGTAGGCGTTTGAGGGATTTATGCAATCAGGCAAATAACCATGCAGAGCCTGTAAATAAATCACAGGAAGCTATTTTTCCAATAGCAAATGGCACGGTGCACTGGACAGATCGCCGCCTCGGGCCGCAGGCGCAAGACGTGGCCAGCACCGTGGGCGACTTCGTGCTGCGCCGCGCCGACGGCCTGTGGGCCTACCAGCTGGCCGTGGTAGTGGATGACGCGGATCAGCAGATCACCCATGTGGTGCGCGGCGAAGACCTGGCCGACAACACGCCCCGCCAGATCCTGCTGCAGCAGGCGCTGGGCCTGGATACACCCAGCTACCTGCATACTCCGCTGGTCTGCGGCGCCAACGGCGAAAAGCTCTCCAAGCAAAACGGCGCCACTGCGCTCGACCTGCGCGATCCCTTGCAGGCCTTGGGCGAAGCAGCCCGCGTGCTCGGTCTTCCCCCTGTGGATCGTTCGCACCATAATTCGCTGGCACAGGCCTTGGGGATGTGGGTCAACGCCTGGGCACGAATCTACAATCGAGCACCGTGACCCAACTGATCATTTCTACAGACCCCGCGCAACCCGCAGTTGCTGCAGCCCAGGCAACCTACGGCACGCCGCCACCCGACGTGGCCTACCCCAAAACCATCAAGAGTTTTGTGCGCCGCGCGGGCCGCACCACCACCGGGCAGGCCAAGGCCTTTGAAGACCTGGGGCCCCGCTTTGTGCTGCCTTACACGGCGGCCTTGCTCGACGCCGACGCCGTCTTTGGTCGCAACGCCCCGCTGGTGCTGGAAATCGGCTTTGGCATGGGCGAGGCCACGGCCCACATCGCCAAAGTGCGGGCGGACGACAATTTCCTGTGCTGCGAAGTGCACGAGCCCGGTGTAGGCGCCCTGCTCAAGCGCATCGGTGAGCAAGGTCTGACCAATATCCGCATCCTGCAGCATGATGCCGTCGAGGTGGTCGACCATATGCTGCCGCTGGCCTGCCTGGACGGCATCCACATTTTCTTTCCCGACCCGTGGCACAAGAAGAAACACAACAAGCGCCGCCTGATCCAGGCGCCCCTCGTGGCCAAGCTGGCTGCGCGCCTCAAGCCCGGCGGCTACCTACACTGCGCCACCGACTGGCAACCCTATGCCGAGCAGATGCTCCAGATGCTGGGCGCCGAGCCACTGCTCGCCAACACCGCCGCAGGTTTTGCACCGCAACCCGATTACCGCCCCCTGACCAAGTTTGAGAACCGTGGCCTGCGACTGGGACATGGTGTCTGGGATGTGGTCTTCGTGCGCCGCAACTGAGCAACTGACTCCGCCAGCGCCGCACCATCTCCATGAAACCCATCTTGCAAAACCTGGTCGAAATGACCGGTCACCGCGACCATTTGCGCCTTGAAAAGTCGGTGCTGTCAACCCTGCAAAAGCTCAGCAACACCACCGAGGTGCGGGCACTTGAAGTGTTTACCGATGGCGGCGCCACCCATGTACGCCCGCGCACCTGGCTGCAGGATGGCGAGCTGGTCTCCACCGATTCGGAGGCCCCCAGCGACCCGCACCGCGAGCCCCTGCAAAACTACCCGGCCCTGTGCCAGTGCATCGAAAAACGCGACATCCGGGCCAAGGCCAGCATGCAAAAGGGGCGCTACACGCTGTGGTTGCCGGTGTGGATGCACGACAAGGTCAGCACCTGCCTGGAGATCACGCAGTCGCGGCCCTTTTCCGTGCACAAGCTCGACGTGATCCAGGGCATCTTTCACGTCTACCAAAACTATCAGAGCCTGCTGGACTACAGCGAGCGTGATGCGCTCACGGGGCTGCTCAATCGCAAGACCTTTGATGAGCAGTTTTCCCGCAGCCCCGCCGCCAGCATGGCCCGCCGCGCACGTCCGGCCGCACCGGGCCTGGCGGACGAGGCACCAGCATCCTGCTGCGAACCCCCTTTCGAGCAGTGGCTGGCAGTGATGGATATCGACCACTTCAAGCAGGTCAATGACCGTTTTGGCCACCTGTATGGCGACGAGGTGCTGATCCTGGTCGCCAACATCCTGCGCAACTCGTTTCGCAGCCACGACCGCGTCTTTCGCTTCGGGGGGGAGGAGTTTGTGGTGCTGCTGCGCTCCACCAACCTGGCCACGGCCCACAAGGTATTCAACCGCTTTCGCCTCGCCGTACAGGAATACCCTTTCCCCCAGCTGGGTCAGGTAACGGTGAGCATCGGCTTTGTCAGTACATCCAGGGGCTCACCGGTGGAGATCCTCGGGCAGGCCGACCAGGCGCTCTACCACGCCAAGGAAAACGGACGCAACCAAGTCTGCTTCTACGACGACCTCGTGGCCAGCGGCCTGCTGACGGCCAAGGTAGCCAACGACGACGTTGAGCTGTTCTGATCAGCGACTGCGCCACTGTCCGGCGGACGACTCCTGCGCCAGGATGCAACCTGCCCCGCATATTTCACCCTAATGTTCATGGTGCTTCCCCCACCCTTGATGATGAAAGAGACTATGGGGAGGCAGGCAGCAGGCCCAGGCCGAGATGGTTTTGGTGGCATGGAACCCGAACCCGACCCTGATGTGACCCGATGCGCTGACTCGTACCCCCGATTGCCTCCATAACTCCTCCATAACACTTTAACGTGAAAGACCTGTGATTCG
>DCVY01000205.1:2607-7416 GCA_002327945.1 Acidovorax delafieldii | reverse complement strand
AAAACGCAAGACTTCGCTTGTGACATAGTAAGACTAAGGCGACTTCTTCAGGTGCCAGGGGCTTGCTCCTGCTCGCAGTGCACCTGCAGCAGTTCGCGTTCGTCCAGCGAGTTGCCAAAGCGCACCGCGCTCAGGCAGCCGCCCCACACACAGCCCGTGTCCAGGCCCAGGCAGTGCGGGCGGTTCAGCCAGCCCAGGGTGGACCAGTGTCCGAAGGCGATCAGGGTGTCGGCTGTCCCACGGCCCGGCACGTCAAACCAGGGCATCAGCCCAGGCGGGGGCGCACTGGCGCTCTCGGTGCTCTCGAAATNNATCGTCCCAATGATCCGGGGTATTGCCATACATCTGCTGCAGAAATGCGGGCAGATCGGCGCTGCGCAAAACACTGTGCACTTCGTTGGCCAGGTCCATGGTGTCGGCCGCAGTCCAGGGCGGCAGAACCCCGGCATGCACCATCAGCAAAGCTTGTCCGCCATGCACATGCTGGCGGGCCAGCGGCTGCTGGCGCAGCCATTGCAGCAGTGCACCGCGGTCTGGCGCGTCGAGCACGCTGGCCAGCGTGTCGCGCCGCGAGGGTTTGCGGGCACCATGGGCGGCCGCCAGCAGGTGCAGGTCATGGTTGCCGAGCAGGGGGCGGATTGCATCGCCGTGCGCCATGCAGCGGCGCAGCACGGCAGCCGAGTCTGGCCCCCGGTTGACGAGGTCGCCCAGCAGGTAAACGGTATCTCGACTTGCAGAAAAGCCGATCAGGTCCAGCAGGCGCCCCAGTGCGTTGTCGCAACCCTGGATGTCGCCAATACAGTAAAGTGCCATCGTGTTCTTATCACCTTTTGATTCATGGATTTTCTGCTGATCACGCTGCTGACACTGCTCAATGGCGTGTTTGCCATGTCGGAACTTGCCTTGGCGTCCAGCCGCAAATCACGACTCGCTGCCATGGCGGAGGGCGGCGACAAGGGCGCACAGGCCGCCCTGACCTTACTCGACAATCCCACGCAGTTCCTGTCGTCGGTGCAAGTGGGCATCACCTCCATCGGCATGCTCAACGGCATCATTGGCGAGGCCGCTTTCAGCAGCGACCTGGGCTTGTGGCTGCAAACCCTGGGGACCCCGGAAAGCGCGGCCAGCGTGAGCGCCACGGCCATCGTGGTGACGATCATCACTTTCATCACCATTGTGTTTGGCGAGCTGGTGCCCAAGCGCATTGGTCAGCTTTATCCGGAAGCAGTGGCGCGGTTTGTGGCGCGACCCATGACCTGGGTGGCCCAGGGCGCCAAGCCCTTCGTGCGCCTGCTGTCGCTGTCCACCCAGGGTGTGCTCAGGCTGTTGCGGGTGGACAACGACGCAGGCCGGATGGTGACCGAAGAGGAAATTGCCGCCAGCCTCGAAGAAGGGCGTGATGCCGGTGTGATCGAGCACCACGAGCACCAGATGGTGCAAAACGTATTCCGTCTCGACAACCGGCCCCTGACTTCGTTGATGGTGCCGCGAACCGATGTGCAATGGCTCGACGCGAATCTCTCGGTGCTTGAAGGCTTGCGCATGGCGGGCTCCGGCGGTGACCGCGGTGCCCATTCCTGGTACCCGGTGTGCCGAGGTTCGCTGGACGAAGTGGTGGGCGTGATCAGCGTGGCCCGCATGCTGGAACTGGGCCCCGAGGCGTCTGGCAGCGTGGAGTCTTATGCGCAGCCCGCTGCCTTCCTGCCCGAAACCCTGAGTGGGATGGAATTGCTGGAGCAGTTTCGCGCGCGTTCGGGGCGCATGGTATTCGTGGTGGATGAATATGGCGTGGTGCAGGGCATCATGACGCCGCGCGATTTACTGGAAGCCATTACCGGGGAATTGCAGCCGGGTGCATCGGCCGATGCCTGGGCAACCTTGCGCGACGATGGCACCTGGCTGCTCGATGGCTTGATGCCCGTGACCGAGCTCAAGGCGCGGCTCGATATTCGGGATTTGCCCGAAGAAGACCGTGGACGCTATAACACTCTGGCAGGTCTTTTGATGGCCGAAACCGGTCATTTGCCCGCAGTGGCCGAGCGTATCGCTTGTGCCGGGTGGATATTCGAAATCCTGGAACTGGAAGGCAAGCGTATTGACAAGGTGCTTGCACACCCGGATCCCCAGTTTGTGGGGGATTGAGTATCCGGAGGTCTCCGCGGGCCGAAATTTTTGGCGCAATCGAATGGTAATTTGAGAGATGTGTGCACACACGCTGGCATTATTCTTATAATGCAACTTCTTTCGCAATTACTTTTTTTTACACACCATGTCCAGCTACAAAGAACTCCTGAAGCAGCGTGAAGCCCTTGAGCAAAAGATCAACGAAGCCCGGCGCAATGAGCTGTCGGAAGCGGTAGCCCAGGTTCGTGCATTGGTGGCGGAGTTTGGTCTGACAGCGCAGGATGTGTTTCCTGCTGGCCGGGCGCGCAGTGCCAGCGCCGGCTCCAAGGTGGCCCCTAAATATCGCAATCCTGCCACCGGACAGACCTGGACCGGCCGTGGCAAACCACCAAAGTGGATCCAGAACGCGAACCGTGAGCAGTTCGCCATTTAACCGGGTTGTGCATTCATTCAAAAAAAGTCCGCCTTGGCGGACTTTTTTTATGGGCCATTCCGCCGCAATACCCAGTCTTTTCCAACAGGGTATGAGGAAATCTCTAAATATCGAAAGTTCAGACGCATGCCTTCATTGGAATTGACTTACCCCGGGGACGCAAAAAGGCACGCCATTGCTGCCAACGGGTAATGCATGACGCAAACTCCGTGGGGAGGGTTCCAACACAACACCTGCACCGGGTGGTTCCGGTTGTGCGCCCATTTGCATGGCACCACCATTGCGCCACCGCGGGGGACTGCCAAAATAGACCCCCGTTGTATCTTCAAGGAGTTCGCCATGGCCTCGTCGTCCAAGCCCGCACGCCACGCTTTTGCCAGCACGCTCAAACGTTTCAAAACCGCGTCTGGCAAATCGGGTCAGTTCTATTCGTTGCCTGCACTGGCCAAGCAGGTGCCGCGGGTAAGCCGTTTGCCGGTGTCAATCCGCATCGTGCTCGAATCGGTGCTGCGCAATTGCGACGGACGCAAGGTCACGGCTGAACATGTGCAGCAGCTCGCCCATTGGGCTCCCCAGGCGGCGCGCAAGGACGAGATCCCGTTTGTCGTCTCGCGCGTGGTGCTGCAGGACTTTACCGGCGTGCCGCTGCTGGCCGACCTGGCCGCCATGCGCAGCGTGGCCGCCAAGCTGGGCAAAAACCCCAAGAAGATCGAACCCCTGGTGCCGGTCGATCTGGTGGTGGACCACTCCATCATGGTTGATTACTATGGCCAGAAAAACTCGCTCGACCTGAACATGAAGCTCGAATTCCAGCGCAACCGCGAGCGCTACGAGTTCATGAAGTGGGGCATGCAGGCCTTTGACACCTTTGGCGTGGTGCCTCCGGGCTTTGGCATCGTGCACCAGGTCAACCTGGAATACCTGGCGCGTGGCGTGCACAAGCGCAAGGATGGTGTGTACTACCCCGACACCCTGGTCGGCACCGACAGCCACACCACGATGATCAACGGCATTGGCGTGGTGGGCTGGGGCGTTGGCGGCATCGAGGCCGAGGCGGCCATGCTGGGCCAGCCGGTGTACTTCCTCACACCCGATGTGGTGGGCATGGAGTTGACGGGCCAACTGCGCGAAGGCGTCACCGCCACCGACCTGGTGCTCACCGTGACCGAAATCCTGCGCCAGCACAAGGTGGTGGGCAAGTTCGTCGAATTTTTTGGCGAAGGCACGCGCACCCTGGCGCTGCCCGACCGCGCCACCATCGGCAACATGGCGCCCGAATACGGTGCCACCATGGGCTTCTTCCCGATTGATGAAAAGACCATTGAATACTTCAAGGGCACGGGCCGCACCAAGGGCGAGATCGAAGCCTTCGAGGCCTACTTCAGAGCGCAGGGGCTGTTCGGTGTGCCGCTGGCGGGCGAAGTGGATTACTCGCAGGTGGTGAAGCTCGACTTGGGGCAAGTCACCCCCAGCCTGGCCGGCCCCAAGCGCCCGCAGGACCGCATCGAGTTGGGCCAGGTGTCCACGCAGTTTGTGTCGCTGTTCAGCAAGCCCAATGCCGAAAACGGCTTCAACCAGCCGGCCGAGCGCATGCTGCAGCGCCACCGGGTCGGCTGCGGTGAAGGGGGCCCAGCCGAGGACGCGCCTGCGCCACAACCCGGCGCTACGCGCTCGGTGGTGGAAATGGTGGGCAACCGCCCGACACTGGCCACGGCGCAGCATGCCGACCAATCCATCACGGTATGCGACCTGCCGGGCGATGCAGAAAAGGGCCTGAAGATCGGCAACGGCGATGTGCTGATTGCCGCCATCACCAGTTGCACCAACACCAGCAACCCCAGCGTGATGCTGGCGGCCGGCCTGCTGGCCAAGAAGGCGGTCAAGGCGGGGCTGCGGGTAGCGCCGCACATCAAGACCTCGCTGGCGCCGGGTTCGCGCATCGTCACCGAATACCTGAGCGAGGCCGGCCTGCTGCCTTATCTGGAAAAGCTCGGCTTTGCACTGGTGGGCTACGGCTGCACCACCTGCATCGGCAACGCGGGCGATCTCACACCCGAGCTCAACCAGGCCATCACCAGCAACGACCTGGTGTGCGCCGCCGTGCTGTCGGGCAACCGCAACTTCGAGGCGCGCATCCACCCCAACCTCAAGGCCAACTTTCTGGCCAGCCCGCCGCTGGTGGTGGCCTATGCGATTGCCGGCACGGTGCTCAAGGACCTGATGACCGAGCCCCTGGGCCAGGGCAAAGGAGG
>DCVY01000205.1:240-2524 GCA_002327945.1 Acidovorax delafieldii | reverse complement strand
TACATTGCCGAGCCGCCGTTCTTCGCCGATTTTGCGCTTGAAAAAGGCGCGGATGGGGCAGGTGCTGCACGCCAAAATGACCCGGTTTCCGTGCAGGGCGCCCGCATCATGGCGCTGTTTGGCGACTCCATCACCACTGACCACATCTCGCCCGCTGGCTCGATCAAGGAAAGCTCGCCCGCCGGCCAGTGGCTGCTGCAGCACGGCGTGCAAAAGGCCGACTTCAACAGCTACGGCGCCCGCCGCGGCAACCACGACGTGATGATGCGCGGCACCTTCGCCAACGTGCGCATCAAGAACCTCATGATCGCGCCCACGGCCGACGGCTCGCGCGAGGAGGGCGGTGTCACGGTGTTCCAGAGCGAGGGGCCGCTGCAGGGCGAGAAGATGTTCATCTTCGACGCGGCCATGCAATACATGGCGCAAAAAACGCCCACCGTGGTGTTTGCCGGCGAGGAATACGGCACCGGTTCCAGCCGCGACTGGGCCGCCAAGGGCACGCAGCTGCTGGGCATCAAGGCCGTGGTGGCGCGCAGCTTCGAGCGTATCCACCGCTCCAACCTGGTGGGCATGGGTGTGCTGCCGCTGCAGTTCAAGGGCGCCGATTCATGGCAGACGCTGGGCCTGGTGGGCAACGAGGTCATCGACGTGGTGCCCGATATCGCACTTACCCCGCAGAGCGACGCCACGCTGGTCATCCACCGTGAGGATGGCACGCGCCAGGAGGTGGTGGTCACGCTGCGCATCGACACCCCGATCGAGGTGGACTACTACCAGGCGGGTGGCATCTTGCCGTTCGTGCTGCGGCAGCTGCTGGCGGGCTCCTGATCGGGCTACCGAACACGCAAGTCCCGCCCGCCCGTCTGCCTGCCGGTGGCGCGCGGCACAATGCGGTCATGAGAAAACAGGTGTTGATCGCGGGTGGTGGCATTGGCGGATTGGCCGCGGCCCTGGGGGCTTCGCGCGCGGGGTGGGAGGTGCGCCTGTATGAACGTGCTGCTGCATTCAGCGAGGTGGGTGCCGGCGTGCAGCTGGGGTCCAATGTGGTGCGCCGCCTGCAGGCCTGGGGCCTGCAGCGCCCGCTGCAGGACGTGGCGGCATTTCCAGAGCGTCTGCAGGTGCGCAGCGCGCTCACGGGCAAGGAGCTGGCGGCCATGCCCCTGGGCAGCGCGGCGGTGGGGCGCTACGGCGCAGCCTACGCCACCATCCACCGCGCCGACCTGCATGGCCTGCTGCTGGCCGCCGTCAGCAAATACACCGACACGCAATTTCATCTGGACCACGCCATCGACCGCTTCACCGACGCCGAGGGCGTGGTGACGGTGCGCACCAGCCGGGGCAAGGAAGTGGAGGGCGATGCCTTGGTGGGGGCCGACGGCCTGTGGAGCCGCACCCGCACGCAGCTGCTGGGCGAGCAGCGCCCGCGCGTGACGGGACACCTGGCCTACCGCGCCCTGGTGCCGCAGCTCGCGCTGCCGCAGGCGCTGCGCACCAGCGAGGTTACCGCCTGGCTGGGGCCGCGCCTGCATGTGGTGCAGTACCCGGTGCGCCGGGGCGAGTTGCAGAACCTGGTGGTCATCGTGCAGGGTCCCGCGCCGCACGACCTGGAAAACTGGGACCACGCAGCCAATGGCGCCGACCTTGAGGCCGCGCTGACGGGCACCTGCACCGCTTTGCAGCAGGTGGTGCGCGGCGTGGTCGATGCGGGTGGTGGCTGGCGCCTGTGGCCGCTGTGCGACCGCCCTCCCGTGCGTGGTCCGGCCGAGATGGCCCGGGGTGTGGTGGCTTTGCTGGGCGACGCAGCCCATCCCATGCGCCCCTATTTGGCGCAGGGCGCCGGCATGGCCATTGAAGACGCTGCCGAGCTGCAGCGCGCGCTGGCCATGCACGACCTGGATGTGCCGTTGCGCCTCACCCGCTATGCGCTCAACCGCTGGCAGCGCAATGCGCGCGTGCAGGCCCGTTCCACGCGCAATGGCCGCATCTTTCACGCCACGGGCCCCGTGCGCTGGGCGCGCGATGCGTCGCTGCGCCTGCTGGGCGAGCGGCTGCTGGACATGCCCTGGCTGTACCGGGGCGACGGCTCCAGTGCCAGTGCTCTCTGATTGCTATCGAACATATAGCTTTTGGCGCTTTATTTATAAGCGCTGGAATGCTTTTTATATAGATTTTTTGTTGGATGCGCCGGCTTGCCGCAGCAGTGGCGATTCCGGCAGCTGGCGAAACGCGGTCGATCCGATGGTCAGCAGTGCGGCAATCGTGGCCATCACGGCGCTGTAGGGCT
>DCVY01000205.1:0-131 GCA_002327945.1 Acidovorax delafieldii | reverse complement strand
GCCATCCGCGCCCATAGCCGGTTAAATTCCAAAAAGAATGCAACACTACACTAATCCTAGAAACGGCAGCTGACCGCTTTGCATCCCTTCGCAAGCCGCATGCAATTTATCGTTGATGGCTTCGATGGCGT
>DCVY01000076.1 GCA_002327945.1 Acidovorax delafieldii | reverse complement strand
TTTTAGGATCATGTGTTTCAAAAGGGCCAGTCCACCCCAGGCGGCGACCTCACGCGAGGTGAACTTCAGATCAACGGCGTTGGTGAGGACATGTTGGCTCCAGATTGCAGGTAGGCCTATGAATTCATTGAGAATTTCTAATGGTGTCCATGAGAAATACCGACGAACTGGGGGCCAATCAACGCGCTCATGATCGCTATCTTTGGGCTGATGGACAATCTCGGTTTATCGCAACTCCCATCAGCGTGGTCGCTCAAGGGCCGAGGGAGATTCGGGCACCTGACGGGACATCGGGTGGTGTGCTGCGCTGGCTGCCACAGTGCGTTGCTATAGTGCACGCCACGCAGCGCGCAGGACGCATGCCTCTCCCTCCCTTCCTCCCTCCCTTCTCCTTTTTTCACCTGCTTTAACAAGGAATTCTCATGGCCGCTGGCAGCCTTCTTGCATTGTTGGACGACATTGCGACCATCCTCGACGATGTGGCCCTGATGACCAAGGTGGCAGCCAAGAAAAGCGTTGCCATGGCCGATGACGTATCGGTCATGACCAAGGTGGCTGCGCAAAAAACGGCGGGCGTGCTGGGAGACGATCTGGCGCTCAATGCCCAGCAGGTCACTGGCGTGCGTGCCGACCGCGAGATTCCGGTGGTCTGGGCCGTGGCCAAGGGCTCGCTGGTGAACAAGGCCATCCTGGTGCCGGCGGCGCTGCTCATCAGCGCCCTTGCGCCCTGGGCGGTGACGCCGCTGCTCATGGTGGGCGGTGCTTTCCTGTGCTTTGAGGGGTTTGAGAAGCTGGCGCACAAATTCTTGCACAGTCCGCACCAGGACGAGGCCGCGCACGAAAGCCATGTCCAGGCCAACGCCAATCCGGCGGTGGACCTGGTGGCTTTTGAAAAGGACAAGATCAAGGGGGCCGTTCGCACCGATTTCATCCTGTCAGCGGAAATCATCGCCATCACCCTGGGCACGGTGGCAGGTGCGCCGTTTGTGCAGCAAGTGGCGGTGCTTGTCGGCATTGCGCTGGCCATGACGGTGGGGGTTTACGGCCTGGTGGCTGGCATCGTAAAGCTCGATGACCTGGGGCTGTGGCTCAACCAGAAGCCCGGCGCAGCGGCCCGTGTACTGGGTGCCGGTATTGTGCGCGCCGCACCCTGGCTGATGAAGACACTTTCGGTGGCGGGCACGGCGGCCATGTTTTTGGTGGGTGGCGGCATCCTGGTGCATGGGGTGCCCTTGGTGGCGCATGCCGTGGAAAGCGTGGGCGCCGTGGCAGTCCTGTGGCCTGCGGGCGGCCTGTGGGCGGTGCTGGTGCCCAGCCTGCTGAATGCTTTGATCGGCATCGTGGCCGGTGGTCTGGTGCTGGCGGTCGTGACCTTGGTGGCCTGGCTGCGCAAGGGGTGAACTGAATCACCCTCGCGCGTCGGTGTAATGCGGGTCGCCCGAGGCTTTTCTCCCACAGACCGCAGGGGGTGACGCAGGTCATCCCAAAGGTGCCATGGCGCTTTAAGGTCGGGGTGGCGGCCGGGCAACAGCAACCCCGGGTAAGCACTCAGAGTTTGACTTGAGGCAAGGTTGACCACTTTCTTCAAAGGCTTAATTGCGTCACGGGGGTCGTCCCCGTTCAACTGTATTGAGTTCTTATGAAAAAAAATCTGTTGGCTGTTGCCGTTCTGTGCGCATTGACCTCAGGCGCTGCCTTTGCCCAGCAAGTCGAAAGTCCTTGGCTCGTGCGTGTGCGCTCCCTCCATCTGGATAGCTCCAACAAAGACAGCACGGGCTTGGGCCTGTCGATCGACAACAAGACGATTCCTGAGGTTGACATCTCGTATTTCTTCAACAAGAACGTGGCTGCCGAGTTGATCCTCACGGTGCCCCAAAAGCACGACCTGCGTTCCAGCGTTTTGGGTGCCCACATTGGCTCGCTCAGGCACCTGCCACCCTCGCTGCTGCTGCAGTACCACTTTGACGCCCCCGGCTTCAAGCCCTATGTGGGCGCTGGTGTCAATTACACGCGCTTTTCCAGCGTGAACCTGCCCGCCGGCGTGGACATCGACCGCAACAGCTGGGGCGGAGCCCTGCAGGTCGGCGTGGACATTCCGCTGTCCAAAAACCTGTATCTGAACTTTGACATCAAGAAGGTTTACATCAAGACCGACGTGTTCGCCGGCGGCGCCAAGCAGGGCACCTTCAAGGTGGACCCGGTGCTGGCAGGTGTGGGCTTCGGCTGGCGCTTTTGATGTCAGGGCGCTGCGCGAGTGGCGCCTTGCCAAATGACGCTACGGCAGTGTTTCGCGCTATCTGGCACATAAAAAAAGCGTCTTTTCGGCCCTGACTGTGTTGCAAATCCTCGCGATGCCACCCGGTATCGTTGCGGTTTGCGCCTTGCCAGAACCAAAAATTCCTCTTTTTTATGGGTGCCAGCAAGCGCAAAACACTGCACGAGGGTGGAACGGGTTGGCGCTTGCGCCGGCCTTTTTTTTGGGCGATTTCCGCTGGGCGCAAGCAGTGCACAATGCCGTGTCGGTGCATTCCTGCGCTGCCCCTCGTTGCAGGCTGTCACCCAAAATGGGCGCAGTGGGGTAGTCTGTGGCATTGTCACCACCCTGATGCCCACGCCCACCGCCATGCCCCCCAACTGCCATAGCGACATCACCGACGGCCTGAGCCAGCGCCCCGCGCGCATTTCGCCCAAATATTTTTACGACCAGCGCGGCTCGCAACTGTTTGACGCCATCACCCGTCTGCCCGAGTATTACCCCACGCGCACCGAAAATGCCTTGATGCAGGCGCATGCTGCCGACATGGTTCTTCAGCTGGGTGTGGTGCGCACGGTGATCGAACTGGGTGCCGGCAGCTGTGACAAGGCCCGCGCGCTGTGCCGCCGGGTGCGCCCCGGCTGTTTTGTGGGGGTGGATATTTCGGTCGATTATTTGCAGAAGGCCGTGCTGCGCCTGCGCGCGGACATCCCTGGGCTTGATGCGCGCGCTGTAGGCGGCGACATGACCCAGGGGGTTGTTTTGCCTTCCGACATTCCCCGGGCCGGGCGTCTGGTCTTTTATCCGGGCTCGTCCATTGGCAATTTTGACCCGCCCCATGCGCTTGACCTGTTGCGGCATATGCGCGCCTTGATTGACAGCGACGGTGGCCTGCTGATCGGCATCGATCTGCCCAAGGATCTGGCAGTGCTGGAGGCCGCCTATGACGACGCCGCAGGCGTGACGGCCGCCTTTAACCGCAACGTGCTCACGCACCTGAACCACCTGATTGGCAGTGACTTTGTGGAAGGCCAGTGGGGCCACCATGCCTTCTTCAACCAGGAAGAATCGCGCATCGAGATGCACCTGGAGGCCCTGGCGCCGATCTGCGTGCGCTGGCCGGGCGGCGAGCGCTGCTTTGCGGTGGGCGAGCGCATCCACACCGAAAACAGCTACAAATACCCCCTTGCGGTGTTCACCGCCATGCTGGTCCAGGCTGGTTTCTCCCGTGCGCAGGCATGGACGGACGAGCAGGGCTGGTTTGCCGTGGTGCATGCCCGCCCCTGAACCCTCTGCTGGAGCGCTGTCTGGCCATGAATCTCCTGATGTCCCGCTACCTCGAAATTCGCCGCCACACCACCAGCCTGGCAGCGCCCCTGTCGCCTGAAGACTGCACCGCCCAGTCCATGCCCGACGCCAGCCCGGCCAAATGGCATCTGGCCCACACCACCTGGTTTTTTGAAACCTTTGTGCTGGAGGCGCACGAGAGCGGTTTTGCACCGTTTGAGTCAGCCTTCAGGGTCTTGTTCAACTCGTATTACAACGGCGTGGGCGCCCGCCACCCGCGGTCGCAGCGAGGCCTGCTCACGCGCCCCGCGCTGGCCGAGGTGCTGGCTTATCGGGCCGATGTGGATGCGCGCATGCTGCGCCTGTTGCCCACGGTGGCGTACGACGCGGCGCTGTGCGCGCTGGTGGAACTGGGCTTGCAGCACGAGCAGCAGCACCAGGAACTGCTGCTGACCGACATCAA
>DCVY01000132.1:347-12387 GCA_002327945.1 Acidovorax delafieldii | reverse complement strand
CCGCCCACCATCGTGAACGTCCAGCCCTGCGAGTACAAAAACACCGGCACACCCACCACAAACCAGACATCGCGCGCGCCAAACAGCACCACGCGGGCGGCGGCCAATGCGTTGATGCCGGCGTTTTTGGCAAACAGCTCTTTTGCCGATTTGGAGGCTTTGCTCTTGCCCATCATCTGCGGCAGCGAAGTCACCACCCCCACCAGTACCAGTGCCAGCAACGCCGCCATGGCCCACAGCGCGCGCTGAAAGCCCAGCGCCTGCAACAGCAAGCCGCCCAGAAAGAAGCCCACGCCCTTCATGGCGTTCTTGCTGCCGGTAAACCAGGCCACCCATTTGAAAAGCTGGCCCGCGCCCTGCTCTTTGGCTTGTGCCGCGGTGACCTTGATCGCCGATTTGCTGGCGGTCTTGGTCAAATCCTTGGCCACGCCGCAAATGCCCTGCGCCAGCACCACCCAGACCACCGACATGGCCGCCGACCAATTCGGGTCGAGCTGCGACAGCAGGGTAAAGCCGATGATTTGCGTCACCAGCCCCACCGTCAGCATGCGCGTGATGCCGTAGCGCGTGGCCAGCCAGCCGCCCACCAGGTTGGCCAGCACGCCCGCCGCCTCGTAGAGCAAAAACAAAAACGCCAGCGTGAACGGCGAGTAACCCAGGCGGTAAAAATGCAGCAACACCAGCATGCGCAGCGCGCCGTCGGTGAGGGTAAAGCCCCAATACGCCGCTGTAACGATGGCGTAGTTGCGCGTGGCGTGGCTTTGCATGTCAGATGCCCACTTCCTGCATGTGGCAGGCCAGGTCCACCATGCGGCAGGCATAGCCCATTTCGTTGTCGTACCAGGCGTACACCTTGAGCAGCGTGCCATCCGTCACCATGGTAGACAACGCATCAATGATGGAGCTGCGCGTGTCGCGGGCGTAGTCGGCGCTCACCAGGGGCAGCGTTTCGTAGCCCAGAATGCCTGCCAGGTACGAGCTGGCGGCTTGCTGGAACAGCGCGTTCACCTCTTCCACCGTAGTCTGGCGTTGCAACTCGAACACGCAATCGGTGAGTGAGGCATTGAGCACCGGCGCCCGCACCGCATGGCCGTTGAGCTTGCCCTTGAGCTCGGGGTAAATCAGCGCGATGGCCGTGGCACTGCCGGTGGACGTGGGCGCCAGGCTCTCCATGGCGCTGCGGGCGCGGCGCAGGTCTTTGTGCGGCGCGTCCACCACCAGGTTGGTGTTGGTCGGGTTGTGGATGGTGGTGATCTGCCCATGGCGGATGCCGATGTTTTCATGCACCACCTTCACCACTGGCGCCAGACAGTTGGTGGTACACGATGCAGCAGTGACGATGCGGTGCTGGGCCGGATCGTACAGCTGGTGGTTTACGCCCACCACGATGTTGAGCACGTCGCCCACCTTCACCGGCGCGGCGACGATGACGCGCTTGGCACCGCGGTCGATGTGGCCCTGGATGGTCTCGGGCGTCAAAAATTTGCCGGTGCATTCCAGCACCACATCCACGCCCAGGTCGCCCCACGCAATCTCTGCCGCCGTGGCATGCGCGCTGAACGAGAGCCGCTGCTGGCCGATGTGGATGGCGTTGTCGCCTTCGGCCTGGATACGCTCGCGCCACTTGCCCTGCACTGTGTCAAAAGCCAGCAGGTGGGCGGTGGCCGCCGCGCCGCCCTTGATTTCGTTCAGGTGCACCACCTCCAGGCGGTTGCCGGCACGGGGGTCATCGTGCGGGCGCTCGGCCGCGCCCATGGCCGCGCGCAGCGCCAGGCGGCCGATGCGCCCCATGCCATTGATACCTACTTTCATATAAAACCTCCTTTATAAAATTCTATATTCATTGAAATATTGCACTATTGAATGACCGAAAATGCCATGCAAGGCAGGCACAGGCAAAAGACTCCCAGCCTCTCAGTGCGCAGCCAGCTCCAGCGCAGCGCTTGGCAGCGCCGCTTTTTCCAGCTTGTCGCTGGGCAGGTTGATTAGCAGCTCCAGGCGCTGGTGGAGCATGTGCATCGTCGTACGGAAGGCCTCGATCCTTTGCGCTTGCGGCACCGTGCTTGCGGTCGGGTCGGGGTAGCCCCAGTGGACGCAGGAGGGGTTACCGGGCCAGACGGGGCAAACCTCGCCCGCAGCGTCGTCGCACACGGTGATGATCAGATCCATGTGCGGCGCATCGGGCGCTGCGAACTCGTTCCAGCTTTTGCTGCGCAGACCGTCAATGGAAATGCCCGCCTTTTGCAGCATCTGCAGGGCCAGGGGATGGGGCTGCTGGTTCGCGCTGGGTTGGTTGCCCGCCGAATAGGCCTTGAAGCGGCCAGGCGCCATCGCATTGAGCAGGGCTTCGGCCAGGATGCTGCGCGCGCAATTGTGGGCGCAGATGAACAGCACGTTCAGGGGCTTGCTTGCGCTTGCAGCGGAAGTTGCAGCGCAGCAGCCGGCAGATTTTTCTGCCGAGGCGGCAGGGGTGACAGCAGGGGTGTCGGCAAAGACCGTCGTGGGCGGGCAGCATGCAGCCTGGGTGACTGTTGATGCAGGGGAACAACAAGTCGCCGCTGCTTTTTCAGGGGTTGGCGCGGGCGCGCAGCAAGCCCCGGCCGCGGTGGTTTTGCTCGCTTCATTGAACACCGGGATATTGCCCAGCGTGTGGAAATGCTCCCAGGCAATGCCCTGGGGATCGGTGATCCAGTGCTTTTCGCTGCGGGCATAGCAACAGCTGGTGGCGCCTTCGTCGAGCAGCGCCATGTCGGCTGCTTCGGCACGGGCCTTCAATTGCGCCAGCTCGGCAGCGTCGTCCACCTGGAAACCCAGGTGATCCAGCCCCGGCTTGTCGCCCCGGGTCGAGATGGCAAAGTTCACGCGCGGGTCATCCAGCATCCACTTGGCGTAGTCGGCTTCAACGCGTGCCGGCTCGGCAGCAAAGAGCCGGGAATAGAACGCAATGCTCTTGGCCAGGTCATCGACATGGATGTGGACGTGGAATCTTTTCATGGTGTTCTCCTTATTTTTAGCAATCGCAGGCCGCTGTCTGGGGCGTCAGACATTCTTCGCCCCGGCAACAATTTTCGGTAAGAAAGCCCAGCAACTCGTTCATGGTGGCGATGGAGGCGCGGTAGATCAGGTGGCGGCCCTGGCGCTCCTGGCTGACCAGGTTCGAATGGGTGAGCTCTTTGAGATGAAACGACAGGGTGTTGGGCGCCACCTCCAGTTGCTCCGCCAGCGCACCGGGCGTAAGACCCTGGGTGCCGGCAACCACCAGCGCACGAAATACCCGCAGGCGCATTTCCTGGGCCAAGGCAGCGAGTGAGCGGACAGCGTCGATTTCATTCATACGATAAATATACAACAATCGTTGAAGTATCGTAAAGTTCAACATCCAGGGACATTGTCCATTGCCTTCCCCGCGCATCCAGCAATCCCATGCCGTCGCACATCCGCCTTCTCGAACAACCCACAAAGCACCTGTTCTTCACCGGCAAGGGCGGCGTGGGCAAGACATCTGTTTCCACCGCAGTGTCGATCGCGCTGGCCGACGCGGACAAAAAGTGCTGCGGGTCAGCACGGACGCTGCCTTCAACCTTGATGAAATGCTGGGCATCGCGCTGAGCAACCAGCCCGTGGCGGTGCCCGGCATGCCGGGCCTGCAGGTGCTCAACATCGACGGCCGCTGCCGCGGATTACCGCGCCCGCGCAGTAGTGCAGCAGATGCTCCCCTGGGCCGGCGACCAGAACATTGCCACGGTGCGCGAGCAGTGGTCTGGCGCATGCACGACCGGAATCGCCAACTTGGGCGAATTCTCCATCCTCCTGTCGCAAGGCGGTGCACAGCCTTGCGACGATGTCGTTTTCGACACCACCCCCACGGGCCACACGCTCAGGCTGCTGATCCTGCCCAAGGCCTGGCGCGGTTTTCTGGAAGGCAATGACCTGCATAACTCCCTGCAGTCCGTGGCAGAGCGGCCTCGGGTGGTCCGCTGCGTTGCTTTTCTTGCCAATGCCCGGCGATTGGCATATTGGCTTATTGGCTTATAGCCTGCAAAAAAGACGCCTTGCGGCCCATCCCGATCCGCACTGCCACCGACACGCGAGGGTTATGCAGGTCATCCTTCAGTTTTAATAAGAATAGAACGCTGCACTGGGCCCAATGGATTCATCATGTCTCCTTTGCGTTGAAATGCGCCCGGCGATATGCCGGGCTTGTCTTCGCGGCATGGCCCAGGTCCGCCGAAAATCTTTAGACCCCCGGCAGGCGGTAGCCCTTGAACTGCTCACGCAACTGGTTCTTCAGCATCTTGCCAGTGGCGCCGATGGGGATGGCCTCGACGAACACCACGTCGTCCGGCACCCACCAGGAGGCCACCTTGTTTTTGTAGTGCTCGATCAACGCTTCGCGGGTGACCTCTGCACCCGGCTTGCGCACCACCACCAGCAAGGGCCGTTCATCCCATTTCGGGTGCGGCACGGCGATGGCCGCTGCCATTGCCACCGCCGGGTGCGCCATGGCGACGTTCTCCAGGTCGATCGAACCGATCCATTCGCCGCCGGACTTGATCACGTCCTTGCTGCGATCGGTGATCTGCATGTAGCCGTCGGCGTCGATCATGGCCACGTCACCAGTAGGAAACCACTTCGTGCCAGTGGCGTCGCTGACCAGGGGGTCGGTGCTGCCTGCGCCGAAGTAGCTTTCAACCACCCACCCCCCGCGCACCAGCAGGTCGCCTTGCGCCTTGCCGTCCCACGGCACGTCAACCCCCTGCGGATCGACGATGCGCATGTCCACGCCGAACACGGCCTTGCCTTGCTTGGCGAGCAGCGCATGCTGTTCGTCCAGCGGCAGGGACAGGTGTTTCTGCTTCAGCCGACTGACCGTGCCCAGGGGCGACATTTCCGTCATGCCCCAGGCATGGGTGACTTCGATGCCATGCTTGTCTTCAAACGCCCTCATCATGCTGGGCGGCACGGCCGAGCCACCGATCATGGTGCGCTTCAGGGGGGCGAGGCTGAGCGCGTTCTGCTCGGCGTGCTGGAGCATGCCCAGCCAGATCGTGGGCACACCCGCCGCGAACGACACCTGCTCGGCGGCAATCAGTTCTTGCAGCGATTTGCCGTCCAGCGCCGACCCCGGCAGCACCAGCTTGGCGCCAACCATCGCGCAACTGTAGGGCAGGCCCCAGGCATTGGCGTGGAACATCGGCACCACCGGCATCACGCAGTCGCGCGATGAGATGGAAATCGCGTCTGGCATGAGCGAGGCGTAGGTGTGCAACATCGTCGAGCGGTGGCTGTAGAGCACGCCCTTGGGGTTGCCGGTGGTGCCCGAGGTGTAGCACAGCGACGAGGCGGTGTTTTCGTCGAAGGTGGGCCATGCAAAGTCGGGCTGGTGCGCCGAGATCAGGTCTTCGTAGCACAGCAGATTGGGCAGCTTGCTCGCTGGCATCTTGTCCTTGTCGATCATCGCGACGAAGTGGCGTACCGTCTTGCAGCGCCCTGCCACGGCCTCGACCAGGGGCAGGAAGGTCAGGTCAAAGAACAGCACCTGGTCTTCGGCATGGTCGAGGATGTAGAGCAACTGGTCCGGGTGCAGGCGTGGGTTGAGGGTGTGCAGCACCGAACCACTGCCGGAGACGGCGAAGTACAGTTCCAGGTGCCGGTAGCCGTTCCAGGCCAGCGTGGCGACGCGCTGCGACGCTTGCACACCGAGACTGCCGAGTGCATGGGCCATCTGGCGCGAACGGTCATGCAGTTGCGCATAGGTGGTGCGGTGGATGTCACCTTCGACGCGGCGCGAGACGATGGGCACATCGCCGCTATGGCGTGCCGCATGGGTGATGAGTGAGGAAATGAGCAGGGGGGCGCTCATCATTTGACCGTTCATGAAATCTCCTTGGGTTTTATGGTTAAGGTTAAATCCGGCCACTGGCCGGGTATCGTATTGAGAGGTGCCATGGCACTTCTCCAGGGGGAGACTTTAATGCGAAGGGGTCTACTGAAGGTTGTGGCTTGACAGGATGGCCCGCGCGCACTTCTGGCCGATCACCATGCAGGGGGCATTCGTGTTGCCGCCGATAACCGTAGGCATGATCGATGCGTCGGCGACACGCAGGCCCGAAAGCCCGTGCACCCGCAACTGCGCATCGACCACGGCCATGTCGTCATGGCCCATCTTGCAACTGCCGACCGGATGGTAAATGCTTTCCGCACTGCGCCGGATGTAGGCCCGCAGATCCTGGTCGCTGCGCACGCCGGCACCCGGTGCGACTTCACCGCCATGGATGTCGCGGAAAGCATCGGCCTCAAAAATGCGTCGCGCAAGTTTCAGACCGCGCAGCATCTCGTCCCAGTCGTCGGCATGGCTCAGGTAGTTGGGCTGAATCGCTGGTGCGGTCAGCGGGTCGGCGCTTTTGAGGGCAATGAAACCACGGCTTTTGGGGCGCAACTGGCACATGTGCAAGGTGGCCCCGTAGCCGGGGGCCAGGTCACGGCCATGGTTGCGCAGGTAGGTCGGCAGGAAGTGAAACTGAATTTCCGGCAGCGCAGATTGCGGCGAGAGCCTGGCGAAACCCCCTGTCTCGGCCACGTTGCTGGACAGGAATCCTTCGCGCTTGCGCCAGTATTGCCAGAGCCCGGCGAGTGCTTTCGGCAGGAAACCAGGCGCGACACCAATCGCCTGCTTGCTGCGGTCGCGGACCATCACCGTCACGTCGAGATGGTCCTGCAGGTTCTGGCCCACGCCTGGCAAATCGGCCACTTGTGCAATGCCGTGCTGTGCCAGCGCCTGCTTGGATCCCACGCCCGAGAGTTGCAGCAATTGCGGCGAATTGATGGCCCCACCGCTGAGCACGATTTCACGTTCGGCCTCGATGCGCTGGCGCTCGCCTTTGCGTTCGATCTCGACCCCCACGGCTTGTTTGCCCGAGAACAGGATGCGTGTGGCATGGGCACCGGTGAGCACGGTCAGGTTAGGCCGGTCCATCACCGGGTGCAGGAAGGCCCGCGCGCTGCTCCAGCGCTCCCCGTTCTTCTGGGTTACCTGGTGAGGTCCTGCTCCTTCCTGNNACGTTCAGTGGCCCATTGGTTCTATGGTATGCCGAGGCACCGCGCTCGTTGTTCTCATGTTCCATGAAGATGGGCAGCAGATCCTTGTAGGCCCATCCGGCGTTTCCCGCCGCGGCCCATGCGTCGTAATCGGCCTGGTGCCCGCGCATGTAGACCATGGCATTGATCGAGCTGCTGCCCCCGGTGGTTTTTCCGCGTGGCCAGTACAGGCGACGGCCTTCGAGTTGGGCTTGTGGTTCGGTGTCGAAATACCAGTTGTACCGGCGGGTGGAGAGCAAGCCCACGAGACCCATGGGCGTGCGGATGAGCGGCGTGTCGTCGGATCGACCCGCTTCGAGCAGGCAAACGCGGTTGGAGGGGTCTGCGCTCAAGCGGTTGGCCAAGACACAGCCGGCCGAGCCGGCGCCCACGACGATGTAATCGAATTTCAAGAATTGTCTCTATGCGATTCAGAGAAAAAAACAAATGCGCCAGGCCAGCCCGGTGCCACCGAGGCCATCAGACCAGACGCAGCGTCCAGTTGATCAGCCGTTGCGACAGATGGGTGTAGGGCGGGTAGAAGGTGGAGGCCAGCAACATCCAGGTCTTGACGACCGCGCGCTCATGGCTGAAGGCCTTGAACCCGTAGATCCCGTGTGCGCTGCCGAGCCCGGAATTGTTGACGCCGCCAAAGGGCAAGCGGCCGTGCAGGAACTGAACCACGCTGTGATTGACGCAGGCGCCGCCCGAACTCGTCTCGCGCAGCACCTTGTCGGCGACCTTGTGGTTCTTCGTCCAGATGTACAGCGCGAGCGGCTTGGGCTGGTCGTTGATCTTGGTGATGACTTCGCCAAGATCGCGGTAAGCAATGACGGGCAGCAGCGGGCCGAAAATTTCCTCCTGCATGATCTTTGCATCCGGGCTGACGTTGTCGATCAAAGAGGGGGCGACGAACTGGCGATCCGTCTGGTGCTGGCCACCGGCCAGCAGCCGGGCACCTTTTTCCAGTGCGTCATCCAGCAGTCCGACGATGCGTTTGGCATGGCGCTCATTGACGATGTGTGCCAGGTGAGGGCTGGTGCGCACGGCATCCCCTTCGCCGTAGGCCTTGGCCAGGGCTTGGCGGCAGTGCTCTACAAAAGCATCCTTGACCGATTCGTGGACGTAGACATGATCCGGCGCAATGCAGGTCTGGCCGCTGTTGGTGCATTTGGACCACATGAGGTTGGCCGCAGCGGCCTTCAGGTCTGCCGTGGCGTCGACGATGGTGGGGCTCTTGCCGCCCAGTTCCAGGGTCACGCTGGTCAGGTGCTTGGCCGCAGCGGCCATCACCACGCGGCCAATCGCCGGTGAGCCGGTGAAGAAGATGTGATCGAAAGGCAGATCCAGCAGCGCCTGCGAGACCGAAGCGTCGCCCTGGAACAGAGCCACCTCGTCTTCGGGAAACACCTCGCGCACGATCTCGGCCATCAGCGCCGTCAGGTGGGGTGTCATCTCCGAGGGTTTGAGAATGGCCGTGTTGCCGGCGGCGATGGCCGAGATCAGCGGTCCGAAGGTCAGGTTGAGGGGATAGTTCCAGGGCGAGATGATCAGGCAGCGGCCCTTGGGCTCGCACTGCACGTGGCTTGACGTGCCAAACATCAGCAGGGTGGGAAAAACCTTGTTCGGCTTCATCCAGCGGCGCAGATGGCGACGCGCATCGTTGGCTTCGGCCACGATGGGCAGAATTTCGGTCAGGTCGACCTCGGCGGCCGGTTTGCCGAAGTCCAGTGCGCCAGCGCGCTGAATGTCGGCCTGGCGCGCCAGGACGGCCCGCTTCAGGCGGTCGATCTTGTCGAGTCGCTGCGCGGCGGTTGATTGACGAAGCCGTAAGGCTGTCTCACGCTGCGCGGCGAAGATGCGGTCAAGTTCCGGCTGTCCCGCCGGTTCGTCGGGGTTGACAAGCCGCATGGCATTGGAGGTCATTTTTATATCTGTCTCCGGCTTTTGTTTTAGGTGTCGCGTCGATTCGAGAACAAAGTAAGTTTATGGCGATGCGCCATGGAGGCGACCCTAGCGAAAGTTAGGTGCGGCGTTGTGTGCCTTGGGTCTAACATTCTCACAGTGTTGGTGCAAAGCAGACGGGGCCTCTTTCTTTTAAGTGGGCAGAGGCTAGTGTTTACCCTTAATTCACACGACTCACACGACAGGAGACATGACCATGAAAACAGCTTCAATTCAAGGTGCCGGGGGCATGCGGGCAGCCGGCGGCGAGGGAAAACCCTCCCGGGACAAAATAGGTGTGCCGTGGGGCAAGTTCTTTTTGGCGCTGCTTGCGTTCGCGGTGCTCTTTACCGGTTATCGCATTTACTCTGAGGCGACGGCATTTACTTACGGGCTCGACTATTTCAGCCACGAGTTCGATGTTTACTGGATGCGTCTGCTGTTCGGGCAGTTGCTGCTGATCATGACGCTGGGAGCCGGGGGGGTGGTGTATTTATGGAAAACCCGTGAGCGGGATTTTTCCAGGATTGGGCCGCGAGAGGAATTGCGGCGCCTGTTCGTGCTGGTGGCTCAACTTTTGCTGTTTGGCATCATGTTTTATGTGACAGGTTCGATCTACACAGAAGCTGATGCCGCCTGGCATCAGGTGACGATCCGGGATACTGATTTCACACCCACGCATATTGGATTGTTTTATTTCTGTGTGCCCTTGCTGGTGTTCACGGGCTTCATCTCGTTCGCCTATGCCCACACACGCATTCCGCTCTTTGGCAACCGCATTTCGCTTCCGTTCGCGATCATTGTCGCCGGCGCTTTCATGATCATGCCTAACGTCGGCTTCAACGAGTGGGGCCACACTTTTTTCTATGCCGAGGAGCTGTTCGCCGCGCCGATTCACTGGGGCTTCGTGCTGCTGGGATGGTCTGCATTCGCGGCTGGCGGATTGCTCTTGCAGATACTGGGCCGCGTTGCCGAATTGACGAAGCAGCTGGAGTTGCCGCAAGCTGCGACTCAAGCGGTTCACTGATCCGTACTCTTTGCGCGTAAGCACATCGGGGCTGTAGCTCCGTGGTGGGCGTTCCTTCGATGGTGCGCCTTTTACCTTTTCTCATGCTGTGCTGTTGGTAACTTGCAAAGGCAAGTTGTGCCCTCTTTTTTTTGGAGATTTCGAATGTCTGTCTTGACTCCGGCTGATGCCGCCTTTAGCCCGCAGGAAGTGGCGCGTGTCGATGCCCAGGTTGACTGGGTTGTCATTCCTCTTTTCGTGGTGTTGTTGGCTGCCGTTTTTAGCTTTCAGTTCGCCTTGCTGGTGGGGGACTGGGATTACTGGATCGATTGGCGGGACCGCCGCTGGTGGCCGCTGGTCACACCCTTGGCGCTGACCATTTTGCCGGGCGTGTTTGGCTATGCCTTCTGGCGTTTGCTGCGCCTGCCCTTGGGCGCGACACTGAGCATTCTTGGCTTGACAGCGGCGTCCTGGTTGAGTCGGTACCTGAACTTTCACGAGTTCGCGGGCTTTCCGATGAATATGGTGTTTCCTTCCTCCTACATTGCCATTGGTCTGTTGATCGATTGCATTTTGCTGCTCACGCGCAGCTGGTTCTTTACGGGAATTTTTGGCGGCTTTCTTTCGGGTCTGCTGATCTATCCGCTGAACTGGCCATTGCTGGCGCCGTTCATGGTGCCGGTTGAAATGCACGGCACCCTGATGACGGTGGCCGACGTGATGGGCTTTGAATACATCCGCACCGCCATGCCGGAATATGTGCGCATCATCGAGCAGAGCACCTTGAGGACTTTTGGCGACGCAGTGACGCCGCTGACGGCGGTGTTCGCGGGCTTTCTGACCATTATGAACCTCTGGTTCTGGGTTTGGGTCGGCTATCTGGGAACCAAGGCCGTGTGGTTGCGGAAAGTCGTTTAAGGAAGAGGCCATGAATTTCATTGGAAAATTGTTCGCAGTCATTCAGGGACTGATCGTCGTTTTGGTCACGCTGACGGCAGCGCCCGTGTTGGCCCATGGTGAAAAGGCGCAGCAGCCGGCTTTGCGCATGCGCACCGTGCATTGGTTTGATGTCGAGTTGTCAACGCGCAAGCTCGATATCAACGAGACGCTGGTTGTCAAGGGCAGCTTTGTCCCCTCCATGTCCTGGCCGCAGCATGTTGCGTCCATTGAAGACACTGCCTACCTCAATGTGGGTGTGCCCGGGCCGTCCTTTGTGCGGCTGGACAGCCGCGTCAATGGTGTACCCACTATCCGCAGTACTTCATATGCGCGGGGTGAGCAGTACAACTTCGAGATCACCCTGAAGGCCCGCAAGCCAGGCCGCTATCACCTGCATCCGATCATCAACGTCAAGGATGCCGGACCGATGATTGGCCCAGGCCTCTGGGTTGAGGTCACAGGCAACCCGGCGACCTTTGAAAACAGCATCACGACCTTGTTCGGCCACGAGCTCGATCTGGAGCGCTACGGCTTCGGCAATGCGGCTGCCTGGTCGGCGCTGTGGGTCGTTCTCGGCTTGGTCTGGTTTGGCTATTGGCTGACCAAGGTGCCTTTGGTCTTGCCAAGGTTCCGGCGTGCCAGCGCGCTGGGCGACAACGCCGACGAGATGATCACCACCCGCGACCGTCAGGTGACGCTGGGTATTCTGGTGGTGACTTTGCTGCTGATCGCGGGCGGATTTTTCTATGCGAATGAACGCTGGCCGGTGACAACGCCGCTGCAGACCGGCAAGATCGAGACGCGCACTCTGAAGAGGGAGCCTTCACCCGTCGTGGTCACGATGGATGATGCCCGCTACCGCATCCCGGGTCGCAGCTTCCGTATCGAGCTTACCGTGACCAATCATGGGACGGAGCCCGTGAGCATCGGTGAGTTTTCCTCGGGTGGGCTGCGTTTCATCAACGCAAACGTGCTGCAGGTCACGCCAAAAGATCCGGATGAACTGGTCGCGACAGACGGGTTGCGCGTGGAGGGTGGTCCGATCAAGCCGGGCGCAACGCAAAAGATGGTGAT
>DCVY01000132.1:0-233 GCA_002327945.1 Acidovorax delafieldii | reverse complement strand
GCAGCGACCGGGCGCATTTTGCCGGATACCAGCCTGAGCACCGCGCCAGCCAGGAGTTCTGCGAGGACTTCCCAGAAGTCGGACGGGCAGTGATCGTGATTGACTTCATTCAGCCCGCGCTGCGCGAACGCGTGGTCGAGTTCCGCATCCTGCGTGACGCGGACGGGTTGGGTGCCAAGGCACGCTACGAGGATCTTGGTGATAAGGACAAAATCGCGCAGCGGACGATGGCG
>DCVY01000134.1 GCA_002327945.1 Acidovorax delafieldii | reverse complement strand
CACGCTTTTGTGGAACCAGCCCTGACCGACGCGCGCGCCTTGCAGCGGGACGATCTGCCCGGCGTAGCTGTAAGTGCCCGCCGAGGAGCCCTGGCTGCCGCCAATGAACAGTTTTTGTGCGGGCTCCTGGGCGTGCGCCAGGGGGAGCGCGCAGGACAGCGCGCCCAGCAATGCGCAGCGAAAAAGGTGGCGGTGGTGGATCATGCTTTGCTCGCAGACGTGGGATGGATTTGTGCCGGCAGGTTGCGCCGCCGGTAGCGGGCCAGGACGATGCGTGTGAGCACCACCACCAGGGCAATCATGGCCAGCACAATGGCCAGTGACCACCAGGGATACTGCGAAATCAACAAACCAAGACTGCCGCGCACGGTGTAGGCAGAGAAAGGGGCGTCTTCGGAAATCACGGTCTTCACCGGCTCACCGGGACGCCAGAACGCCATGCCGCCGCGCAGCTGCGCCCATGGGCCATAACCGACCACGTCGTGCAGGCCCTTTTCCAGGTCTTGGGGGCTGGCGGCGGTGAACACGGTAAGGGGGTGGCCGCCATCGAAGGCCGTGGCGGCGATGGCATGGCGCGAAGAGGCGTCGTTGAGTGCCACCTTGGCCTCCAGCACGAGGGGCTGGCTCGGCGGGCCTTGCAAAAGCGCTTGCAGCCGCGTCAGGGTGTCACTCTCCTCCAACACGGGCACTTTGACCGATTGCACCAGGGGCACGCTCAGCAGCAGACGGTCTGCGCTGGCAAGCCCGGTGCGCTCGCGCACCTGCTCGGGCAGGCGCTCCATCGTGCCCACCCAGAGCCGGTTGGTGGCTTTTTCATCCGGGCCCACCTGGAAAGACGCGCGCAGCAAGGGCGTGCGCAGCACCTGGGTCAGTTTGGCCATGAGCGTCAGGCCGGCGCCTACGGTTGCGTCCTCGGCATCGGTCAGCTGCACGGCCATGCCTTCGCCCAGCGGCGCCATCTGTGGGTTGCGGCCGTCGCGCGCTATCAGGCCCAGGTCAGGGCGCATGAGCGGGCTGCCGCCAAAGGCCTGCAAGGTGCTGTCGTCGTAAATCGTGGTGGTCAGGTTGCCCAGAAAAAAGGGCTTGCATTCGCCGCCGTTGGTTTGCGGCACCAGCACCGGCTGTAGCTCTACGGTGTTCCAGCCCAGACGCAGTGATCCGGTGGGCAGGGTCACCGCATAGCTGGTGTACGCCCCGCCGGCCGGGTCGCTCAGCGGTATCGAGCCGTGCATCACCCCGTTGGCCACCACGTTCAGTGCCGACTGCCCAGCCATGCCGCTGCCATAGTTCAGGTGCAGGCGCAGCTGCATGCGCCCTTGCCAGCTCGAATTCCACAAGCGCAGCGTGGCGTTGCCCGTGGGCAGGCCGCTGTACGTGGTGGTGGTGTAACCCAAAGCGCTGAGCGGGAGGGACCGGTTCGATACCTTCTGTGCAGCGGCAGCCGCCTCCATGGCTGCGGTGGAAGGCAGCTGCAGGTCGCGCACCGCCACCCAGGCCCGCCCGGGCCAAGGCATGCGCTGCAGGGCAAAAGCGGTGGCTGCTATCGGGAGCTCGGCCTCGGTGGCCGCCGCGAGGATGACGACAAAACGCGTGGGGTCTTCTGGCAGGGCGCGCACGGCCACCACGGGGCCAGAGTCGGTGGGCACGCCGAGGCCCTGAAGGTACGAGGCCAGCTCGGTGAACGTTCCCAGCACAACACCGGTGCGGGCTTTCGGTGGCAAGGCGGCACCCAATTGAGCAAACGCCGACGGGAAACGCGCGCTGGCAATGCGCACCGGCACATAGTCGTGGCGATGGCCCACCCCCTGGGCCACCAGCCCCGAGGCGCTGAGCACAGCGCCCTTGGGTGTTTGGGCGGTGAATACGCTGACTGGCGGCGCATCGGTGAACACCGCCTTGTCGAACAGTGCGTCCAGTGTGTCAAGCCTTGCAGCTGCGGCCTTGGGGGTGGCAGAGACCACAAACTGCGATTCCCGCAACTGGATTTCCGTCCACAGCTGGGAGGCCATCGGGTATTCGCAGGTGTTGGTGTAGTGCTGTGCCACGGTCAGTTGCACTTCATTGAAACCCTCGCGCAGCACACTCAGCGGGACATTGATGGAGTGTCGAAAACCATCCGCACTCCCATCCAGGCCGAACTGCCGGATGACGCGGCCATTGACTGCGATTTCCAGTTGCGACGAGGCCAGCAACGCGCGCGATGCTGTTCCAGCCAGCTCCAGCCGGACGCTGCGCGCCTGCATCAACCCTGGCAGGGGCAGTGACAACTTCATGCTGGAGGCCACTCCTGTCAGCCGCACGGGCTTGTCATTGCCCATCAGCCGCGACAGCGGAATCGTGAATTCCGTGGCATCTGTCCGCTTGGAGCTGGCTGCCGTCCTGGGGTCATTCTGGGGATCGGTCTGCGCCATGGCCAGTGGCGCCAGTGCCAGTGGCAATACCACGGCGAAACGTGCTGCCGCAAGCGCATGGCGGTACAGGGAAGTAAGCGCTGTGGGGTGCATCATGGGGAGTTGGTGGAAGATAGCAGAAGGCGCATGGCTGTGCGTGTGCGGTGACTTTGCTGCCGTACCAGAAAAACCAGGTGGCCAAGGCCATTGGTCAGTGCAAAACGAACAACGGCCAGCAGGCCGCCAAGCACACTGCGGCCCGCGTGCCGGCGCTGGTTGTTTTTTACCAGCGTCTCACTGGAGCCGAATGCCAGGTCAATGGCCAGGCGCTCCTGGGAGGCGTCGCTGTGGCTGTATTTCAGCCCGAGGCTCAATTCTTGATCATGGATGCGTCTGCACGATTGCAGCTGGCCCTGCAGCCGGGCGGACCGGTGGAGCAGGGTGATTTCCACAGGCATGCCCAATGCGACAACCGGTGTTGCTTGCCCGGGTGCCAGGCGCAGTCTCACCGCGAGGCCCGATGCAGAGGCATTAAGGGTGGTTCCATCGAACACCCTCCCATCGATCTGCATCCTCATGGGTTCCTCGTGGCGTAGCCGGGGCTCGGCGCGCAACTGGCGGCGTTCGAAGGTGATGCCCAGCACCCCCAGCAGCAGCAGCGCATCCAGCACCGCCCAGAACAGCACGAAGCCGATGGCGCTCACGTTCCAGGGTTCGCTGCCCAGGCGCAGCACCCCGAAGACGATGGCCAGAACGGTCAACATCAGCAACAGGTAAAACGGCCAGGCCAGCGAGGAGATGAAGTTCTGGCTGAGTACTTCGCCCTTGGGGGTGACCTTGAACGATGGGGAGCGCGGTTTGCGGATCACCTCCGCCAGACCCTGCAGCACGTAGACCGACTGAACGATTTCATACAACTGCGACATGAACGGCCAGCGCACCCGGCCATAGAAAAACTGCGTTGAAACCAGCGATGCAATCAGCGCGGGCACGGCATAGGCCAGCAATTGCGCCGCGGTGGTGTCGCACAGGTCGATGTCAAACAGCAGGTAAGCCGGGGGCGCCAGCAGCATGATCACGCGGGCGCCGGCAAAGCCCCAGTAAAAGGCGAAATTGGTGTAAAGCAGGCGCTGCGTCATCGTGAGCCGGGGTTGCTTCCAGGGGTTTTTCAGCAGAAAAATCTGCAGCATTCCCTGGCCCCAGCGCACGCGCTGCACGATGAAGCCCGAATAGGTTTCGGGTTGCAGCCCCGAGACCATGGGCCGGTTGTAGTAGGCCGACTTGTAGCCCAGCGACAGCGCGTCCAGCGTGGTTTCGGCGTCTTCGGTGATGGTCTGCCCCGAGATGCCGCCGAGTTCATTGATCACGCTGCGCCGCAGCACCGCCGCCGAACCGCAAAAGAACGATGTGCCCCAAAAATCCAGGCCGGGCTGCATCACGTCATAAAACAGCTCGTTCTCGGCGGGCGAGTTTTCAAAGGTATCGAGGTTGCGCTCAACCGGATCGGGGCTGACGAAGTTGTGCGGGGTTTGCAGCACAAACAGCTTGGGATCGGCCAGAAAGAAGCCCACGGTGCGCTGCAAAAAGTCGGCGGCCGGAATGTGGTCGCAGTCCAGAATCAGCAACAACTCGCCCTGGGTGCTGGACAGGGCGCTGTTGATATTGCCCGCCTTGGCATGCAGGTTGCGCTCGCGGGTGAGGTAGCCCGCGCCAAACTGGCGCGCAATGGCCTGCAGCTCCTGTGCCCGCTCGCGTGCTGCGGCGGCTTTTTCGGGGTTGGGATCGTTGAGTTTTTGGGCGGTGCCGCCATCGTCCAGCACATACACATGCAGCTTGTGGCGCGGGTAGTGCATTTGCGTGGCCGCAATCACCGTAGGCCGCAGGATGCTGGCGTCCTCGTTGTAGGTGGGGATGTAGATGTCAACATGCGGCAAAGCCTCTTCATCATCTGGCAACGCAATCGAATGGCGAACAAATGGCTCGCTATTGATCATGAAACCAAACATCATGTTGACAAACCCATAACCCTCGGCGGCAAACAGCAGCAGACCGCACACCATGGAGAGCAGGCCAAACTGCATGGGCAGCGAATCGGTGGCACGCCAATGCATGTAGCGCAGCGACACAAGAGTGCACAGCACGATGATGGTCAGCCGTGCGAGGCGCCGTAGACGCGGGTTTTGCGTGCGGCGGCCGAACAGATAACACCCACCCAGCACGGCCAGCAACGCCGCCGAGATCAACAACTGCGCGTGCCGGGTCGCAGGGATGAGGGCGAGATAAGGGCGCTTCTATAAATCACG
>DCVY01000077.1:4475-5310 GCA_002327945.1 Acidovorax delafieldii | reverse complement strand
GGGTTTCCTTGCTGTACTTGGTGGGACGTGCGGGGGTCGAACCCACGACAAACGGATTAAAAGTCCGCTGCTCTACCAACTGAGCTAACGTCCCAAATTGCAAAAGAGGTTTTATCAACTCCTGCAAAGCCTTGAATTATAGCGTTTTTTTGGTCTTCTGGGAGGGGGTGGCCAGTTTATCGAGCACCCAGCCGGCAGCACACTGGCCAAATGTTGCCGTCACGGCCACGACAGAGCCGTAACCATGGCAATTCAAGGTCCCGTCGCCCTCTACTGCGCAGGACGCATCAGGTGCGGCAACGGCCTCGCGACTGAACACGCAGGTGATGCCCATCTTGCGCCCTTCCCTGGGGGCTTGATGGTGTTTGCGCAGCCGATAGCGCAATTGTGCCAGCAAGGGATCGTGCGTTGAGGTGCTGAGATCCTCGATATCGATCTTGTGCGCATGCCGCTTGCCGCCCGCAGCACCCACGCTTACAAAGAGTGTGTCCGTGTCACGGGCCCAGGCTGCCATGGCTGTCTTGGCCTTGATCTGGTCGCAGGCGTCAATCACGGCGTCAACCGGCTCTGTCAGCAGACCGGGCCAATTCTCTGGTGTGACGAAATCCTCAATGCACAGTACCTTGCAATGGGGATTGATCAGCCCAATGCGCGCCTGCATTGCTACCACCTTGGCCTGGCCGACGGTGGTGGTCAATGCGTGAATTTGCCGATTGATGTTGGACTCGGCAACATGATCGAGGTCGATCAAGGTGATGCACCCGACGCCGCTGCGGGCCAGGGCCTCGGCCGCCCAGGACCCCACGCCGCCAATGCCCGCCACAACGACGTGGGA
>DCVY01000077.1:0-4435 GCA_002327945.1 Acidovorax delafieldii | reverse complement strand
ACAACAGCCTGAAGTTACCAATGGCCTCCTTGTACTCACGCGCAGCATACTGTGCGTTGCCCAGCCAAAAGCGCGCTGATGGTACATAGCCGCTGCGCGGGTATTGGCGGACAAAACGGGCAAATGCTGCGTTGGCCTCAGAGAATTTGCCTGTTCGGAAAGTCGCCAAGGCCGCCTCAAAATCGCGTTTTTCGGCAGCATCGGCCTGAAACTCCAGACCGTCCACCGTGACATTCACGGGCTCAAACTGGCGTAAACGCTCATCGACACCTTGCGCAATGTCCTTCTGGCGGCGCTGCAGATCCGCCACGTCACGCAATAGTTGTTCGTTTTGTCCGCGCAACTTGGCCTGCTCCACGCGCAACGCTTCAATCTGGGTCTGCAGATCCAGCAATCCGCGTCGCAGCTGCGCGCTGTCATCACCCGATTTGCGAATATCCTCCGTCGATCGCTGCTGCAGCACATCCACCCGCTGCCGCAATTCCAGGATGGCACGCCGCGCCTCATCGTCCTCAAACAGCGCAGCGTGGCCGCTGGAAATAAAGGCACACGACAAAATCAGCGCCAGCAGTGCCCTGGCGGGCGTAGGAAGCGTTGTTGTGCGCATCAACGGTAGGACAGTTCAGCACGGCGGTTTTGGGCGTGCACATCTTCACTGCTGCCCTGGGCTGCAGGCTTTTCCTTGCCGAAGCTCACGGCTTCCACCTGGGCGTCAGAAACACCCAGCAAGCCGAGCGACCGGCGAACGGCTTCTGCACGCCTTTGCCCCAGGGCCAGGTTGTACTCGCGGCCACCGCGTTCGTCGGTGTGCCCTTCCACCATCACCTTGCGGTTGCCACTGGATTTGATGAAGCGTGCATGGGCTTCGATCAGCGATTGAAATTCTGGTTTGATGACATAGCTGTCGTAATCAAAATAGACCAGACGACTGACACCGACCGGGCCGGCCGCATCGCGTGCGGATTGCCCCAGATTGACACCTGCCACCCCGCTTTGCCCGGCATTGCCGGAATTGGCACCGCCATTGGCACCTGCGGTGGGGATTGCCGATTTGTCTTCGACTGGCACGTCATCGAGCTTGACGCCCGAACTGCAGCCTGCCATGAGGGCAACAACGGTGATTGCGAGGGAAATGCGTTTGATCATCCAAAATTCTCCTGAGCTTGATATGAAAAAATGTCTGAATGTTCACTGTTTCTGAAACGGCCCCCAATCGGGTTCGCGAATATCGCCGCCCTGCCCTGCAAGGCGCGCCTTGATTTTTCCATCCAGGGTGCTGGTCATGAGAGCTTCACGCCCTTGCTGCTGCGTTGCGTAAACGATCAGGCGGCTGTTGGGGGCGAAGCTGGGATTTTCATCGGCGCTGGTGTCGGTAATGGCCGAAATCGCTCCGGATGACAGATCCATCACATGCAGCTTGAACGCTCCGCTGACGCGCGAGATGTAGGCAAGCCAGCGACCATCAGGGCTGATGCTGGGCGAGATATTGTAGGTGCCCGTGAAAGTCACGCGCTCGGCGTTGCCGCCATTGATGGGCACCTTGTAGACCTGGGGCGCGCCGCCCCGGTCACTCACAAAATAAATGCTTCGACCATCGCTGGAAAACACGGGCTCCGTGTCAATGCCCGCACTTTGCATCAAGCGGCGAGGCTCGCCACCGTTGGCGTCAATGGTGTACAGCTGCGAGGCCCCGTCCCGGCTCAGGGTGACAGCAAGCGTGCGGCCATCCGGTGCCCATGCGGGCGCGCTGTTGGAGCCGCGGAAATTTGCGATGAGCCGACGTCGGCCCGTTACCACATCGTGCACATACACCACGGGCTTGCGCGACTCAAATGACACATAGGCAATCTGCCCGCCATTGGGCGACCAGGCCGGCGAGATGATGGGCTCGGGGCTGGACAAGGCAGACTGCGCGTTTTCGCCATCGGCATCGGCCACCCAAAGGCTGTAGCGCGTGCCCGCCTTGGCGACATAAACGATGCGCGTCGAGAAAACACCGCGCTCGCCCGTCAGTTTTTCGTAGATGTAGTCGGCAATGCGGTGCGCGACCAGGCGCAGATCGCCCTGGGTAACCACAAAACTCTGGCCTCCCAGGTCATGCCCGCGCACCACATCCCATAGGCGAAAGCGCACATCAAAGCGCCCATCTGCCAGGCGCGTGACGCTTCCGGTGGCGAGCGAATCAGCGCTTTTTTGCCGCCACAGCGCCACATCGGGGCGTGAGGTTTCATCGAGCGCGGAGCCCGATGCATCTACCGCGCGAAATTGCCCGCTGCGCTCCAGGTCGGCCTGAACGATGGCTGCGATTTTCTGGGGAGACTGCGCCTCGCCGCGAAAGGGAGCAATGGCGATGGGCAACTGGGTCAGCCCAACACCCGTGACCTCGACGCGAAATTGCGCCAGGGCTGGCAGTGCGGGGGTGGAGATCAACGCCGCCAGCAAGCGACGGCGCAGGGGTTGCGGCAGGGCCGCAGCAAGGAGGTTGGTAGGAGTTCGATCAGTGGTCATTGGCAGCCAGCGGAAACCGAGCGAAAGCCGGTGGACAGGCGCGAATGTTACACACCATCCGTGTACCCCTGTGACAAACTGTGCGATAGGCACGCAGCGAAACGTAGAATCCGCCCCACATGCATGCCACCGATACGAACGCCCAGGCGGCTTGCGCCGCGCCGTCATCCCCGCCTAATCTGCGCGCCCGCCTGGCGCGACTCTCGACATATTTCGGTCACCATCGCCTCGCCTGGGTCGTTGCCATCGTGGCGACCCTGGTGGGCGCCGCGACCGAGCCGCTCATTCCCGCGTTGCTGCAACCGCTGCTCGATCGCGGCTTCACCCAGGGCACGCTGCAACTGTGGATGGTGCCGGTTGCCATTCTGGGCGTTTTTCTGGTGCGGGGCGTTGCACAGTTCGTGGCCCAGTATGCGCTGGCACGCATTGCCAACGAAGGCATGCTGGCGCTGCGGCAAGCGCTGTTTGATCGTGTGCTGGCAGCGGAGATGGCCCTTTTCAGCCGCCAGTCGGCCAGCGCGCTGTCCAACACCGTGGTGTACGAAGTGCAGACCGGCTCCACCCTGCTGGTGCAGGCATTGATGGGTTTGTCGCGCGACGGTTTCACGCTCATTGCCTTGCTGGGCTACCTGCTCTATCTGAACTGGCAGCTCACGCTGATTGTGGCCGTGGTGGTGCCCGGCGTCGCCTGGATCATGAAGACCTTGTCCCGGCGCCTGTACGGCCTGACCAAAAGCAGCCAGCAGGCAACGGACGAGCTGGCCTATGTGGTGGAAGAAAACGTCTTGGCGCATCGCATGGTGCGCCTGCACGGGGCGCAAGCGGGTCAGGCCGAACGCTTTGGCCACCTGAGCCGGAGCCTGCGCCGTCTGGCCATCAAATCAACCATTGCATCGTCATCCATGACGCCCCTGACCCAGTTGCTGGCCGCCGCCGCACTATCGACCGTGATCTGCATCGCCTTGTGGCAAAACCGGGGCACGGTAGATAACCGGGAGGTCACGGTGGGCGGATTTGTCGCGTTCATCACGGCCATGCTCATGCTGATTGCACCCATCCGGCGGCTGGCCGACGTGGCCAACCCGATCACCCGCGGCCTGGCGGCGCTGGAGCGGGGCCTCGCGCTGCTCAGCGAGGCTAGTGCAGAAACCGGTGGCCACTACACCGCCGGGCGGGCGCATGGCGCACTGACCTTGCAGAACGTGACAGTGAGCTTTGGCCCGGAGCATGCCCCCGCCCTGGACCGCGTGAGCCTGTCCGTGCAGCCGGGCGAAATCGTGGCCCTGGTGGGTCCGTCGGGTGCGGGCAAGACCACCCTGGTGAACCTGCTGCCCCGTTTCGCAAACCCCTCATCGGGCCAGATTTTCCTGGACGGCCATCCCTTGGCCGAATGGCGCCTTGATGCACTTCGCTCTCAATTCGCCATGGTCAGCCAGGATGTGGTCATGTTCAACGACACCATCGCCGCCAACGTAGCCCTGGGCAACAGCGTGGATGAACAACGGGTGCACGAGTGCCTGGCGGCTGCAAATCTGACAGAACATGTGGCCGCCCTCCCCCAGGGCATCCACACGGTGGTGGGGCACAACGCCACCCAGCTTTCGGGTGGACAGCGCCAGCGTCTGGCCATCGCGCGTGCCCTGTACAAGGATGCGCCCATTCTCATCCTCGATGAGGCAACCTCCGCGCTGGATACGGAGTCCGAACGACTGGTGCAGGACGCATTGCAACGGCTGATGCATGGCCGCACCACGCTGGTCATTGCCCACCGCCTGTCCACCATCGAACACGCCAACCGCGTGGTGGTGATGGAGCGTGGCCGGATTGTGGAGCAAGGCACGCACAGCGCATTGCTGGCCAGCGGCGGGCTGTATGCACGCCTGCAAAATCGTCCAACCGCTGGTTAGGGCCTGCGCCCTGCACCGTC
>DCVY01000065.1:5350-6144 GCA_002327945.1 Acidovorax delafieldii | reverse complement strand
GGGCTGCGGAATCGGTTATGTCGGTTTCAACGGTTTGCCCTGGTGGGGCTTTGCTTTTGTCTGGTGCTGGGTGGCATTCCCGAAAGCGTCTTACATCCGCCCTTACATCGGACCGGAAAGAAAAAACCCCGCTATCTTTTGAATAGCAGGGTTTCTTTATTGTACTTGGGGTGGCTGATGGGGCTCGAACCCACGACAACAGGAATCACAATCCTGGACTCTACCAACTGAGCTACAGCCACCGTAGCTTTGAATTATAGCCCGAGAAAATCGGGCTTCGCTTCAATATTTGTTAAATTCCCGATCCGCCCGGTGCGGACTGTGGGCGTGGAGCCTTGATCTGAACCTTGAAGCGATCTTTCAGCATTTCATAGTAGGCCAGCCCTTCGGCGTTGCTCCACCACTGCAAGTATTGCTGGCGCTCCTGGCGGGCGACTTGCTCGTTGGATGCTTCACGAGGAACCAGTCGGCTGACCTTTGCCACGGCGTATCCCTGCGCTCCCAGCTCCACGCCGACCCAGGCTGGCAAAGTTGCCGCATTAACACCCAGCACCGCATCCACCAAATCTCGTGGCTGATTTTGGGGTTGGTCACGCGATACGACGATAGCTGGCTGCAGACCCGACGCATCGCCCGGCGTGGCCTTCCATGCCAGCAGCTTGGCTTCGCCTTCCTTGCGAGCCAATTCGGCCGACTTCTCGGCGATGTACAGACTGCGCACGCGCGCGCGCACTTCATCCAGTGGCAGGGTGCGTGCAGCGGTGTACGTGCTTATGCGGGCGGCTGCCATCTGG
>DCVY01000065.1:4684-5293 GCA_002327945.1 Acidovorax delafieldii | reverse complement strand
ACCCCATTGGCAAACGATTCAGCCACCTCGGCAAACTTGCGCTGCGCTTGCTGCTGCTTGAGTTCGGCTTCCATGGATGGGCGCAGTTCTTCAAAGCTCGGCTGTGGTTGTGTCTTGATATCCGTGAGCAAGATAATGTGGTATCCAAAATCGGTTTCCACCACATCGCTGATATCCCCTTTTCTCATCGCGAAAGCTGCTTCTTCGAACGGCTTGACCATCGCACCCAGTCCAAAGAAGTTCAGATCTCCGCCGGCGCCGGCAGACCCCGCATCTTCGGAAGACTTCCTGGCAACTTCCGCAAAAGTAGCTGGTGCCTTGCGAACCTGCGCCAGTAATTGTGTTGCACGGGCCTTGGCCTTTTCTCGGTCTGCTGTCGGTGCATCCTTGGGCGAATTGATCAGGATGTGACTGGCGCGGCGCTCTTCCTTGCCTGCAAGGCGGCCCACGTTTTCTTTGTAATAGGTGCGCAAGTCATCTTCGCTCAAGGTGATACCCGCAAGCACGCTGTCGATGTCCAGCATCACATATTCCACGGCAGCTTGTTCGGCCTGCTGAAATGCGGAGGCATGGGCCTTGTAGTAGCCCTCCAGGTCTGCATCGGTGGGC
>DCVY01000065.1:3272-4639 GCA_002327945.1 Acidovorax delafieldii | reverse complement strand
CCATCGGGGCGCTTGAGAGCTGCAATGGCCGGTATTTCCTGCAGACTGCGGGCCAGGCGGCTGTCACTGGTGACGAGGTGCATTTTCTGGGCTGCTGCCAGAAATACCCGGTCTCGCACCATACGCTCCAAGGTTGCATAACGCGCCTCGGGAGAATCTAACAGTTTGGCATCCACCGTGGGCGACTGGGCCCGGATTTTGTCGGTCTCCATCCTGTGGGCATTGTCCCAGTCGGTCTGCTTGATGTCGTGACCATCAACGCGAGCAACAACAGCGCTCTTTTCGGAGAAATAATTGCTGTCGATGCCTACCAGCACAAACGATGGAATGATCAACAAGAACAACAAGAGCATCACGATCTTGGAGTGCTTGCGGATGGATTCAAACATGGTCGATCTTTCAGTGACAAAAAACAAAAGGCGAACTTTCGTTCGCCTTTGTTCGGTGGTGGTGGGTCCTGACGGTCTCGAACCGCCGACCTACTCCGTGTAAAGGAGCCGCTCTACCAACTGAGCTAAGGACCCCAACCTAACTGGACATCAATTCAAGGCGTCTTTCAAAGCCTTGCCTGGACGAAACTTTGGAACTTTAGCAGCTTTGATTTTAATCGCAGCGCCGGTACGGGGATTGCGACCCGTGCGCGCTGCGCGCTTGCCAACTGTGAAGGTGCCAAAACCGACGAGCGAGACGGTGCTGCCCTTCTTCAGGGTCTTCTTAACGGCCTCGATCGTGGATTCCAGGGCGCGCGCTGCTGCGGCCTTGGAGATGTCGGCGTTGGTAGCGATGTGCTCAATCAGTTCGGTTTTGTTCACAAAAAGCCTCTCAGGAAAGAGTTGATGGATGTCTCGCAGATATCTGGTCTTCACACGTCCGAAAGCTCAACCCATTGGGCTGGTAGGCATCAGACGGGGGAATGACTGGCATAGGCAGCAGGCGCTGCTGCCTCAGATTAAAACCATCGAGATTCCGGGTGTCTATACAACACGCTGATTTGACGCAGCGTTGATTTCAATTCTAGTCGCATTTCACGGCAGGACGTGGCTTGCAAGGCGCTTTTGTCTCAAAGCCGCAGCATGGGTAACATTCCTGATTGACACCATGCAGGTGCTGCCGGGCTACAGCGCCAATGCGATGGCTCGCCCTACATCCTCTGTACCGCCTTTGCATGTCGATCTCGCCGAGCAGGCGCGGGCCGCCATCACGCAGCACCACAGGGTGCGATCATGCAGGGCATGAGGCGCGCGGGACACAGGTTGACGTACTGGTGCAGTGTTTCACGCTATCTGGCACATAAAAAAGCGTCTTTTCGGCCCTGGCGGTGTTGCAAATCCTCGCGATACCACCCCGGTATCGCTGCGGTTTGCGCC
>DCVY01000065.1:1971-3150 GCA_002327945.1 Acidovorax delafieldii | reverse complement strand
CCTTCAAACATCAGCAGTACAAACGACTTGAAAACTACTTGACGCGTGCCCTTATTTCAGGGATCGCCTTCTGCAGGTAGTAGACCATGGACCAGACCGTGAGCACTGCCGATGCCCAGATGAGCCAAGTGCCCCACACCCCCGTGTCGATAACGCCAAACAGGCGCCCGTCGTACAGCAGGAAAGGGATCGCCGTCATCTGCACCGCAGTCTTGAGTTTGCCGATCATGTGCACTGCCACGCTCTTGCTGGCACCGATCTGCGCCATCCATTCACGCAGGGCCGATATGGCGATCTCGCGGCCAATGATGATGAGCGCCACGAACACATCGGCGCGCTGCAGGTGCACCAGCACCAGCAGTGACGCGCACACCAAAAACTTGTCGGCCACAGGGTCGAGAAATGCACCAAAGGACGAAGTCTGGTTGAGCCTGCGGGCCAGAAAGCCATCGAGCCAGTCGGTGGCGGCAAACACCACGAACATCACGGTGGCAACAAGATTGCGCGTGGCCGGGTCGAGCGGGGTGTAAAACACCCCCATGATCAAAGGTATCGCGACAATGCGCGTCCAGGTCATGATGGTGGGAATGGTCAAAAACATGGCCTGATTGTGTCACGCTGGCGTGGGCATATCAGCGCAGCGCGCGATAGATCTCCTCGGCCAGTTCGCGCGAAATGCCGCTCACTGTCACGAGGTCTTCCACGCTGGCCGCCGCCACGCCGCGCACCCCACCAAAGCGCTGCAGCAGTCGCGCGCGCTTCTTGGGGCCCACACCGGCAATTTCTTCGAGCTGGCCGCCGCCCACGCGCACCTTGGCGCGTGCGGCGCGCATGCCGGTGATGGCAAAACGGTGGGCCTCGTCGCGGATCTGGGCCACCAGCATCAGCGCGGCCGAATCCTTGCCCAGATAGACCTTTTCGCGCCCATCGGCAAACACCAGCTCCTCCAGCCCCACCTTGCGGCCCTTGCCCTTTTCCACACCGACGATGCGCGTCAAGTCCAGCCCGAGCGCAGCAAACACCTCGCGCGCCACGGCCACCTGGCCCTTGCCGCCGTCGACCAGCACCAGATCGGGCAGACGTGCCCCGCCCTTGGGCCTGGCAGCCTCTTCAGCCCCTGGCATGGGGTTGGCCGCAAAGTCGATGCCACCGGCCTCGCGCGCGGCCTCGGCCACCTTG
>DCVY01000065.1:448-1964 GCA_002327945.1 Acidovorax delafieldii | reverse complement strand
CTTGTGGTGGTGGAACACCACGCACGAGGCCTGGGTAGATTCGCCTGCGGTGTGCGAGATGTCGAAGCACTCGATGGTGAGTTGGTCCAGGTCTTCGGCCGGCAGATCCAGCGCCTCGACCAGCGCCCGTGTGCGCGCCTGCTGCGAGCCTTCTTCCGCCAGCAGACGGGCCAACTGCAGGTCGGCGTTTTTTTGCGCCATATCGAGCCAGGCTCGGCGCTGCTCGCGCGGCTGGTGGATGGCGCTCACGCGCAGGCCGCTTTGCTCGGTCAGTGCCGCCAGCAGGGCCTTGTCCACCGGCACGCTGGTGACCAGCAGCGGCGGCACCGGCACGCTGATGTAGTGCTGTGCGATAAAGGCTTCCAGCACCAGGGCCTCCACCGGGCGCGCAGCGGCGGCCTGGGCAAGGGTCGCGCACCCGCCACACCCCGAACCATCAGCCGCTTGCCCCACATCCTCGGGCCTTTCCACGTTGTAGACGGCGGCAGCATCCTCCACATGCACCGGAAAGTAAGGCCGGTCGCCCAGGTGCCGCCCACCGCGCACCATGGCCAGGTTCACGCAGGCGCGGCCGCCCTGCGCGCGCACGGCCAAAATATCCACGTCCTTGTCGTCAACCGTTTCAATGGATTGCTGGTGCAGCACGCGCGACAGCGCCTGGATCTGGTTGCGCACCTCGGCGGCCTGTTCAAACTCCAGCTTGTCCGAGTGCGCCATCATGCGCACTTCCAGTGCTTGCAGAAGTTCTTGCGTCTCGCCGCGCAGCAGTGCCTCTGCGTGCTGCACGTCGGCGGCATAGGCTTCGGGCGAGATGAGTTGAACGCAGGGCCCCGTGCAGCGCTTGATCTGATACAGCAGGCAGGGCCGCGTGCGGTTGGCAAACACCGTGTCTTCGCAGGTGCGCAACCGGAACACCTTCTGCAGCAGCTGGATGGTTTCCTTCACCGCCCAGGCGCTGGGATAGGGGCCGAAATAGCGGTGCTTTTTGTCGATAGCGCCGCGATAGTAGGCCATGCGCGGAAACACCTGACCCGGTGCATCGCCCGTGGCGCTGGCGGTGCCCGTGATCTTGAGGTAGGGGTAGCTCTTGTCATCCCGGAACAAGATGTTGAACTTGGGATTCAGCGTCTTGATGAGGTTGTTTTCAAGCAGCAGCGCCTCGGCCTCGGAGCGCACCACCGTGGTCTCCATGCGCACGATCTTGCTGACCATGTGGCCGATGCGCGTGCCGCCATGGTCCTTTTGAAAATAGCTGGAGACGCGGCGCTTGAGGTTGAGCGCCTTGCCCACGTAGAGCAGAGCGTCTTTCGCATCAAAATAGCGGTAAACACCAGGCAATGCAGGCAGCGCAGCTACTTGCGCCAGCAGTTCTTCGGAATGCACATCAGACATGGCAGGTATTGTGGCCGCGCGTCCGGTGCTGCACGGAAAGCACCAACATAACGCTATTATTTCAGCAGTATCCAACGTTCTTCAGACGAGATCGAGCTGATCCTATTGATCCGGCACGGTTTAT
>DCVY01000065.1:0-424 GCA_002327945.1 Acidovorax delafieldii | reverse complement strand
GATGACTTCGATGGCGTTCACCCTGTGGGTGAGACCGCTACCCCCATCTACAAGCGCGTCATTGGCCTGGACGTGCATCAGGCGCAAATCAGTGCCTGCGCCCTGATTGAGCAGGCCGACGGCACCCTGGCGGTCGAGCGGCGCGAGTTCGGTGGCTTCAAACGTGATCGCAAGGCGTTGGCCGAGTGGGCGCGCAGCCTGGCCCCCGAGGTGGTGGTCATGGAGAGCACGGGCATCTACTGCAAGAGCCCGTTTGCCGCGTTGGAGGCAGTGGGGATCGTGGCCTGGGTGGTCAACGCACGGCATGTCAAGGCGGTGCCCGGGCGCAAGACCGACGTGGCCGATGCGCAATGGCTTGCCACGCTGGCGCGCGCGGGCTTGTTGCGCGCCTCGTTCATAGCCAAGGCGGACCTTCGCAGCCTGC
>DCVY01000140.1:9856-15793 GCA_002327945.1 Acidovorax delafieldii | reverse complement strand
ACACCTGCCCTATGAAGTCCAGGAAGCCCTAAGAGATGGTTGCTTGATCCCTCCGCAAATTCGAAGCGCTGCAAGGCAAAAGTCTGTTTGCCAATGGCGCAAAACACTTGCTTTCGTCTTGTGGCACGTTCCCGTGGCTCAAGTCCGACAGCCTCCCGGGACAAAAAAGGAACGAACGACATGGCCGACCTGAACACCACTTTCGAAGCCGCTGTGGCCAATTCCAAGAACCTCAGTGAGCGCCCCGACAACGCCACGCTGCTCAAAATCTATGCGCTGTACAAGCAGGCCACGGCAGGCGACAACTTTGATAAGAAGCCCAGCTTCTCCGACATGGTGGCCCGCGCCAAATGGGATGCTTGGGAAAAGCTCAAGGGCACCGCGGCCGATGCGGCCAAGCAGCAGTACATCGACCTGATTGCGGCGCTGGGCTGAGAGGCTGAGAGCACGGATCGGTTCAAGAAACCAAGCGGCGTCAAGCCGCTTTTTTCACAGGCGTGGCAGCCGACACTGCGTCAATCGAGCCAGGTCACGCTGTCGCCAGGGGCTGCGCGCTGCGTGCGATACCGGTTGGCTGCATGCGCCGCGTCGGCCAGGCCGAACGAGATGCCGCAGACAATGTTGCGGTCTGCGGCAATGCCCAGCACCTCGCGCAGCACGCCGGGGTAGGCGGCCAGCGCGGCCTGCGCAACAGTGGCCACGCCCAGGCTGTGGGCGGCCAAAAGGAAGTTGCCCACATAGGCCCCGCAGTCCACCGCGCCATACACGCCCAGGGCCTCGTCGCTGCTGACGATGGCCACATGCGGCGCGCCGAACATGGTGAAGTTTTCTGCGGCCTGCCGGGCGGAGGCCTCGCGGTCACCTTTTGGAATGCCCAGGGCTTCATAAAGACCCCAGCCGCATTCGCGCCGCCGCTCCTGGTACACCCCCCGGTATTCACGCGGCCAGGGCAGGTCGGGCGCCGGGGGCTCGGCGGCCACATGGGCCTGCAGGGCGCTGCGCAGGCGGGCCAGGGTGGCGCCGCTGGCGATGGTGAGCTGCCAGGGCTGCGCATTGCACCATGAGGCCGTGCGCTGGGCGGCGGCCAGGATGCGGTCGATGGTGGCGCGCTCCAGCGCTTGTGGCACAAAGGCGCGGCAGCTGTAGCGGGTGTGCAGCAGGTTGGACAGTGTTTCGTAGGCCGGCGTTGCCCCGGCAGGCGCCGCGACGGCGGCTTGCATGTTGGGCGGGTTCATTGCACGGCCTTCACTGCCTTGGGGGCTGCGGCCTGGGCGGGAGCGCGGCGGGCGGTATTGTGCTCTGCGCCCTCCTTGGCGGGCGCCTGTTTTTTGGTCGACGCGGACTTGCGCGCGACGGGGTGTGGAGCGTTCAAAAGCGCATCGAGCTGCTCGCCGATTTCGGCTTCGATGCGCGCCTTGAAGGCGCCAAACAGGAAGCCGAGCTCGGCCGTCATTTCAAAATGGTGGGCGTCCACCAGCAGGATGCCTTTCACGCCGGCACGGGTGAAATGCAGCGTGTCCTGCACATCGCCTTCTTTGTAGGTGCATTCCATGTCAAATTTTCTCTCGGCCTTCTCGGCCCAGGAATAACCGATTTTGCGGGCTTCGGTGAAGCCCAGGTGGTGTGCGCGGTGGATATGGATGTCAGGCACCGGGGGTCTCCTTGGGGGTTGTGAGTGCGCGCAGGCTCTGGTGGCGTTGCGCTTCGGGCTGCTGCGCCAGTTGTCTGACGGCATCATAAAACCGGGGCCACTGGTGGCCCTCGCGCTCGAACAGGGCTTCGAACGCCGGCACCAGTTCGTCGTAGGCTGCCTGGGCGGCAAAGCTGGCGTTGTTGGCCCGGGCCACCCAGCGGTCGTAACCCGCCAGTGGTGCGGGATTCGCGGCGGCGGGGCGGCCGTGCCGGGCTTTTAGCCAGCCGGCCCGCAGCGCGGCGTAGTCGCTGCGAAAGGCCTGCATTGCTTCGCTTTTCATGGCTTCCAGCGCTTTCCCATCATGTGCCAGCGCCTCTTTTTGCGCGTAAATTGCCGCCAGTCGCGCTCTTGTGGCGCGCGTCAGGGCGCGAAAGGCGCTGCGCCGTCTGCTGCTTTCGGCAAAGGCCTCGCGGGCCTGTGCGGTGGCCTGTGTGGCCAGCCACTGCGCGCTGCCAAGCCGCTCCACCGCCGTGGCAAACGATTCGTTGAACAGCGTGTCGCCCTGCGCATAGACCACCTGGTGTGCCAGTTCGTGGAAAAGCAGGCGCACAAACTCGCCCTCGGGCCAGGCGATGAAGGTGGAGAGCAGCGGGTCGCCACCGGCCCAGTTCATGTAGCCCAGGGTGGAGTAGGCGGGCACGCCATACACATCGACTTCCAGGCCTTGTGCGGCCAGCTGAATCGCCTCGGCCCGCGCATCGGCTTCGGTGAAGTAGCCGCGGTAGCCAATGCAACCCGTGACCGGAAAGCACCAGCGGTGCAGCGTGAGCGCATAGGGCGGCGCGGCCACCACGTTCCACACGGCATACGGGCGCTTCAGGTCGGCATAGCGGCGGTAGCTGGCGTTGTCGGGCAGGCCAAGTTCGGCCACGGCAAAGGCGCGGGCGCGCTGGGCCAGCTGCAGCCGCTCGCGCAGCGCGGGTGCGATGTCGGTGCGGGCCATCCAGCGGTCAATCGGCTCGGCTGCCTGCATGATCTGCAGATGCCCCCGCACGGATTGCCAGTAATAGCCCAGCGCGCTGCCCTGGCTGGCGCAGCCCGGCAGCACCAGCGCCAAGAGGCAGAGCAGTGCAAGGCGTGGCAGAAACGAAAGTGGCATGTCGGCAAGAAGAGCAGGGGTGGCCTGCAGTGTAGACACCAGCTGGCCATGCCGTTCCGGGGCATTAATCCGGTTGATTCAGGTTGGATCAGGTTTGACAGGCGCCTTGCGGGTGCTTCGCTGGGACGCGGGCCGCAGCACCCGCAGCGCCCCCAGTGCCGCCAGCCCTAGCAGCGCCGTCAGCCACAGCGCTGCGACGCCCACGCTGTCCAGCAGCATGCCGAACAGCACCGGTGCAAAGGCCTGCGCCACGCGGGCGGGCACCATCATGAGTCCCTGGCGGGCACCATAACCCGCGGGGCCGAACAGCACCAGCGGCAGCGTGCCCTTGGCAATGGTCAGGATGCCGTTGCCCGCGCCGTGCAGCACGGTGAACACCGCCGCTGCGGGGCCGCCCACCAGCATCAGAATAGCAGCCCCCACCGGGTGGGCCGCGGCGGCCAGCTGGGCCGACAGCAGCGGGTGCATGCGGCGCAGCAGGCCAAATTCGAGCAGGCGCGCCACCACCTGCGCGGGGCCCACCAGGGCGGCGATCGCCACCGCCTGCTGCAGCGAGGTGCCGCTGGTCTGCAGCAGGCGCGGCAAATGGGCCGCCATGGCGGTGCTGGTAAACCAGGTGACGGCAAACACGAACGACAGCAGTACCGTGGCACGCAGCGGGCTGGCGGCGCCGGCGGGCGCTGGTTTCGTCACTGTTGCCGGCGCTGGCGCACCGGTTGCCGAGCCGGCGGCGGATGCCCTGGCGGGGGCTGTTGTGGGTTGCATCGCTCCGGCAGCGCGGGGTAGCCAGCCATTGAGCGGCACGCCCACCAGCAGGTGCAAAGCGGCCCAGCCAAAACATGCGCCGCGCCAGCCCCATTGCACTTCCATCCAGGCCGATAGCGGCCAGCCCACGGTGCTGGCAAAGCCAGCAATCAGCGTGATCCCGGTGATGGCGCCGCGCGCGTTCTGGCCGTACAGGCGCACCAGCGTGGCAAAAGCCGCTTCGTACAGGCCCGAGCCCATGGCCACGCCCATCAGCACCCAGGCTGCGAACAGGCCGATGGGGCCTTGCGCCAGGCCCAGGCCCGCCAGGCTGGCGGCAAACAGCAAGTTAGTGCCAACCAGCACCGGACGGCCGCCGTGCCGGTCAATTGCCCGGCCCGCCAGCGGGCCCAGCAAGGCCGACACGATGAGCGCCACCGAGAACGCCGCAAACACCATGGGCGTGGCCACGCCCAGGTCGCGCGCCATGGGCTCGGCCAGCATGGCTGGCAGGTAATACGACGAGGCCCAGGCCAGGGTTTGCGTGCTGCCCAGGCGGGCCACGGTCCAGCGCTGTGATGGGGGTCTCATGAACGGTGGTGCCACAGAGCGCGCAGCCGGGGCTTTTGACCGGTTGCGGGCGGTGTGGTCCGCGCGTCAGGCGCGCTGGCCATGGGCATCGATGACCACCTCGCCGTCTTCCTTGGTGAAGGCGCCTTGCTGCGGCTGGGGCAGGATGTCCAGCACCGCCTCGGAGGGCCGGCACAGGCGCGTGCCCAGCGGCGTGACCACGATGGGGCGGTTGATGAGGAGGGGATGCTGCAGCATGGCATCGATGAGCTGCTCGTCCGTCACGCCGGGGGCGCCCAGGTTCAGCGCGGTGAAAACAGCCTCTTTGCTGCGCACAGCATCGATCACGGGTTTGCCCATGGCCGCGATCAGCGCCACGAGGGTTGCGCGGCTGGGCGGGGTCTTGAGGTATTCAATGACCTCGGGCTCCACGCCGCTGTTGCGGATCATGGCCAGGGTGTTGCGGGAGGTGCCGCATCTCGGGTTGTGATAGATCGTGATGGAGGTCATGGATCGGCAAGGTGCAGGATGAAAGCGCCACGGCAATGGCATGGTTAGGCGGGCCAGCCGGGCAGTTGCTGCAGCGCATGCAGCAGGGCGCGGCCCGCGTCGTCCAGGGCATTGTCGTTGCGCACCTCGATGGCGGCCGTGTGGGGCGGGGGCTGGAAGGAAACGGCACGCTGTACCCGCGCCTCGATTTGCTGCGCCGTCTCGCGACCGCGGGCTGCGAGGCGCTGGCGCAGCACGCCGGGGCTGGCGGTGATGTGCACGGCGACCAGTTCCGGAAATTGTTGCAGCGCTTGCGGCAGGTAGGCGCGCGAGCCGTTGACCAGCACCCAGTCGCCGCGGCGCAGCGGTTCCAGTTCTGCGTGTCGCACCCCATAGTGCAGGCCATTGGCTTCCCAGTGCAGCGCAAAGGCATGGGCGTCGCGCAGCTGGGCGAAGGTGCTGTCATCCACGCTTTCGTGCGTCTCGCCGCCGGACGTGGCAGCGCGGCTGATGGTGCGCCGTGCCCAGTGCACTGGGCTGGAGGCGGGCAGGTGCTGGCGCAGCCAGTCGAGCAGCGAGTCCTTGCCCGCGCCCGAGGGGCCCATNNCCGGGGGCGGGTTCGGCAAACAGCGCCAGGCTGTTGAACTGCAGGGGCGGCAGGTCGGCAAAAAACTGTTCGGCGGCATCGTGCACCAGGGTCTGGGTGTTGGCATCCACGAGGCTCAGGGGGCCGGTCAGCGACAGGTGAAAGCGGAACTCCTCCAGCACAAAGGGGTAGCCCCAGCGCTGCAGCAGTTCGTCCTGCCGGAGCGTCAGCCCGCCCGCCCGCCGCCGGGCCAGTTCGGCCGGGGGCAAGGGCGCCGCCAGCGGCTGCAGCTGCGTCACGCAGGCGGCGGCTACCGCATGGATGGCGGCTTGGGTGGTAGCGGATGCCATGGGCACCAGCGCCAGAAAATCGTCAAGGCGCTCAACTTGCATGGGCGGCAGCGTGAACGGCTGCAGACCGCGGGCGATGGTTTGCACGGCCTGGTGCAGCGTGGCCCAGTCCACGCCAGGCGCCAGCACAAACGGCGCCTTGAGCGTGCCATGCCAGCCATAGCGCCGGGGTGCCGCCGTGAGGCGGTGCAGGTCATCCCTGGCCACGCCTTGTATGTCCAGCTGGGGCAGCGGCTGCAATTGCGCCGCGCAGCGGCCCAGCCAGTGGCTGCCGGCCAGCCAGCCCAGGGTGCCGGGGGCAGGGGCGAAGTACACCGCGTAACGGTGTGCGGTAATGGGTTCAGTGCTCATCGTGCGCAATGGTCAGTTTGACGCGGTCGCCCGCGAACCAGGCGCGGGCCCACTC
>DCVY01000140.1:0-9808 GCA_002327945.1 Acidovorax delafieldii | reverse complement strand
GCGGGTGTAGTCAGCCACGCCATGGGCGGCAAAGCCTGCCGTGATGGAGCCGGTCTCCTGCACGATGGCGGCCAGGCCGTCAAAGCGCGGCAGCGGGAAATAGCGCTGACTGACGTGCAGCGGCTGGCCCTCGGCCTCGCCCAGCACGCGCAACGCCAGCACCTCACTGCGCACGGGCACCTGCAAGGCCTTGGCCACCGCTGCCGAGGCGGGCAATGCCTGCTCGTGCAGCACCACCAGGCTGCCACGCAGGCCGGCCTGCGCCAGGCTTTGTTTGTGCCGCGTGCGCTTGCCCAGCACCAGGTCCACCGCAAAGTCTTCGACATAGGTGCCGCTGCCTTGTGAGATGCGCACCAGGCCCTGGTTGCACAGGCTGGCCAGGGATCGGCGGATGGTGTGGCGGTTCACGCCGAACTGCTCGGCCAGCGCGTGCTCGGACGGCAGGCGCTGGCCCGGGGCATAGATGCCGCTGCCGATGGCCTCGGCCAGTTCGGCGGCAATGCGCGTCCAGAAGCTGTCGCGGGCGGGGCGTTGCGGTGCGGTGGATGCAATCGAGGAGGTAGTACTGGCTGTCATGAAATCTACACGAGCGCTGTTTAATCTGGCGCGAGTTGTTCAATTTGTCTATACAACTTTCAGGGTATCACTTTCATGTTTCAAGCCTTTGACAGCCCCGGTGCTGGCAGGCCGCTGCAGCGGGCGCAGTGGATGGCCTTGCTGGCCCGTGCGCCGCTGGACCTGCTGGAACCCGCGCTGCACGACCACCTGGCCCGTCCTGCCCGCTGGTTGCGCGCCCCGGAGACCGGGTTGATGATGGTACAAGGCCGCGCCGGCGGCACGGGCGAGCGTTTCAACCTGGGGGAGATCACAGTCACCCGCTGCGCGCTGCGCCTGCAGGCCGAAGGGGGCGAAGCCACGGTGGGCGTGGGCTATGTGCTGGGGCGCTCGCAGCGCCATGTGCATCTGGCTGCGCTGGCCGATGCCCTGCTGCAAAACCCCGCCCAGCAGCCCGCACTGGATGCCGAATTGCTGACCCCGCTGCGCCGCCATCTGGCGGACCAGCAAGCCCGGCGCCGTGCGCGCGCTGCCAGCACCAAGGTGGACTTTTTCACGGTGGCCCGCGAAAGCGGCTCCGATGACGGGGAGGGCTCGGAATGACAGCCCACACCTTGTCCGCACTGGGTGCAGGCTTTTCCGATGAGGCCCTGGGCAGCCAGGCCGTGTTTCGTGGCGTGCTGCAGGCGCTGTCGCAGCCCGGCCAGCCGGTGCGCATGGACCACGACGCAGAAGTCCCCGAAGGGGGCCACAGCGCTTCGGCGGCGGCCTTGCTGGCCCTGCTCGACAGCGACTGCACGCTGTGGCTGTCGCCGCGCCTGGCCGCCGGCAACGCCGGGATGTGGCTGCGTTTTCACACCGGTTGCCAGCTGGTGGATGCGCCGGAGCAGGCGCACTTTGTGTGGGTGGCGGCGGGCGATGCCATGCCGCCCCTGCACACCCTGGCGCAAGGCGGCGATGCTTGCCCGGAGCAGTCGGCCACCTGCGTGCTGGATGTGGACGCGATGGACGCGGTTGACACAAACGCGGTTGCGCCCGGCGCCTGGCGCCTGAGCGGCCCCGGCATCCGTGACGCGCAGCACCTGCAGGTGAGGGGCATGCCTGCCGGGTTCGAGCGCCAGTGGGCCGACAACCATGCCGCTTTTCCGCGCGGGGTGGACGTGCTGCTGGCCACTGCAACCCACCTCGCGGGCCTGCCCCGCACCACCGGCATCCCATCTGCTGCCGTGGAGGCCTGCGCATGTACGTAGCCGTCAAGGGCGGAGAAGCCGCCATTCTCAACAGCTATCGCCTGCTGGCCGAGCAGCGCCGCGGTGATGCTGCGCAGCCCGAGCTGTCGGTGCAGCAGATTCGCCAGCAACTCAAGCTGGCCGTGGACCGCGTGATGACCGAAGGCTCAATGTACGACCCCGAACTGGCGGCGCTGGCCATCAAGCAGGCTGCGGGCGATCTGGTCGAGGCGATCTTCCTGCTGCGCGCCTACCGCGCCACGCTGCCGCGCCTGGGCAGCACCTGCCCGCTCGATACCGCGCGCATGGTGCTGGACCGGCGTATCTCCGCCACTTTCAAAGACCTGCCCGGCGGGCAGGTGCTGGGCCCCACCTACGACTATACGCAGCGGCTGCTCGATTTCACGCTGCTGGCCCAGGGCGACGCGGCATGCGCGCCGGCAGTGGCTGCCCCGCTGGCCGCAGCGCAGGCACCGGCGCCCAGTCCCCGCGTGGTGGACTTGCTGAACCAGGAGGGCCTGATCGAAACCTGCCCGGCGCCCCCGGGCGACCCGCTGCCGAAAGACCTCACACGCGAGCCGCTGCGCTTTCCGGCCGACCGCGCCACGCGTCTGCAGAACCTGGCGCGCGGCGACGAGGGTTTTTTGCTGGCCATGGCGTATTCAACCCAGCGCGGCTATTCGCACTCGCACCCCTTTGTGGGCGAGGTGCGCCTGGGCACGGTGGCGGTGGAAATCGAGCCCGAAGAACTGGGCTTTGCGATCGATATCGGCGATATCGAAATCACCGAATGCGAGATGGTCACCCAGTTTGCCGGCAGCAAGACCCAGCCGCCGCAGTTCACACGCGGCTACGGCCTGGCGTTTGGCCACAGCGAGCGCAAGGCCATGGCCATGGGCCTGGTGGACCGCGCACTGCGCGCGGATGAACTGGGCGAGCCGATCGAGTCGCCCGCGCAGATGCAGGAGTTCGTGCTGTCGCACAGCGACAGCCTCGAAGCCTCGGGCTTTGTGCAGCACCTGAAGTTGCCGCATTACGTGGACTTCCAGTCGGAGCTGGAGCTGGTGCGCAGGATGCGCGCCGCTGCCCGCGCGGCATCTTCCGATTCCGTGCCGGGAGACGCTGCGTGAACGCGCCCCGCCAGCCCGACTTGAGGCCCGACTTGAGGCCCGCCAAGATGACCAATGTGGCGGGCCTGACGGCCGAAGCGGCACCCGCCGATGGCCATTTCAACTTTGCCTACCTGGATGAGCGCACCAAGCGCATGATTCGCCGCGCCATCCTGAAGGCGGTGGCCATCCCCGGCTATCAAGTGCCGTTTGGCTCGCGCGAGATGCCGCTGCCCTATGGCTGGGGCACGGGTGGCATCCAGGTGACGGCCTCCATCATCGGGCCGCAGGATTGCCTCAAGGTCATCGACCAGGGCTCGGATGACACGGTCAACGCGGTCAACATCCGCCGTTTCTTTGAGCGCACCGCGGGCGTGGCCACCACCACGCGCACCCGCAAGGCCACGCTGATCCAGACGCGCCACCGCATCCCCGAAACACCGCTGTCCGAAGGCCAGGTGCTGGTGTACCAGGTGCCGGTGCCCGAGCCCATGCAGCGCCTGGAGCCGCGCGAAACCGAAACCCGCACCCTGCACGGTCTGGCCGAATATGGGCTGATGCATGTGAAGCTGTATGAAGACATCGCGCGCTATGGCCACATTGCCACCACCTACGACTACCCGGTGCTGGTGAATGGCCGCTATGTGATGTCGCCATCGCCGATCCCGAAGTTCGACAACCCCAAGATGCACATGAACCCGGCGCTGCAGCTGTTTGGTGCCGGGCGCGAAAAGCGCATCTATGCCGTGCCGCCCTACACCCCGGTGGAAAGCCTGGGCTTTGAAGACCACCCCTTCGAGGTGCAGCGCTGGGATGCCGCCTGCGCACTGTGCGGTGCCACCGGCAGCTTTCTCGACGAAGTCATCACCGACGACCAGGGCACCCGCATGCATGTGTGCTCGGACTCGGACTTTTGCCAGGAGCACCAGTCCGCGCAGCAGGAAGCTGCGCCCGTGGGCCCAGGCGCGGCGCAGGCGCCATGAGCATCATCCTGCGCAAGGCCACCGAGGCCGACCTGGAGATGGCCCATGCCCTGCAGCAGGCGCGCGAAGCCGGTTGCTACAAGCCGGCTCTTTCGTCCAATGCACACCGCGCGGGCGCGCATGCTTTTTACGAATCCCTGGGCTTTGCACAGCACAGCTTCAGGTATGTGATCGAGACCTGAGGAGATCTGAGAGATGGACACCCCCGAGTCCCCATCCCCTTTGCTGAGCGTGCGCGGCATCTGCAAGCGCTACGGCGCGCGCGTGGCGCTGCAAGACGCATCGTTTGATCTGTGGCCCGGCGAAGTGCTGGCCGTGGTGGGCGAGTCCGGCTCGGGCAAGTCCACCTTGCTCAATGCGATTGCGGCGCGCAGCGCACCCGACGCGGGCAGCGTGCAGTTTCGTGGCCGTGATGGTGCCCTGCAGGACGTGTTTGCCATGACCGAAGCGCAGCAGCGCCTGCTGGCCCGCACCGACTGGGGCTTTGTGCACCAAAACGCAGCGGATGGCCTGCGCATGGATGTGTCGGCCGGCGCCAACGTGGGCGAGCGCCTGATGGGCCTGGGCGAGCGCCACTATGGCCGCCTGCGTGCCACGGCCATGGAATGGCTGCAGCGCGTGGAGATCGACCCGGCCCGCATCGACGATGCGCCCCGCACCTTCTCGGGCGGCATGCGCCAGCGCCTGCAGATTGCCCGCAACCTGGTGACGCAGCCGCGCCTGGTGTTCATGGACGAGCCCACCTCGGGCCTGGATGTGTCGGTGCAGGCGCGGCTCCTGGACATGCTGCGCCAGCTCACGCGGCAGATGCAGCTGGCCGCCATCATCGTCACGCACGACCTGGCGGTGGCCCGCCTGCTGGCGCACCGCATGGTGGTGATGCAGCGCGGCTGCGTGGTCGAGTCCGGCCTCACCGACCAGGTGCTGGACGACCCGCAACACCCCTATACCCAGCTTTTGGTTTCTTCGGTACTGCAACCATGAACAACACCCCGATTCTCCAGATGAAAGGGGTGGCCAAGCGCTTCACCCTGCACCACCAGAACGGCATCGAACTGCCGGTGCTGGGCGCCGTGGAACTGGCCGTGCGCCCCGGTGAATGCGTGGTGCTCGACGGCCCCTCGGGCATGGGCAAGAGCACGCTGCTCAAGATGATCTACGCCAACTACCGTGCCACCGAAGGCAGCATCACCGTGCGCTCTGCCAGTGGCGCACTGGTGGACGTGACCCAGGCCACGCCGCGTGCGCTGGTGCAGATGCGCCGCGACACCATTGGCTATGTAAGCCAGTTTTTGCGTGTCATTCCGCGCGTGTCGGCCCTGGACGTGGTGGCCGAACCGCTGGCCGAAGATGCAGCGGATGACCGCACCGCGCTGGAGGCAGCGCGCGAGCAAGCGCGCCAGTGGCTGGTGCGCCTGCGCATTCCAGAGCGCCTGTGGCACCTGCCGCCCGCCACGTTTTCGGGCGGCGAGCAGCAGCGCATCAACATTGCCCGCAACATGATCAAGCCCAAGCCGCTGCTGCTGCTCGATGAGCCCACGGCATCGCTGGACGCGGCCAACACTGAAACCGTGATTGCGCTGATCCGCGAGGCGGTGGAGCGCGGTGCCGCCCTGGTCGGCATCTTTCACGACGCCCAGGTGGGCGCCGCCGTGGCCACGCGCCGCGTGAATGTGGGCGATTTCCGGGGGGTGGCCGCATGACCGCCACCGTTTTCAAGAACGCCCGCCTGGTGCTGCCGGGCGAGGTGGTGCAGGGCTCCTTGCGCGCGGACGGCGGACGCATTGCATCCGTGGATGCCGGCGCGACCGCGGCCCTGCAGGGCATCGACCTGGGTGGCGACTACCTGTTGCCCGGCCTGGTGGAGGTGCACACCGACAATTTCGAGCGCCACCTGATGCCCCGCCCCATGGTGCATTGGGCCGAGATGCCCGCGCTGCTGGCCCACGATGCCGAGATTGCCGCGGCCGGCATCACCACCGTGCTCGACGCCCTGGGCGTGGGCGAGGCCGACGTGGACAGCCTGCGCGGCAGCGCCTGGAACCGCGTGCTCGACACCATCGACACCGGCACCGCGCGCAACCTGCTGCGGGCTGACCACCACCTGCATGTGCGCTGCGAGCTGCCCGCGCCCAACACCATCGACCTGTTTGCGCCTTTCCATGGGCACCCGCGCCTGTCGCTGATCTCCTTGATGGACCACACGCCTGGCCAGCGCCAGTGGGAAGACATCGAGCAGGCGCGTACCTACTACACCGGCAAAAAGGGCTGGAGCGCCGAGCAGTTCGAGCGCCAGGTAGAGCACGCCGCCACGCTGCAGGCGCAATTCGCCCAGCCGCACCGTGCGTACTTTGTGGACTACTGCCGCACGCACGGCATTTCGCTGGCCAGCCATGACGACACCACCGTGGCGCATGTGGTGCAGGCGCACGCCGAGGGGGCTGCGATGTCGGAGTTTCCGACCACGCTGGCGGCGGCACGCGCGGCGCACGAGCGTGGTTTGCTCACGGTGATGGGCGCTCCCAATGTGGTGCGGGGCGGCTCGCACTCGGGCAACGTGGCCGCGGCCGACCTGGCGCGCCAGGGGCTGCTGGACATTCTTTCGTCCGACTATGTGCCCGGCAGCCTGCTGAGCGCGGTGATGCGCCTGGTGCACGACGGCATCTTCACCTTGCCGCAGGCGGTGGCCACGGTCACGCGCAATCCGGCCCGTTCGGCCGGCATGGCGGACCGGGGCGAGCTGGCACCGGGGTTGCGCGCCGACCTGGTACAGGTGCACATGGCCCCGCTGCCCGACGGATCGCAGCAGGCGGTGGTGCGTGCCGTGTGGCGCGAGGGCATGCGGGTGCTCTGACCGCGTATGTCTTGGCCTGCGTGACACCCAAATTTCTTGCAACTGTCAAAACCGTGTCATGGGGCGGCCAGAGACTCTGTTGTCTAGACGACTTAAGGGGCCTGTGATGTCCACTGCACTTCGCATCCAGCAACTGAACAAGCATTTCGCCAACGGCAAGCATGCCTTGCGCGACATCAACCTCACCGTGCAGCGTGGCGAGATGGTTGCACTCATCGGCGCCTCGGGCTCGGGAAAGTCCACGCTGCTGCGCCATGTGGCGGGGCTGGTGGTGGCCGATGCGGCCAGTGACTCGTTGATCGAGGTGGATGGCCGCTGCGTGCAGCAGGGCGGGCGCATCCACCGCGACATTCGCCAGGTGCGCTCGCAGATAGGCTTTGTGTTCCAGCAGTTCAACCTGGTGGACCGCCTGCCGGTGCTGCTGAATGTGCTGGTCGGTCTGCTGCACCGCACGCCCCGCTGGCGCGGCTGGCTGCGCATGTTCAAGCCACACGAACGCGCGCTGGCGCTGGAGGCCCTGGCCCGCGTGGGCATTGCCGATTGCCATGCGCAGCGCGCCTCCACCCTGTCGGGCGGTCAGCAGCAGCGCGCCGCCATTGCCCGCACGCTGGTGCAGGGCGCCAAGGTGGTGCTGGCCGACGAGCCGATTGCATCGCTCGACCCCGAGTCGTCGCGCAAGGTCATGGACATCCTGGCGCGCATCAACCGCGAAGACGGCAGCACCGTGATGGTGTCGCTGCACCAGGTGGAGGTGGCCATCAAATACTGCCCGCGCGTGGTGGCGCTGCACCAGGGCCGCGTGGTGTATGACGGCCCGTCCGCCGCCCTGACGCCCGACCTGCTGCGCGAGCTGTATGGCGTGCAGGTCGATGAAATTCTGGCCGGTGCCAGCCCGCTGGTGACCGCCCCGGCCGTGCAACCTGCCAACGGCTGGATGCCGCCGTTGGCGCAGGTCGCCTGATTGTTTCTTTCACTTTTTAACCCCACTGGAGTTCTCATGATCAAGAAACTGTGCGCAACCCTGGCCTTGGGCCTGGGCATGACGGGCGCCATGGCGCAAGACATCCACTTCGGCATCATCTCCACCGAAGCCACGCAAAACCTCAAGGCCGACTGGCAGCCCCTGCTGGACGACATGGCCAGGCAGACCGGCTTCAAGATCAAGGCCTTCTTTGCGCCCGACTATGCCGGCATCATCGAAGGCATGCGCTTCAACAAGGTGCAAGTCGCCTGGCTGGGCAACAAGTCGGCCATGGAAGCCGTGGACCGCGCCAATGCCGAGGTGTTCGCCCAGATGGTCAGTGCCGACGGCACGCAAGGCTACTACTCGCACCTCATCGTGCACAAGGACAGCCCCCTGGCCAGCCTGGACGACGTGCTCAAGAACGGCAAGTCGCTGAGCTTTGGCAATGGTGACCCCAACTCCACCTCGGGTTTCCTGGTGCCGGGCTACTACGCTTTTGCGCAGAACAAGATCGATGCCAAGACGCATTTCAAGACTGTGCGCAGCGCCAACCACGAGACCAACGCCCTGGCAGTGGCCAACAAGCAGGTCGATGTGGCCACCAACAACAGCGAAAACCTCGAAAAGATCCGGGAGCGCCAGCCCGAGAAGTTCAAGGACATCAAGGTCGTCTGGACTTCGCCCCTGATCGCTCTGGACCCGCTGGTGATGCACAAAGAACTGCCCGAGGCGGCCAAGACGAAGATCAAGAACTTCTTCTACAACTACGCCAAGACCGATGCGCGCGAGAAAGAGATCACCATGAAGATCTCCAAGCTTTCGGGCTTCAAGCCATCGAGCAATGCGCAGCTCACCCCCATCCGCCAGATCGATCTGTTCGGCAAGCGCAACAAGATCGAAGCCGACAGCACGCTGGCAGAGGCCGACAAGAAGGCCCGTCTCGCCGACATCGACCAGCAACTGGCGTCCCTGAAGTAAGGCGTTTCATTCTCCCGCCAGCGGCGTTGGGTTGAAACGCCCGTGTTTTCGCTCACCGCTGTGGCACTGCAGGTATCTCCATGTCTTCTGCCCTGACCCCCTCGCTCACGACCCTGGCCCAGGCCACCGCGCCCAAGCGCAGCCTGGTCTGGTATCTGTCATGGGGCATCTTGCTGGTGCTGCTGGCTGCTTCGTGGAAGGGCGCCGACCTGCGCCCGCTGGACCTGCTGAGCGACTCGGGCAACATGGCCCGCTATGCAGCAGAGTTCTTTCCGCCCAACTTTGCGCAGTGGAAACTTTATTTGCAGGAGACGATCGTCACATTGCAGATCGCCCTGTGGGGTACGGCGCTGGCTGTGCTCACGGCTGTGCCGCTGGCCTTGCTGGCCTCTTCGAACATCGTGCCGTGGTGGGTGTACCAGCCGGTGCGCCGGGTGCTTGATGCGTTCCGTGCCATCAACGAGATGGTGTTTGCGATGCTGTTCGTGGTGGCGGTGGGCCTGGGGCCTTTTGCCGGTGTGCTGGCCTTGTGGATCCATACCTCGGGCACGCTGGCCAAGCTGTTTTCCGAGGCGGTGGAGGCCATCGACCCCCAGCCCGTGGAGGGCATCCGCTCCACCGGCGCGAGCGCGCTGCATGAAATCATCTACGGTGTGATCCCGCAGGTGATGCCGCTCTGGATCTCGTTCACGCTGTACCGTTTTGAGGCCAATGTGCGCTCGGCCTCGGTGGTGGGCATGGTGGGTGCGGGCGGCATCGGTGTGGTGCTGTGGGAGATCATTCGCGGCTTTCAGTATGCCGAGACCTGCGCCGTGATGCTCATCATCGTGGTCACTGTGAGCGCCATCGACCTGGTGTCGGCGCGCATTCGCAAGGCCCTGGTCTGAGCCTAAAACCGGCAGTTGACCGCTTTTTATCCCTTCGCAAGCCGCATGAAATCTGTCGTTGATGGCTTCGATGGCGTTCACCTTGTGGGTGAGAGCGCTATGCACCCGCCAGCACCGCGCTCGGGGCGCCATGCGGCGTTGCTCCTTCTTGCGGGCAGTACGGGCAGCAAGCCCGCCGCGTCGTCTCCCTTGCAGGGTGCAGGCCTGGCGGAGACAGGCCTTCTTCGCGCTGTCCAACAGCACGCAGGT
>DCVY01000130.1:2578-7020 GCA_002327945.1 Acidovorax delafieldii | reverse complement strand
TCAGGTCGAAAAGGGTGTTGCCAATGAGGTTGATACGTTCTGCGTCCATGGTCTTGTCCTGGGTGTTCTGTGAATAACTTGTGATTTTCTCATGGGACCAGATCCCCTGCGTCCAAGGCCCTCCGTCCGGCCCGGCGCGCGCCGCAGCGGCCGGTATAGCCGTCAAAAAATATCAAAATTGATAGCTGCTTGCGATTTAAGCATAAGCGTTAGAGACTCTATGCTTGTATACCATCCACAAACTGCTCGATCAGGGCCGCCACGGCCTCGGGCTGGTCGTGGTGCAGCATGTGGCCGGCGTCTGGCACCACGGCAACGCGGCAGTTGCGCACATGGGTCAGGCGCTGGTGGTATTCGTCCAGGCTGTATTGGCCCTTCCACCACTGGCCCAGGCTGTCGTCGCCAGCCTCTACGGCCAGCGTGGGTGCTGTGATGGTTTCGTACAGCGCCAGCACTTCGCTCAGGCGAAACAATTGTGCGCTGGTGACCTTGTGCGCCGGATCACCCAGGATTTCCCACTGCCCGACGGCATTGGGCGCGGCCCAGTGCCGGCTCAGCCAGTCGGCCTTGTCCTGAGACAGGCGCGGGTTGGTCTTCATCAGGCGCTGCGCCACACCGGCCGCGCTGTCATAGGCTTTGAGCGCCATCCCGCCCCGCGGCAGCTGCTTCATCTCGTCCAGCCACTGCGCATAGCGCGCCGGTGCCTGGCCGGGCCGGGTGGCCGGCAGGCCAAAGCCTTCGAGGTTGACCAGGTGTCTTATGCGGGCGGGCCGCACGCCCGCATACAGCATGGCCACGTTGCCGCCCATGCTGTGCCCCACCAGATCGACGGGCTGCTCGCCCACCAGTTGGTCAAGCAACTGGTCGAGGTCGGACAGGTAGTCGGCAAACACATAGTGATCGCACGGCGAGGGCAGGCGGCTTTGGCCAAACCCGCGCCAGTCGGGCGCAATGATCTGGCGCCCCGCCGCAAAGGCTTCGGAGAACGCATCCACCACAAACTGGTAGGACGCGCCCACATCCATCCAGCCATGCAGCAGCACCAGCGGGGTGCTGCCGGGCACGGCCTCGCCCCACAGATGCAGGTGGTAGCGCAGGGTGCGCAAGGGGATGAAGTGGCTGCGGCTGGTGCGGAGTGCTGGGTACATGGCCGCATTATTGGGGGCGCGGCGTGCAAGGGCTGTCAACCACACGACTGACCAGCGATGACCGATGCAGCCGGCCTGGGGCGGGCAAGGAAGGCCCCCGGGTGCGTTGAGCGATCCGGGGCAGCGAGTCCAGCCGGGCCAGTAGACGCCTTACACTGCCACGCATCTTTTTTGGAGCCTGCATGAAAACCATCCAGCTCGGTCAGAGCGACCTGCAAGTCACGCCCATTTGCCTGGGCACCATGACCTTTGGCGAGCAGGTGAGCGAAGACTATTCCCATGCCATTCTGGATCGCTCAATGGAGCGCGGCGTCAATTTCATCGATACGGCCGAGATGTACGCCGTGCCCGCCAGGGCCGAGACTGCGGGTGCCACCGAAGCCATCATCGGGCGCTGGTTTTCCAAAAACCCCGGTGCGCGCCAGAAACTGGTGCTGGCCACCAAGGTGGCCGGTCCCACCCGTGCCATGCCGTGGGTGCGAGAGGGCAAGGGCATGACGGCCGCCGACATCGTGGCCTCGTGCGAGGGCAGCCTGCGCCGCCTGCAGACCGATGTGATCGACCTCTACCAGATCCACTGGCCCGAACGCCATGTGCCGGCCTTCGGCATCAAGTACTACGACCCGGCCAAAGAAACCGCGCAGACACCCATCTACGAGCAACTGCAAGCGCTGGCCGGGCTGGTCAAGGCCGGCAAGGTGCGCCATGTCGGCCTGTCGAACGAAACGCCCTACGGCGTGCATGAGTTCGTGCGCCTGGCCGAAGCGCATGGTCTGCCGCGCGTGGCCACGGTGCAGAACCCTTACTGCCTGATCAACCGCAGCTACGACAACGCGCTCGACGAAACCTGCCACCGCCTGAACGTGTCGCTGCTGGCCTATTCGCCGCTGGGCTTTGGCCTGCTCACGGGCAAATACGACGCCAGCGGCATTGAAGGGCCCGACGCACCCCGCGGCGCCCGCATTGCCAGCTATGAATCGGTGCGCAAGCAGCGCTGGGGCCGCCCCGAGGCGCTGGCCGCCGCGCGCCGCTACAACCAGCTCGCGCGCGAGCATGGCCTCACGCCTGCGCAAATGGCGCTGGCCTTTTGCTACACCAACTGGCGCGTGGCCAGCACCATCATCGGCGTGACCTCGCTGGCGCAGCTTGACGAAGACCTGAGTGCCTGGGGCACAACGCTTTCGCCCGAGCTGCTGGCGGCCATCGACCAGATTCGCTGGCAGATGGGTGACCCCGCCCTTTAAGGTAAAAGCAGCCTGCAGCGCTTGCCGGTAAAGCGCGAAAGCTATTTTTTGAAGCAACCATGGCCAGGAAAGACAGCAAAGGCGTGCATGTGAGCGAAACCCCCGCCACACAACTGCTCAAGGCGCACAAGGTGGCGTTCACCGAGCACCCTTATGACTATGTGGAGCATGGCGGCACCGCGCACAGCGCGGCCAGTCTGGGTCTTGATGAACATGGGGTCATCAAGACCCTGGTGATGCAGGATCAGGACGCCAAGCCGCTCATCGTGCTCATGCATGGCGACTGCAAGGTGTCCACCAAAAACCTGGCGCGGCAGATTGGCGCCAAGTCGGTCGAGCCGTGCAAGCCCGAGGTGGCCCACCGCCACAGTGGCTACCTGGTGGGCGGCACCTCGCCGTTTGGCACGCGCAAGACCATGCCGGTGTACATCGAAGCGTCAGTGCTGGAGCTGCCGCGCATTGCCATCAACGGCGGCCGGCGCGGTTTTCTGGTGCAGATCGACCCGCAGGTGTGCGTTCAGTTGCTGGGTGCCATGCCGGTGCACTGCGCGCTGGCAGAATAGGCCGCCCCGGCGCGCCTGCGCCGCGTTGTTGTTTGCCCGAAGGAGTTGATTTGAACGCCCTGTACCCCGTCCTTGCCACTGTGGCTGCCTACTTGCTGGGCTCGCTGTCGTTTGCGGTCATCGTGACGCGCCTGATGGGGCTCAATGACCCGCGCACCTATGGCAGCAAGAACCCTGGCGCCACCAATGTGCTGCGTTCAGGGTCCAAGGCCGCAGCCATCGTCACTTTGCTGCTGGATGCGGTGAAAGGGTGGCTGCCCGTGGTGCTGGTGCGCTGCTTTGGCAAGCCTTACGGCCTGGAAGACGGCACGATCGCGCTGGTGGGGCTGGCGGCCTTTCTGGGCCACCTGTGGCCCGTGTTCTTCCGCTTCGAGGGCGGCAAGGGCGTGGCTACCGCGCTGGGGGTGCTGCTGGGCATCAGCGGCTGGCTGGGGCTGGCCACAGCGGCCACCTGGCTCATCGTGGCTTTCTTTTTTCGCTATTCATCGCTGGCCTCGCTGGTGGCGGCGGTGTTTGCGCCGGTGTATTACCTGCTGGTCAGCGGTGTGGTCTGGTATGCCGAGACCCGCATTGCCGTGGCCATTGCCATCATGTCCATGCTGCTGGCCTGGCGCCACAAGGACAACATCGGGCGCCTGATCGAAGGCAAGGAATCGCGCCTGGGCCGGTCCAAGGAGGCGCCTGCGCCAAAGCACAAGCCGTAGCACACCGCACGCAGTTTTTGCGCCGATTGTGCGTTCCCGCCAGGCATCGGCGCTGTCAGGGGGTTTGGCCTCTCAGAGTGCTCCGGCGGCCGTCACCAGCCCCATCAGGCCCGAGTTGTGCGGTGTTGCCGCATACAGCCCCAGCCGCACCATCGTTCGGTGGTTGAGTTCCACCTGCACGGCGGAACGGGCCAGTGCCGACTGGATGCGTGGCTTGCCCGTCGTGCCCGTTTGGTAGATACCAGGCCGCGCATGGTGCACCCCCGTGCGGTCCAGCAGGCTTGCCACGATGGGCTGGTTGGCCTTTTCGCCCCGGCGCAGCACAATGGCCGTGTCGCCATTGTCCAGGCGCACAAAGGTGCCGGGCGGGCACAGTCCCACGGAGCGCACCAGTGTGTAGCTCACATCGTCGCGATGATCGACTTCGTTGCGCACAATGGCGCGCACCGAATCGGTGGCGCTTCGGCTGGCGCGCGATTTGCGCGGGCTCATCATGGCGGCATAGCGGTCGATGGTGCCCAGGATGCGGGTCAGCCGGTCGTGCGGCTCCTGGCTGGCCAGCGGCACGCGGTCGGAGATGCTGGCATGGTGCTGGCCCACCACGTCCAGCCAGAGGTTGTCGGTGACGAACAGGCGTTCCAGCAAGGTCTGGCTTTCCCGGGGGTGGTTGCGAATCGCTTCCTGCTGCGCGGCGCTGGGCCTATCACGCTGCTCGGCCAGCAGGTCCTGCAACGCTGTCATGCCGATATTCATGGTGAGTGCGGCGCGCACCAGGCTGTCGCG
>DCVY01000130.1:266-2486 GCA_002327945.1 Acidovorax delafieldii | reverse complement strand
CAGGCATGGGCAGCGGGTCAGTGGCGCTTTTCCAGCACCATCTGGTCGTTGGTGCGTGTCATCTGGAACTCGGTCAGAAAGCTGTTGCCCAGCAGCACGAAGGGCATGGGCTGGGGTGTGACGATGGCTTCGACGCCAAACACCTCGACATCACCGATGCGCACCGAATCGAGTTTCATGCGCCAGCCCTGGGTGATGCCGTTGGCGGTGCTCATGCGCACGGGCTGGCCAGCCAGGTAGTTCAGGCCCATGCGGTCCGCATCGGGGCGGCCAATGGCTACGGTGGAGGCGCCCGTGTCCACCATGTACTGCATCGTGCTGCCGTTGATGGTGCCGCTGTTGACGAAATGCCCCCGGCTGTCGGCAGTCAAGACCACGCGTTTGCTACGGCTTTTGCTGCCCACGCTCACCGGGGCTTCGCCCAGGTGCAGGGTGCGTCGGGCGCCCGCGATTTCCACCACGGCATCGTCCTTGCCGACAGAGACCACTTTCACGTCCTGATGGGATTCGCCAGCCGCAACACCCTTGGGCGTGCCGTTGTTCACGATCAGCAGGGCCTTGGCGCCCAGAATGCCACCCAGGGCCACGGTCTGCGCGCGCGCAGGCAGGGCCGCCAGCAACAAGGTGGCCAGCAGCACAGGGGCTGGGCGGAAGCGGTGCTTTGGCATGGTGAACGGCAGGTGCGCGAAGGTGCAGTGCATGGGGGGCGGCGAAATGGAACAGCCCTGGAGTTCAGTCGCGGAAGTTGTCAAACGACAGGGGTACGTCGTTGATTTCCTTGCGGATCAATGCCATGGCCGCCTGCAGGTCGTCGCGCTTGGCGCCAGTGACGCGCACCTTGTCTTCCTGGATGGCGGCCTGCACCTTGAGCTTGCTTTCTTTCATGAGTTTTTGCAGCTTCTTGGCCAGATCGCTCTCGATGCCGTTGCGCACCTTGATGACCTGCTTGACCTTGTCGCCACCCATTTTCTGCACATCGCCCATGTCGAGAAAGCGCACATCCACGTTGCGCTTGGTGAGCTTGTTGCGCAGCACATCCTCGATCTGGGTGAGCTGGAACTCGGCATCGCCCACCATGGTGATTTCCTTGTCCTTGATTTCAATGCTGGCCGAGGTGCCCTTGAAATCAAAGCGGGTCGTGATCTCTTTCACGGTGTTTTCCACCGCATTCTTCACTTCAACGAGGTTGGCTTCACAGATGGTGTCAAAAGAGGGCATGGCTGTTTGTGGTCTCTGGCAAAACGGTGTGGGCCGGACAGGCGCGCAGGCCCCCGGTGCGACAATCGGATCAATGGTAGTCGAGAAAAATGTCCCTTTGCAGCCTTGGAACACCTTTGGCATCGCCGCACGCGCCCCCACCCTGGTTCGGGTGCGTTTCGTGGACGATTTGCACGCAGTCCTGGCGGATGCGCACCTGGCCCCCTTGCCGAAATTTGTGCTGGGCGGCGGCAGCAACATCATCCTGACGGGCGATGTGAAGCCTGTGGTGCTGAAGATGGAGATCAAGGGCCTGCGCCTGGTGCAAGAGACCGACCGGGCCTGGATCGTCGAGGCAGGTGCGGGCGAGGTGTGGCACGACACGGTGGCCTGGACACTGGCGCAGGGATTTCCGGGGCTCGAAAACCTGGCGTTGATTCCCGGCACGGTGGGTGCGTCGCCGGTGCAGAACATCGGGGCCTACGGGGTGGAGTTGCAGGACCGCTTCGAATCGCTGGATGCGGTGGACTTGGCCACCGGCCAAAGTTTCACGCTCGATGCGACCCAGTGCGCTTTTGGCTACCGGGATTCGGTGTTCAAGCACGCGCCTTCGCCGTCGCAAACCCAGGGCGGCTTGCCACGCGGCATGGGGCTGGCAGGCCGCGCCGTGATCACCCATGTACGCTTTCGGCTGCCCAAGCCCTGGAAACCGGTGCTCGGGTATCTCGATCTGGAGCGGCGGCGCGTCGAAGCCGGTGTCGATCAGCCCACCGCGCAGCAGATCTTCGACTGGGTGTGCAACATCCGCCGTGCCAAGCTGCCCGACCCGGCCGTGCTGGGCAACGCGGGCAGCTTCTTCAAAAACCCCACGGTGACGCCAGAGCAGTGCGCCGACATCATCGCGCGCGAACCCAGGATCGTGCACTACCCCATGCCCGACGGCAGCATCAAGCTGGCCGCTGGCTGGCTGATCGACGCCTGCGGCTGGAAGGGCAAGTCCATCGGAAAGGCCGGTGTGTATGA
>DCVY01000130.1:0-218 GCA_002327945.1 Acidovorax delafieldii | reverse complement strand
GGTGTGGTGACCGATACCATGGATTTTGCTACTATTTATATAGCTTTAGGCGCTTGATATATAAGAGATATAGACCAAAAAGACGATCGGCATAGGGGGCAGCCATTATCCTAAAAACGGCAGTTGGATGCGCCCGCCGCATTCATGGGCATCCCACAACCCCAGACAAATCCCAGGCCTTGATGGCCTGGTATTACTGTGTCACAAGTGAAGTCTTG
>DCVY01000192.1:434-2846 GCA_002327945.1 Acidovorax delafieldii | reverse complement strand
GCGCGTGCCTAAAAAATGGGCGATGCGATGGATTCCTTGACCAATCAATGACTTGGCGCTGTCATACAGGGCTTGTCAAAAGTTATCCACAAGATTGTCCAGTGCGGGCTGGGATAAGCAGGCGCCCAGGTGGCCTGCGCTGCCTAAAAATCAGGCGGTGCAGTGGATTCCTTTACAAATCAAGCACTTGCCGCTGTCATACAGGGCTTGTCAAAACTTATCCACATGATTGTCCCGCGCCGGCTGGGATAACCGGTGCAACTTCAACGCGGTTCAGGCGGTCACCTTGACGCCTTTCCAGAAGGCGATGCGGCCACGGATCTCTTGGGCCTCTGGTTGGGGGTCGGCATAGGTCCAGGCAGCATCGGGGTTGAGTTCGCCGTTGACCAGCAGCGACAGGTAGGTGGCCTGGCCTTTCCATGCGCAGGTGGTCTTGTGGTTGCTGAAGGTGAAGTACTCGCGCTTGAGCGCGCTTTCAGGAAAGTAATGGTTGCCTTCCACCACCACGGTGTCGTCGCTCTCGGCAACCACCACGCCGTTCCAACTGGCTTTCATGGAAATCCTTTTTGCTATAAAAAATGGACTCTAGCAGCCTGCCGGACTTTCAGCTTTCCAGAGATGATTGCCTGATTCATCAGCAAATTTGAAGCGCTACAAGGCAAAGGTCTGTTGCGTTGGCAAATGGTGCAAAACACTTGCTTTCGTCTTGTGGCAGGTTCCTGTGGCTCAAGTCCGACAGGCTGCCAGATCGGGGCATTGCCACACCAGCAACTCGGCCAGCCGCGTGACGATCCAGGTGGCCTCGGGCACCGATACGCCCGATTCCGAGGTGCAAAGGCCGGCATGGATGCGCTGCAGGATCTCGGCCTCGGACGGCGCCTGTACGTGGTACAGCGTCTGTGCGTGCTCCACCAGATGGCCGGCCAGGTCTTCGCACAGCTCGTAGCGGGTGCGCACCCCATCGGCCTTTTCGGTCAGCCCCCCGCGGGTGTCGATGTACACCGCCATGAACGAGGGCGGGACGTGGATCTGGTTGTCGTCGTCCATGGGTATCGCTCAGTCGGGTGTGAACAGTCGCTCGAATTTCGCCAGATCGGCGGTGAGCTCGAAGCTCACCAGCTGGCCCATTTTCATGTCCGACAGGCGGCAGGCTCCAAACAGCGTCGTTTTACCGGCCAGTTCCATCACCTCCAGGTCAATGATGGCGTAGGGGTGGGGCACGAAGACTTGGTGCCCGAACACATCGCGGCAGGCGTTGCGTGGGGATGGATAGAGCTTGTACTGATCGGTTTGAATCGTTTGTGTGGCCATGGGTTTGGTTTCGTTTCTAAATCCAGTGTGCACTTTGTCGGCTTCGCTTGTCGTTCGCCTGCAGTGCCTGCACTTTGCCTTCGCGCTCGTGCCGAATTGATCAACGCAATCAGGTGCAAAGGTGGCTGCAGTAGGGGTACAGTGCGGTCGAATCGTACAGACAAACCTTTTTACCAATTTATGGCACGCAACAAAAGTGAATGGCCCGCCAAGGTGCTGGCGCTGGTTCGGGGCGGCAACCTGGCTGCTGCCGTCGCTCAGATCAAGGTGGCACCTACCGTTGGTGATGTCACCCGGCTTCAGACCTTGCTGGCCCAATTGCCTGCCTCGCCCGCACTCGCGCAACTGAACAAGGTGGTCGAGGAAGAGCGTGCGTTGCTGGCCGCACCACGGCTGCACCGCGCGCCCTGAGAGGCTGAGAGTCTTGTGCCTGTGCCCGCCTTGCATGCCAAAACACCCCTGCCCGTCGCTGCCAATGCGCGCCATAGCCCGCGCCATGGCTGTGCTGTTTGCCTGGATCCGTGGCGTTTTGACGCGCCTTTCGGGTACGGGCAAAAAACGCTCAGCCTCTGAGTCGCACGGCCGCGCACAGAAGCACCCGTTCCCCCTTTGCCGTCATTCCCCTTGCAGACGTTTTTTGCCATGACCTTGCCCCGCGTTTCCATCCAGACCGAGGACTTTGACCTGTCCTTTGAGATCGCCGCCCTGCGCCGCGAAAACAAGGGCGTGGGCGCGGTGTGCAGCTTCATAGGCACGGTGCGTGACCGCAACGAGGGCGATGCTGTGGCCTCTATGGAGCTGGAGCATTACCCCGGCATGACCGAAAAATCCATCGAGTCCATGGTGGACGAGGCCTTGCGTCGCTTCGACATCTTTGGCGCCCGCGTGATCCACCGCGTGGGGCTGCTGCAGCCGCTCGACCAGATCGTGCTGGTAGCGGTAACCAGCGCCCACCGCGGCCAGAGCTTTCAGGCCTGCGAGTTCTTGATGGACTACCTCAAGACCCAGGCGCCCTTCTGGAAGAAGGAGCAGACGGCGCAGGGCGCGCGCTGGGTGGATGCGCGCGTGAGCGACGACGCAGCGCTGGCGCGCTGGGGCATC
>DCVY01000192.1:0-301 GCA_002327945.1 Acidovorax delafieldii | reverse complement strand
GCCGCAGTATTGACGGGCTACGCCCACCGAGTGCACGCCCTTCTTGGGAAAGCCCGTGTCGTCGATGATCCACCAGCCCCCTCGGCTGAAATCCATGTGTGGCACAACCCACTGGCAGACCCGGCGCAGAACTTCGGCATCCGACCATTGGGCCTTGGCCACAAAGTGATGCAGTGCTTGGTGCCTTGCACTGGCATGAAGCGGATCCAGCCTCCCGCGACTGCGCAGCCTGGGGCAAATCCGCCTGCAGGGGCAGATATGAGGGCAAAAGCGCAAGAAAACGGGCTCGGGGAGGCGAAAA
>DCVY01000203.1 GCA_002327945.1 Acidovorax delafieldii | reverse complement strand
GCTCGTGATGCTCCTTGCGAATTTGTTCTCTTTCCTCGGCAGTTTTTGCGGCGCGTATTTTGGTGTGATATTCATTACGCTCTTGTTGCGTCATGATCTGGCTGCCATAGAGAGTCTCTTGCTGATCAGCCCCAAGCGAGACGCCAGCAGACAGAGTCAGGGCAGCGGCTAATGCGGAGACAATTGCCGTTCGTTTCATCATCGGATACTCCTTGCAAAACAGGGTTGATTCATTCGCGACAGCGATCACTGCAACCCGTTCAGTGACCGTACCTAACGCCTGAATTAAGCCGACCCGCGAAGCGGGTTCGGCTTGAATGAATTGTTATGCACCACTGCCGCGCTCACCAAGAGCCCTGACTAGCTCTGGGCTGATGTCTCGTTGCGGCTCATTGCGGAGCATGAGGACATTGATGATGTTGCTGTAAAAGTACGGCCGATTGCTCTCCGGCATTCTCTCGACGAGGTTGATCGCAAGTTGCGTGTCTTGAACCTTGACGAGCTTTTGGATGCAGGAATCAACCTGACCGATATTTTTGTTGTGGATGTAGAAGAATGCGGCCGCGACGAACTCTGACAAAGCGCCCGCAATGGCAATAACCGCTGCCTCAGTGACGCTCCCAGGAGCGGTGAGGAAGACATAGAACGCCAAGAGAATGGCGGCAAACCCGGCAGCAGCGGCTGCGATGCTGGCCCAAAAGCTGACCTTGTGTTGAAACTGAGCCGATTCGTAGAACTGCCGGAGATTGGCGACGAAGGCTCCCAATTCTTCTGTATCAGTGGCCATGTACTCCCCCGTGGTGCATAACGTAATGTATCCCGCAAAACTTGCGGGATAAGCTGGACGATGCGGGATATTCTGGGCACGACTTCCCCCTGAAAGTGTTTTGCAGCCTGGGTTGGCACTCGATACGCTGTTTGAAAACACAGGTATAAGAATTCCATGAAACCCGGCCCGCCTATTTTGCACCCCACACGACTGTTGGACCAAGTCTGTGAGCTTGCCCGTTACCTTCACTATAGCCTCGGCACCGAGAAGGCTTACCTGTACCGGGTACGCTTTTTCATTCGTTGGCATGGCCGCGCCGGCGGTATGCGGCAAGAGCGCAATTCACCGCAGCGATACCGGGTGGTGTTGCGAGGATTTGCAACACCGCCAGGGCCGAAAAGACGCTTTTTTATGTGCCAGATAGCGTGAAACGCTGCACTAGACTACCTCAGCCCGATGCAGTACGAGCAGCACTGGTACGAGGCACAGCGTAAAAAGGCCGCGTGAATCGTGGGTTAAGAACTACACGAAACAGGTGCAAGGTCAGTTTTTTTGTTTTCTTCTCCAAGGAGCATTCCATGCAACGACGCCAATTCCAGGCCTGCGGCCTTGCCGCCCTGATTCTCCTGGCCACCACGCGGGCGCAGGCCCTGACGCTCGGTGAGCTGAGCAATGCTGACGCCAGCAACGGCGTCAAGGCCGCGCTGGAGCAGGGCGCGCTGGCAGCCGTGGGCCTGCTGGGCCAGTCTGGCGGGTTTTTGAACAACCCCAAGGTGCGCATCCCGCTGCCGGGCTACCTCAGCGATGCCGCCAAGCTGATGAGGAAATTTGGCCAGGGCCAGCGCATTGAAGAGCTGGAGACCTCCATCAACCACGCCGCCGAAACCGCCGTTCCCATGGGCAAGGACCTGCTGGTCGGTGCCGTGCGCAGCATGACGGTGACCGATGCCAAGAACATCCTGACGGGCGGCGATACGTCGGTGACCCAGTTCTTTTCTGAAAAAACCCGCGCCCCGCTGGGCGAGAAGTTTTTGCCCGTCGTCGCCCAGGCCACCAACAAGGTCGGTCTGGCCCAGCAATACAACGCCTTTGCTGGCAAGGCGGCGGGGTTTGGCCTGGTGAAGAAGGAAGACGCAGCCATCGAGCAGTACGTGACCGGCAAGACGCTGGATGGGCTGTTTCTGGTGATTGGCGAGCAAGAGCAGCAACTGCGCCAGAATCCGGCGGCGGCGGGCAGCGCCATCCTGAAGAAGGTGTTTGGGGCGCTGAAGTAAGGGCTTGGATCGTGAACACGTTCTTGGCAGCAGACCTGTCAAGGGCGGACATCGGGTGAGGGCTGTGGGGCGCAACGCCCTGGTCCAGCGCGCCGCCTGGTGTGGCACGGACAGCGCGCGCTGGTAGGCTGGGCGCTGCTGCAGGCGCTGCCGGTAGGCGTGCGTGGCGGGGTCAAACTGCGCGTCCAGGCCCAGATGCTGCGCCAGCCGCAGAGCGTAGACCACGGCCACGCAATGTGCATCTCATGCCGTCGCCCGGGTCAACCGCCGGAATTCGGCGGGTGACTGCCCCGTCCAGCCGCGAAAAGCGCGGATAAAACTCTTCTCGTTCACAAACCCTGCCGCTTCGGCCACCTGCTTGATGGGGCGGTCGGTGCGGTGCAGCAGGTCCATCGCGCGGCTTTGGCGCACCTCGTCTTTCAGGCCCTGCAGCGTGGCGCCTTCTTCCTTGAGCTGGCGGTGCAGCGTGCGCGGCGACACATGCAGCAGGTGGGCCAGGGTTTCGGCGCTGTGCTGCGGCAGGGCTGCAGTGGCGTGTCCGCTCTGTCCCCCTGGTCCGGCCTGTGATGCGCCCAGCAGCTGTCGTACCCGTTGCACCAGCAGGCGGTCGCGCCGGTACTGCAGCACCGTCAGGGGCAGGGCGTGTTGCAGCATCTGGCGCAGGGCCGCCTCGTCGCGCCGCAGGGGCAGGGCCAGGTAGCGGGCATCAAATGCGATGGATGTTTGCGCTGCGCTAAAGGTGGCAGGTGCGCGGAACAGCACGCCATAGGCCTGGGCATGCGCCGGCGCGGCAAACCCAAACCGTGCCGACAGCAGCGGGATGCGCGAGTCGATGTACCAGCAGGTCAGGCCGTGGATGTTGCGCAGCACCGAGACCAGACAGAACTCGCGCAGGCTGCCCAGGTCGCGGTGCTCGGCGATGGAGATTTCTGCCGAGTCGCCCTGCACCGACAGCGTGAGCGTGATGTCGTCGGTGATCAGCCCGTGGTGGCGGCACCAGCGCGACAGTGCCATCCCCAGGTGCGGTGCGGTGATGGAAGCCCGCGCCAGCATGCCGTAGCTGCCCCAGGGCAGGCGGCGGCTGAACCAGCCCAGTGCCTCGTCGTCCAGCTCGCGCATGGCGGCGCCCGAGACCTGCTCCATTTGCCACGCGGTGATGCGGGCCTGGTCGTCTTGCAGCAGCTGCGGCGCAATGTGTGCCTGGGCCAGGGCACGGTCGGGGCTCAGTCCCCGGCGTGTGTAAGCCACTGCAATCGCGCGCACAAATGCAATAGGCGTGGCGGCAATAGGCGTGGCGGCGCGCGCGCGGGGTGCCGGAGATGGTTGCGCCGGGGAGTCAGTGAAGGAGGCCAGGGATTTCACGCTGCAGAGTGTGCCGCAGTCGTGGCATGATTTGCAACCATTGTGGCAACCCGGCGCAGGGCATGGCTTCTATGCTTACGGCGCGCCACCCACTGTGTGCCGGGATGGCGCGACCCAGGAGACAAGACTATGCTGAATACAGACGCCCAGAACAATACACCGCTGGTGGAAAGCTACGCTCGTGGCGCCACCGATGTCCCGCTGATCGAGCAGACCATCGGCGCCTTTTTTGCCGACATGGTGGCGCGCCAGCCCGAGCGCGAGGCGCTGGTAAGCTGCCACCAGGGATTGCGCTACACCTACCGCGGGCTGCAGACCGAGGCGCACCGCCTGGCCAGCGCGCTGCTGGGGCTGGGCCTTGCGCCCGGCGACCGCGTGGGCATCTGGTCGCACAACAATGCCGAATGGGTGCTGATGCAGCTGGCCACCGCGCAGGTGGGCCTGGTGCTGGTCAACATCAACCCAGCCTACCGCACGTCTGAAGTCGAATACGCACTCAACAAGGTGGGCTGCAAACTGCTGGTGACCATGGCGTGCTTCAAGACCAGCGACTATCTGGGCATGCTGCGCGAGTTGGCGCCCGAATGGGTGCACGGCACACCGGGCCAGCTGGAGGCCCAGCAGCTGCCCCACCTGCATACGGTGGTGTGGATCGACGAGCCAGGCGTTGGCGATGAAGAGCCTGGCCTGCTGCGCTTTTCTGACCTGATGGCGCGCGGCGATGTGGCCGACCCCCGTGTTGCCCAGGTGGCCACCACCTTGCGCGCCACCGACCCCATCAATATCCAGTTCACCAGCGGCACCACGGGGTTCCCGAAGGGCGCCACGCTCACGCACAGCAACATTCTCAACAACGGGTTTTTCATCGGCGAATGCATCAAGCTCACGCC
>DCVY01000133.1:1826-3544 GCA_002327945.1 Acidovorax delafieldii | reverse complement strand
CGGGCAGTACGGGCAGTAAGCCCGCCGCGTCCTCGCCCTTGCAGGGTGCAGGCCTGGCGGAGACAGGCCTTCTTCGCGCTGTCCAACAGCACGCAGGTGCTGTTGGAGCCGCAGCGCTCTGTCTTGCCTGGCACCCCGGTCACGGCACCGGCGGGCGCATCCAACGGCCGTTTCTAGGATGATCCTTGCCCCGTTGTTCCCCATTGCAACTGCACGCCATGGCCGCCATCCACATCACCGACATCGAAGCCGCCATCAACCACTGGCGTGAACGCACGCCCGCCACCGCCGCAGCGGCGCTGGCGCCCGAGATCAGCGCGCTCGGCGAGGTGTATGCGCTCATGGTGTTCCGCCGCGAGGACGCGGTCGACGAGCAGACCTTGCCGGACGCCGCGCGGGCTGCCTGGCTGGCCTGGTACGACACCACGCCTGACACGCCGTGCATTGCCATCTGCTCGACCAGCCAGGGCGACGATTGGTGCAAGGGCTGCGGGCGCAGCTTTGACGAGGTGCAGTTCTGGCCGGCCATGGGCCCCGCCGAAAAGCGGGCGGTGTGGCGCCGGATCACGCTGGAGCACACCGCCTGGCGCTTCAACCGCTATGCAGAACGCGCGGCCGAAGGCCCCAGCGGTGCCGTGTCGCCCTGACCCGCCCTCTGACCCGCCCGCTGTACGCCCCGCCCACAAAGCGCTATGGTGGGACCATGCTGCGTCTCACCCAGGCCCCGAACATCGCCATTGCCACGCTGTGGGCTGATCTGCTGTGCGAGGCGGGAATGACGGCGTCGGTGCAGCGGCAATACCTGGGTGCCGCCGCCGGGCACCTGCCGCCCGACCAGTGCCTGCCCGAGATCTGGCTCGACCACGACGAACACGCCAGCCGCGCCCGGGCCTTGCTGCAGGAGCTGCAGGACCTGCCCCAGCGCCATTGGCGCTGCCGCTGCGGCGAGACGGTGGAGGGCGGCTTCGAGCAATGCTGGCAATGCGGCGCGCTCATGCCGCGATAAAGAACACCCCCTTGAGCGGCTGCGCCGCTGCACCCTGCGTGCAGGGGGACGACGCCCTCGCTGCGGGGCGGTACTTGCTCGGCGTTGCTGGCCTTGGGCGCGCCAGTTTCGTAAGCCGCCGCGCTATGGGCAGTGTTGTCGCGTCACTTCCAGCGCACCGGCTCCACATGCACGCTGCCTTGCGTGCTGCTCAGGGTGATGGCGCCCTCCTGCACCGTGGCCTGCAGCTGCATGCTGCGTTCGGCCAGTTGTGCCAGCGCCTGCGAGGCCTCGGTGGGAATGCGCCACACCTGCAGCTTTTCAAGGCGCGAGAGCTTCGGCTGGATGCCTTTCCACCAGATCTCGGCGGCGTGGTTGAAGCAATAGACGATGACGGAATCGGCCTTGCTGCAAGCCTTGGTGAGCGGCTTGTCCTCGGGCTGGCCCACCTCGATCCACACGCGCTTGCGGCCGGTGAAGTCAGTCAATGAGGCATCGGGATCATCGGGGTCGGACAGGCCCGCGCCAAACGCCAGGGTGGCATCACCGTTGCACAGGTCGTTGAGCTGGTGCGCCTGAATGGCCAGCGCCGCCAGCCGCACCATCATGCGCTCGTCGGTCTCGCTGGGGTGGCGGGCCAGCGTGAGGGCGTGGTCGGCGTAGTAGCCGTGGTCGATGTCGGCGATTTGCAGGTTCGCCTTGAAGATGGTGGATTTGATGGCCATACAGCCTC
>DCVY01000133.1:0-1749 GCA_002327945.1 Acidovorax delafieldii | reverse complement strand
ATCACACCCTTCGCGCCAGCTCGGCCGCCTTGCCGGTATAGCTGCCGGGCGTCATGGCCAGCAGGCGGTCTTTTTCTGCCTGCGGAATCTCCAGCGAGCGGATCAGGCCGTGCAGCGCCTCGGCCGTTACCACTTGGCCGCGCGTGACTTCCTTGAGCTTTTCGTAGGCGCCCTGCACGCCATAGCGGCGCATCACCGTCTGGATGGGCTCGGCCAGCACTTCCCAGCTTGCATCCAGGTCGGCGGCCAGGGCTTCTTCGTTCAGTTCGAGCTTGTTCAGGCCGGTGAGCAGCGAGGCATGGGCCAGCGCGGCATAACCCAGGGCCACGCCCATGTTGCGCAGCACGGTGCTGTCGGTCAGGTCGCGCTGCCAGCGGCTGATGGGCAGTTTTTCAGAAAGATGGCGCAGCAGCGCGTTGGCCAGGCCCAGGTTGCCTTCGGCGTTTTCAAAGTCGATGGGGTTGACCTTGTGCGGCATGGTGGACGAGCCAATCTCGCCGGCCTTCAGGCGCTGCTTGAAGTAGCCCAGGCTCACATAGCCCCAGATGTCGCGCGACAGGTCGATCAAAATGGTGTTGGCGCGCGCCACGGCGTCGAACAGCTCGGCCATGTAGTCGTGCGGCTCGATCTGGATGCTGTAGGGCTGAAAGGTCAGGCCCAGGCCCAGCGGCTCGGGCGTTTCGATGACCTTCTTGCTGAAGGCTTCCCAGTCAAACCCAGGCCAGGCCGAGAGGTGGGCGTTGTAGTTGCCCACGGCGCCGTTCATCTTGCCCAGGAGCTTGACGGCAGCAATGCGCTCGCTGGCGGCCTGCAGGCGCATGAGCACGTTGGCCATTTCCTTGCCCACGGTGGTGGGGCTGGCCGTCTGGCCGTGGGTGCGGCTGAGCATGGGCACGTCGGCAAAGGCGTGGGCCATTTCGCGCAGCTTGAGGATGATGCGGTCCAGCCCCGGCAGCACCACCTGGTCGCGACCCGAGCGCAGTTGCAGGGCGTGGCTGGTGTTGTTGATGTCTTCGCTGGTGCAGGCAAAGTGCACGAATTCCGAGGCCTTCTCCAACTCGGGGCGCGCTTCAAACTTGCTTTTGATCCAGTATTCGACGGCTTTCACGTCGTGGTTGGTGGTTTTCTCGATCTCCTTGATGGCGGCCGAATCGGCCTCGGAGAAATTCTTGATCAACCCCAGCAGGTAGGCGCGGGCGCCGATGGTCAGCGGCTTGAACTCGGCAAAACCGGCATCCGACAGCGCGATGAACCAGACCACCTCCACCTGCACGCGGCGCTGCATGTAGCCGTGCTCGCTCATGATGGGCCGCAATGCGGCAAGTTTGGTGGCATAACGGCCGTCAAGCGGCGACAGGGCAGTGATGGTGGACAGACTCATGGCGCGAGATTGTAGGCTGCGCACCACGGCCCGCCCCGGCCCGCGTCAGCCAGGCCGCTGCCGATAGAATCCAACGCATATGGATCAGCCCACCCCGCGCACTGGAAAACACATGAAACTGATTGGAGCCAACGCCAGCCCCTACGTACGCAAGGTACGTATCGTGATGGCCGAGAAAAGGCTCGACTTCGAGTTCGTGCAGGAAAACGTCTGGGCCGATGACACCGCCATTGCCAAGTCCAACCCGCTGGGCAAGGTGCCCTGCCTGGTGATGGAAGGCGGCGAGGCGATTTTTGATTCGCGCGTGATCGTGGAATACATCGATACGCTGTCGCCCGTGGGCAAGCTGATCCCCGCGCAGGGCCGCG
>DCVY01000032.1 GCA_002327945.1 Acidovorax delafieldii | reverse complement strand
GGGGGCTCACCGCAAAAAATGCCGGCACAAGCCGGCATTCTCGTTTCTGCGACAGGCTGCAAGCGCTATTGCGCCGCGCGCCGGCGCAGCCAGCGCATCAATGCGCCGACCACCGGCAGTTTCTCGTAGAGCTCTTCGGCGGCATCCCAGTAGTCGCGGTGCAGCACGATCAGCCCCTGGGCGTCCAACACCAGGTGCGAGGCGCCTCGCACCGTCTGGGGCTCACCCCGGTGGAAGTTCTTGAATGCGAACAAGAAATTCCAGGTCAGAAAGCACTGCGGCCCCTGCACCACGCGGCCGGTCACCACGAAGCGGGGGGTTTCCAGCGCCACAAACATGTGCGCGAAGATCTGCTGGATGGGCTGTACGCCGCGCACTTCGTTGAACGGGTCCTTGAAGCGCGCATCGGGCGCATAAATGTGCCCCAGGTCGGCCACGTTGGCCGGCGCGAGGTGTTCAAAGAAAGCCACTGCGCGGGTGACGGCTTCTTCCATGCTGGGGGAGTCGGGATGTGGCATCAAAGACCTGTGATTCGGCGCACGGCCGGAAAATAACACCGGTACGGCAGCACCCGCAGCAGTTTCATCACCCGCGTAAAGCGCTTGGGAAAGTGGATGTCGAAATGTCCCCGCTCCCAGCCTTGCACGATGGCCGCTGCCGCCGCCTCGGGCGAGATCAGCGCGGGCATGCTGAAGTCGTTGCCCGCTGTGAGGGGCGTGGCAACAAATCCGGGGTTGATCACGCTCACGCCCATGCCCAGATCGTGCAAATCCTGGTACAGCACTTCGGCCAGGTGGATGAGTGCGGCCTTGGTGGGCCCGTAGGCCAGGCTCTTGGGCAGGCCCCGGAAACCCGCCACGCTGCTGATGACGCTCACATGCCCGGGGCGTCCGGCCTGCGCCGCTGCCAGCATCGCGGGCAGCATGGCGGCCAGCACATGCAGCACGCCGGTGTAGTTGATCTGCTCATGGCGCAGCATGACCGCCAGATCGAAATCGGTGGCGCGCATGTCGCGGTAATAGCCCGCGCAATAGCACACCATGTCGGGCGCGCCGCCCGCCAGCACCTGCGCGGCGGCGGCCTGCACCTGCTCGGGCACGGCGGTATCGAAGGCCAAGGCCACGCTGCCCGGGTGCTGGGCGACGAAGGCATCAAGCGCATCATGGCTGCGGGCCGACACAATGACCTGCGCACCGCGCGCATGCAGCGCCGCCGCTGTGGCCCGGCCAATGCCGCTGCTGGCCCCGATGAGCCAGCTCCGGCGGCCACGCCAGTCACGCAGGGGTGGGTTGAGGCTCATGGTGCGCGTTTGGTGAACGACAGCGTGATCTCGCCCAAACGAAATCCGAACTTGCGCATGGTGGCGCGGTTGAGCATCACGCGGTCGTCGATGAGGACCATCCAGTCGTCCAGGTCGACGTGGTAAACCCTGCCGTCCACCGGCAGGGCCAGTGTGTAGTTCCAGCGGAAGGCGTTGCCGCGCGTCTGTCCGTTGGCCGTGCCCACTACGTCGTCGGCGGTGCCGGTGTAGCGGCCATCGGCATGTTTTGTGAGACGCCAGATGCGGCGCTGCGTGGTGCCGTCCGAATAGGTGAAAGCCTCGTCGAGCACGCCCTCGTTGCCTTTCCACTCGCAGTCCATAACCACCGTGAAACGTTTGACGATCTGGCCGCTGCGGTCCTGGAAGATGCCGTGGGCGTCGATGGTGCCGTTGAAATACTGCGCCAGGTCCAGCACCGGCTTTTCGCCGGCATAACCGTCAATGCTCTGGCTGGCGCAGCCGGACAAGACCACGGGCGCAGCCACTGCGGTCGAGAGAAGGAGTCGTCGTTGCATCATGGTGGGGTGCCTTGGGGTTGGTTTGCGTTCAAAGGGTGGCCGCGCTGCGGGCAGGCCGCAGGATGAGCCAGTACAGCGCTGCCGCCGCCAGCAGCTTGAGCCCGCAGGGGAGCACCGCATAGGCCAGGCCCAGGGTCTGCAGGCCGTCTGCGCTGCGGATGCCGGGTGTGTAGCCCAGCCAGCCCAGCAGCGGCAACGCCAGCCCTGCGGCCAGCGCCAGGTTGAGCTTGGTGGCGAAGTTCCACCAGCCAAAGTACGCGCCTTCGTGCTGGCCGCTGTCGCCTTCGGCCGCAACCACGCCGGCCAGCAAGGCGCTGGGCAATGCCAGGTCGGTGCCCAGCGCCACGCCCGACAGCGCACAGACCACGAGGAACGGCAGGGCGTCGCCCGCCCCCAGAAACGCGGTCCACACAAACACAGTGATCGCCAGCAGCATGCCCGCCAGCCAGGTGCGCGCCAGACCCCAACGCGCAACGGCGCGCAACCACAGCGGGATCGACAGTGCAGCGCAGACGAAATAGGCCGCCAGGAACATGGGCTCTTGCGCGGGCGGGGACTGCAGGCGGTCCTGGATGAAAAACAGCACCAGCGTGGCCGGGATGGCGCTGGCAATGCCGTTGAGCATGAACACGGCCAGCAGGCGGCGGAATGCGGGGCGCCCCCAGGGCCGCCACAGGCTGGCGCGCTGCGGTGGGCGGTCGACACTGGAGCCGCCCACCGCAGGGCGCGGCGCCCGCGTCCAGGCCCACCAGCCCAGCAGCAGGCTGATGGCAAACACACTGAGCATGACCGGCAGGCCCAGCAGCGCGGGCAGCACCGAGGCCAGCACCACGCCCACCAGAGCCGCGCCCTCGCGCCAGGCCACGATGCGGCCGCGCTGCAGCTCGTCACCGCCCAGGCGCGCACCCCAGGACTGGTGCGCAATACTGAGCTGGCTGTAGGCGGTGTAGGTGATGAGCAGGGCCACCAGCGCCCAGGCGATCAGCGCCTCGGCGCCGCGCACCGCCGGAAAGAACAGGCTGGTCAGCCCCAGCGCCAGCACCCCGGCCGACACCGCGCCCACCGCCAGCACGGCGCGCACCGAGCGACCGAACAGGTGGTCGGACAGGCGGCCCAGCAGGGGGTCTGAAATCGCATCCAACAACCGCGCCGCCAGCAGCACCGAACCCAGCGTGGCCAGCGGCATGCCGAACTCGCGCGCGTAGTGGTTGGGCAGCAGGACGTAGAGTGGCAGCGCCACAAACGCCAGCGGCAGACCCAGCAGCCCATAGGCCAGGCCTTGGCCGGCGTGGATGGGTTGGGTGCGGATCATGGCTGCCCTGCCATGCGCGTGGCGGCGATGAGCTGCTGGCGCAGTCCGGGCTCGGAGGTCTGTGGCGAAAGCCAGATGCCGAAAAACAGGCGCGAGAACTCGGCGTCGGGCACCTCGCCCACCACGCGGCCGGCCATTCTGAACACGGCGCCCGCGCCGGGTTGGTGGATGCCCAGGAGGCGGTCGCCCGGCTTCACGTCCGGCAACGCCGCCTGCAGTGCCTGCCGCCAGCGCGTGGCCTGCTGCGGCGTGAAGCGGCCCACGCGGCGCATTTCCTCAATCGAGCGGCTGGCGATGGCCTCGGCCGTGAATTCGCGCTGGTAGGTCAGCTCCAGCGCCAGCGGGTGAGCGCTGTAGTTGTCGGCGTCAAAGCCGGGCTGCACCCACAGGCGTGCGCGGTAGATCTCGAAGCCCAGGAAGCGCAAAACGCCCTGACCCGCCATGCGAGCGCTCGGCAAGGGCGCGGTGGCGGCCGGGGCGGACGCGCCAGCCTTCGCCACCTGCGCAACGGCCCTGTCAGCACAAAAAAAGGCTGTTGCGCAAAGCAACCCAGCGGTTACAGCGGTTTTTTTCATGGCGATCAATCCTTGACCAGCGTGTACTGCACCAGATCGATATTGCGCATGGCAAACGCGGCCTCGCAGTAGGCCAGGTAGAACTCCCAAATGTGCATGAAGCGCTGGTCAAACCCGAGCTGCAGGATTTGCGCACGCTGCGCCAGAAAGCGCTCGCGCCAGCGCTTGAGGGTTTCGGCGTAGTCCTGGCCAAACGCAAACTCATCCACCACGCGCAGGCCCGCGGCCTCGGCCTCGCGGCGGAACTCGCGTGGGCAGGGCAGGCAGCCGCCGGGGAAGATGTATTGCTGGATGAAATCGGTGGAGCTGATGTAGCGCGCAAACAGGCTGTCGTCGATGACGATGCTCTGGATGCAGGCCTTGCCGCCGGGTTTGAGCAGGCGGTTGACCGACTGGAAATAGGTGGGCCAGTATTCGCGGCCCACGGCTTCGACCATCTCGATGGAGCAGATGGCATCGTAGGGGCCGTCGTGGATGTCGCGGTAGTCCTGCAGCCGCAAATCGGCCTTGTGGGCCACTCCATGTTCTGCCATGCGCTTTTGCGCAAACGCCAGCTGCTCGGTGGACAGCGTCACGCCCGTGAGCGCGGCGCCGAATTCGGTGGTGGTCATCTCGGCCAGCGCACCCCAGCCGCAGCCGATCTCCAGCACGCGGTCGCCGGCTTGCACACCCGCCATGCGCAGCGCGCGGCGCACCTTGGCGTGCTGGGCAGCGCGCATGTCGCCGCCCGCATCGCCCTCGAACCAGGCGGACGAATAGTTCATGGTGTCGTCCAGCCACAGCGCGTAGAACGCATTGCCCAGGTCATAGTGGGCGTGGATGTTCTTCTGGCTGTTGGCGCGCGTGTTGCGGTTGAGCAGGTGCTTGATGCGGTAAAGCAGCCGCCCGGCCCAGCTGCCGTAGATCACGCCTTCCACCTGCTGGCGGTTGGCGATGAAGAGCTTGATCAGGTCGGTGAGGTGCGGCGTGGTCCAGTCGCCTGCGATGTAGGTTTCGGCAAAACCGATGTCGCCGGATTTGAGTGCTGCGCTGCACACCTTCCAGTTCTTGAGCGTGATGGCGGCCGAAGGGCCGTTGCCGTGCCCGAAATGCTGCAGCGTGCCGTCGGGCAGCTGCACCGTGAGGTGGCCATGCTGCAGCCGCTGCAGAAGCTTCAGGGCCGTGCTCGCGGCAGCGGGTGTGCCTGCGGGCAGGGCTTGCGCGGAGCGGTTTGCGGTGGTGGAGTTCATGGCGGTTTCGTCGTGCATGGGTTCGGCCGGTCGCGTCAACGGGTCACGATGGAGGCAGGCGGCTCGGGCTTGCGATGAAAGCGCACGCGCTTGAGCCACAGCCGCAGCGCCTGCCAGTGGATGCGGACGATGATGGCCAGCGTCATGGCGGGGTAGCGCCACAGCGCGTGGCGCAGGGTTTGTGCGGTGATGGCATGCAAGGTGCCGCTCACGCTGGTCTGGATGAGCGGGCCAGAGTCGTCGTCATGGTCGATACGCACCACGGTGCGACCTTCATCGGTGTGCCCACCCGCCGTGCGCATGAAGCGAAAACGGTAGCCCCCATTCACCTCGCAAAACGGCGACACATGAAACACCTTGCGCGCCTGCTGTTCCACGCCGTACTGCGGCGCATCGAGCAGGTAGCAGTGGCGCTCGCCGAAGGTGTTGTTCACCTCCACCACAATGGCACGCAGGCTGGCGTCCGCGCGGTGGCAGTACCAGAAGCTCACCGGCTTGAAGGTGTAGCCCAGAACACGCGGGTAGCAGTGCAGCCAGACCTCGCCGGTGGCGTCGTCAATGCCTTCGGCGCACAGCAGTTCATCCAGCCAGGCCAGTGCCCCGCCCTGTTCGGTGCTGCGGCCGTCGCCATGGTCCACATCGTGAAAGCTGATGGCGCCACGCCGGTTCAGCGCCAGCGCGCCTGGCGCGCTGACCGCGCTGGCCAGGCTGCGCAGGGGCAGCATCAAGAAAAACGTGGGGTAGGCAAACGCATGCCGCTGGGGCCGCAGCCGCGTGTGGCGCACCTGGCCAAAGCCGATCAGGGGCACAGCGGACGCTGCGGGCTTCGTCATGCAGCCTCCGCCAGCGGCGCGGGCATGGCGGCCAGCAATTGCGCGGCCACAGCCAAGCCCGATTTCAGACCATCTTCATGAAAGCCGTAGCCCGTCCAGGCGCCGCAAAACCAGGTGCGCTGCTGCCCCTGGAGCTGGCCCACCTGCTGCTGGGCACTTATGGCCGCCATGTCGAACACCGGGTGCGCATAGTCGTAGCTGCCAATGACATGCTCGGGCGCAATGTCGCGCACCGGGTTGAGCGACACCACCACGGGCTGGGCAAATGGAACCGGCTGCAGCCGGTTGATGAGGTAGTGCAGGCATACGCGGGCCGATTCGCGGCTCCTTTGCTGGGCACGCTCGTAATTCCACGCCGCCCAGGCGGCGCGGCGCGCGGGCAGCACAGACGTATCGGTGTGCAGCACCGCGCGGTTGGCCTGGTAGCGGATGGCCCCCAGCACGGCGCGCTCTTGCGTCGTGGGTTGGGCCAACAGCGCGAGCGACTGGTCGGAATGCGTGGCCAGCACCACCTGGTCAAAGTGCTCGACCCGTCCATCGGTGACCACGCGCACCCCCGCAGTATCGCGCTCAATGCGGCGCACGGGCGTGGACAGGCGCTTGTCGGCAATGCCCGCCACGATCTTGTCCACGTAATTGCGCGCGCCCCCTGCCACCGTCCGCCACTGCGGGCGGTTGTTGACCTGGATGAGCCCATGGTTGTGGCAGAACCGGATCATGGTGGCCACGGGGAATTGGAGCATCTGGTCGGTGGGGCAGCTCCAGATGCAGCCCAGCATGGGCAGAAAGTACCAGTCGCGAAAAGCTTCGCCAAAGCGGTGTTCACGCAAAAAGTCGCCCAGCGGCTGCATCAGCGCTGCTTCGGCCTGCGCCTGTGCAATGCGGGTGCACAGCTTGTTGAAGCGCAGCAGATCGCGCAGCATGCCCAGAAAGCGCGGATTGACAAGGTTGGACCGCTGCGCAAAAACGGTGCTGAGGTTGGTGCCGCTCCACTCCAGCGCACGGCCGCCCGGACCGCCTATGGCGCCCGGCACCTGCACTGAAAACGACATGTCGGATGGGGCGGTTTGCACGCCCAGCTCGGCCAGCAGGCGGATCAGGTGGGGGTAGGTGCGCTCGTTGAAAACCAGAAAGCCCGTGTCCACGCCGTGCGTGACGGGACGGCCCACCGCATCGTGCAGCGTGACATCGACGGTGTGGGTGTGGCCGCCGAGATAGTCACCCGCTTCATACAGGGTGATATCCGCCAAGCCGCGCAACTGGTGCGCGACGGAAAGGCCGGAAATGCCGGAGCCGATGATGGCGATCTTCATGGCCGGCCCCCTCTGGCCGGCGCCTGGAATAAAAGAGTTGCGAAGCGTCCCGAAACGAATAAGAGAGGGAGGGAGGAGAAGCGCTTCAGGAGGTCAGTCAGAACCCAGGGGCCCGAAAGGCTTCGCAACGTCAAAACGGTAAAGAACCTTATGCATCCTTGCAATAGACAGAATGGGGTTATACCGCCAAAGTTCCAGCCCCGGGTGTGAAAAAAATCGGCAAAGCGTAACGAAGCCATGGCCATCACCGGGGGTGGGGAGCAGCCAGTTGCTGCTCGATGGCGCGGACCAGGCCCTTGCTGTCGGGCGCCGTCAGGCTGGAATAACTGTCCACCAACTGGCCGTTGCGGCCCAGCAGGTATTTGTGAAAGTTCCAGCGCGGCGCACCGCCCGACAACTGCGCCAGCTGTCGGAACAGCGGCGAAGCCTGGGGGCCCTTGACGCTGCTTTTGGCGAACATCGGAAACTTCACGCCAAAGGTGTTTTCGCAGAAATCGGCAATCTGCTGGTTGCTGCCGGTTTCCTGAGAAAAATCGTTCGATGGAAACCCGAGCACCACCAGCCCCTTGTCCTTGTAGCGGGCATACAGCGCCTCCAGACCCTTGTACTGGCCCGTGAAGCCGCAATAGCTCGCGGTATTGACGACCAGCACCACCTTGCCGCTGTACTGGCACAGCGACTGCAGCTTTTCATCCTGCAGCCGCTCAAAGGTGTGCTGCAGTGTTGCCGGGCAGGCCTGCGGCTCGCTGGCCTGCACCGCCGCGCCCGCCAGCATCAACCCCGCCATACCCACCGAGCGAAAAGCTTTTGACAGTCGAGAGAGAGATTTCTTGGCGTGTTGCATGTCAGATCTCCGAATTTTTACTATTTAATCACATTTTACACCTGGTGGTTTTTATTTATACCAAATGGTAAATTTCACTTGGTAGTCATCCTGGAAACGGCAGTTGACCGCTT
>DCVY01000099.1:8592-8729 GCA_002327945.1 Acidovorax delafieldii | reverse complement strand
CCTTCCAGGGATGATGGCTTGATTCATAAGCACAATGGCGCCTTCGCCCGAAGGCGGGCTTAAGACAAAGGTTTTCCCATGCAGATTGCCGTGATGGGCGCAGGCGCCGTGGGCTGCTACTACGGCGGCATGCTGGC
>DCVY01000099.1:0-8550 GCA_002327945.1 Acidovorax delafieldii | reverse complement strand
GCGCCGTGCGGGGCGCGCAATGGGTGCTGTTTAGCGTCAAATCCACCGATACCGAAAGCGCGGGCCGCGCGCTGACCCCGCACCTGGCCGAAGGCGCCGTGGTGCTCAGTCTGCAAAACGGTGTGGACAACGCCGAGCGGCTGCAGGCAGTCGTTGGCCACCCCGTTGTTGCGGCCGTGGTGTACGTGGCCACTGAAATGGCCGGGCCCGGCCATGTGCGGCACCACGGGCGCGGCGAGCTGGTGATTGCACCCGCGCCCGCTAGCGCCCACATCGCCGCCACCCTGGGCGCAGCGGGCGTGCCCGTGCAGGTGTCCGACAACGTGGCCGGCGCACTGTGGGCCAAGCTGGTGCTCAACTGCGCCTACAACGCCTTGTCGGCCATCACCCGGCTGCCCTATGGCGCGATCATGACCAGCCCCGGCCTGGCCGTGCCCCAGGTGATGCAAGACATCGTGCGCGAATGCCGGCTGGTAGCGCAGGCCAGTGGCATCGCGCTGCCGGCCGACACCGAGGAGGCCGTGCTGCGGCTGGCAGACACCATGCCCGCGCAAATGTCCTCCACGGCGCAAGACCTGGCGCGTGGCAATCCCAGCGAGATCGACCACCTCAATGGCTTCATCGTGCGCCGGGGCGAGGCGCTGGGCATTGCCACGCCCGTCAACCGGCTGCTGCACACGCTGGTACGGCTGCTGGAGAAGAACCTGCCCGCGCAGCAAGGCGGTGCCGCATGAAAGCCGGCGCGCGCATGCTGCCCGGGTCGCCCCGTTGGCTGGCGTGGGGGTTCTGGGCCTTGTTGCTGTGCGTTGCGGTGCTGTCGCTGATGCCCACCGCCTATCTGCCGGCACAGGTTTTCAGCCTGTGGGACAAGGCCCAGCACGCCCTGGCCTTCACCGCGCTGACCGCACTGGGCCTGCTGGCCTACCCCACCCAGCCCTGGCGCGTGGCCATCGGGCTGCTGGCTTTTGGCGGCGCCATTGAACTGGCGCAGGCGGCCACCGGCTGGCGCCATGGCGAATGGACCGACTGGCTGGCCGATGCCGTGGGCCTGGCGGCGGCAAGCGCATTGGCCTGGCGCCCCCGGCGCCTGGCTGCCCTGCCAGACCAGCCAGCGGCGCAGGCATCGACACCGCAGTAGCGCCCCATCAACAGCACAGGCCCGGCAGCCCACGCCCTGTGGACTGCTCTGTGGAAAACCCCTGCACAACCCACAAGACCCGCGCCAGCACCGGGCTGGAACGCGCGGCCCGCTGTTGGAGCTTGCCCCCGCAGAGAAGCCGCTGGAGAAACTGGCGCCCAAGGCGGGCTTATAGTCGCCCCTTCCCTGCGCGCACCGCCTGAGCCAGTGCGCATGCCGACCACGCGCCCATCGCCGTGGTCCTGATTTTTTCCATCCACTGCACCCTTGCCTGTCTCTGCCCTGCTCTGCCTGGTCGTCGCCATCAGCGACGGCGATACCCTGACCGCCCGCTGCGGCACGCCCGGCGCCTACCAACAGGTTAAGGTGCGCATCGCGGCCATTGACGCGCCCGAACGCAAGCAGGCCTTTGGCCAACGGGCGCGGCAACACCTGGCGCAACTGTGCTTCAGGCAACGCGCCACCCTGCGCCCCCTTTCACAGGACGCCTATGGCCGCACCGTGGCCAACGTGCGCTGCGGCGCCGCCGATGCGGCTTCGGCGCAGGTCGGCGCTGGCATGGCATGGGTGTACACCCCCTATGCCAGCGAGCACCCGCACCTGGTGCGATTGCAGCAGCAGGCCCGTGCCAGCAGCAAAGGGCTGTGGGCACAGCCCCGCCCGCTGGCGCCGTGGAGCTATCGGGAACGGCACCAGCGCTGAGAGGCTGAGCGCACTGCGCAATGCCCTGGGGGCGACGACTCCGCGCCCCGGCGCAATTCAGTCGGCGGCTGCAGGCTGGGCGTTGAAAACGCCGCTGAGCAGTTCAACGAGCCGCTCGGCCCCCATCTTGAAGCCGCAGGCCTGCGCATGGCCACCACCACCCATGCTTTCGGCCAGTGCAATGCAGTCAAAGTTGCGCTGCGCGCGCAGACCCACCTTCACGCCCTTGGCACCCGCACTCCACATCAGCGCAAAGGTGCCAGTTTTGGCGGACAACAGATCGCCCACCAGGCTGTGGAACATGCCCGGCGCATTCACCATCAGGCCCTCAATGCCGTTGAACACCAGGGGCTGCGCGCCCTCGGCAATGTCGGCTGCCAGCTTGCGGTATTTTTCGTCCATTGCCGCGCCCCGCGCCATGAACTGCGTAAGCTGCCCGGGCGTGAAGGCGGCGATCTCCTGCCAGCGCGAAAATTCCTGGGGCTCCATGTCGAGGGCTGACAAAAAGCCCGCGCTTTCGGGGAACTCCCATTTCCAGATGTCGCGGTCCTCGATGTATTGAAGCAGTGCCGGCACGGGCTGCTCGGGGTGGAAAAACTCCCACGCCAGGCGCGCGCCCGATTTGCTCATGTCAAAGTGCACCACGCCGCAGCGGCAGGCAAAGCCGGTGAGCTTTTCGGCGGCGCTTTTGTGGTGGTCCAGCATCACGAGCTTGGCGGCACGCTCTTCGATGGCACGCAGTATTTCGGTCGAGAACGAAAAATCAAGGATGTAAACCGCGCGTCCCTGCAGGGCCGGCAGGTCATCCACCGACTGGATTTCACCGTGGTCCAGCCCCAGGTATTGAGCGCTGTCGCCGTAATACAACCACGCGGCCAGCGCGGCGCCAAAGCCGTCCGGGCAATTGCGGCCGTGGTACAGGATCAGCGGGGCGGGGTCGTTGCGGTCGGGGGCAACCAGCAGTTGCAGCGGGAGTATGGTTTTCTTCGTCATGGGCGCCGATTGTCGCCGGCCCGGCCAAACCAGCAGCCAACGCTTACAGAAAGGCCTGCGCTCTTTCGTCGCGCGCCGCGCTGCACAATGCTCGCCTTCCCTCCATGTCCGCCGTCCACCACCCAGCCATGCCCCCCTTGCACATCCTCTGGCGCGACGAACACCTCGTGGCCGTTTACAAGCCCGCCGGCTGGCTGGTGCACCGCACGGGGCTGGATGCGGGCGAGACACGCTTTGTGGTGCAGACCCTGCGCAACCAGCTGGGCCAGCATGTGTACCCCGTGCACCGGCTCGACAAGGGCACCTGCGGCGTGCTGGTGATGGCGCTGCACAGCGCTGCAGCGCGCGCGCTGTCGCAGGCGTTTGCGCAGGGGGCGACGCACAAACGCTACCTGGCCATGGTGCGCGGCTGGGCACCTGAATCCATGGAAGTGGACCATGCCCTGAAACCCGACGACGCCTCTGCCGACGCCGCTGTGCAGGACGCCCACACGCGCTTTCGCCGCCTGGCCCTGCTCACGCTGCCCGAGGCCAGTGACGCGCGCTTTGCCACCACGCGCGCCTCGCTGGTCGAGGCCATGCCCACTACGGGCCGGCGCCACCAGATCCGCCGCCACCTCAAGCACATGGCGCACCCCATCATTGGCGATGCCACGCACGGCAAAGGCCCCATCAACCGCTGGTGGGCCGAGCGACTGGGCCAGCAAAGGCTGTGGCTGCACGCCTGGCGGCTCGCGGTGCCGCACCCCGAGACGGGCGCTGCCCTGGTGTTCGACAGCGGCTTGCAGTGGCCTGCCCGGGGCTCGCCCACCGCTGTTACTGCAAATGCCGTGCAGACGAACAACGGCATGGCGGCCCCCACGGCAGACTGGCAGCGGCTGCTGGCACGGCTGCCCTGGCAAGCCTCGTCCGGTGCACATTAGTGCCGTGTTTTGCGCTTGCTGGCACCCATAAAAAAGAGGGGTTTTGGTTCTGGCAAGGCGCAAACCGCAGCGATACCGGGTGGTATGGCGAGGATTGGCAACACGGCCAGGGCCAAAAGACGCTTTTTTATGTGCCAGATCGCGTGAAACACTGCACGCGGTTCAAGGATGACCTGCAGCACCCTCGCGTGTCGGTGGTAGTGCGGATCGGGATGGGCCGCAAGGCGTCTTTTTGCAGCCAATAAGCCAATCGCCGGGCCATTGGCAAGAAAAGCAACGCAGCAGACCGCCCGAGGTCGCGCTGCCACAGACCGCAGGGAGTTATGCAGGTCATCCCTTGGCTCATTCGTCGCCCGTCACCAGCCGCGCCTTCACGGTCTTGCCCTTCACGCGGCCGTTGTTCAGGCGCTGGGCGGCCTGCGCGCCAATGGCACGGTCCACCGCCACATAAGTGGAAAAATCGTTCACATTGATCTTGCCGATCTGCTCGCGGGTGTAGCCCATCTCGCCGGTCAGCGCGCCCAGCACGTCGCCCGCGCGGATTTTTTCCTTGCGTCCGCCAATGATCTGGATAGTGACCATGGGCGGCACCAGCGGGCCGCTGCCCGTGGGCGTGAGCTCGGCCAGCGGGAACCAACGCGATTCGCGGCCCTGCAGCACCTCGATCTTGCCCACCGAGCCCATCTCGTCCATGCTGGCCAGGTTGAGCGCCAGGCCCTCGGCATCGCCCCGGCCGGTGCGGCCGATGCGGTGGATGTGCACCTCGGGGTCGGGCGTCACATCCACGTTGATGACGGCCGCCAGGCTGGCGATGTCGAGCCCGCGCGCGGCCACGTCGGTGGCCACCAGCACCGAGCAGCTTTTGTTGGCAAACTGCACCAGCACCTGGTCGCGCTCGCGCTGTTCCAGCTCGCCATACAGCGCCAGCGCGCTGAAGCCCTGCGCCTGCAGCACGCCCACCAGGTCGCGGCACTGCTGCTTGGTGTTGCAAAAGGCAATCGACGACTCGGGCCGGAAGTGGTTGAGCAACTGCGACACCCCATGCAGGCGCTCGCTGTTTTTCACCTCGTACCAGCGCTGCTCGATCTTGCCTTCAGCGTGCTGGGCCTGCACCGTGATCTGCACAGGCGTCTTCATGAATTGGGCGCTCAGCTTGGCAATGCCCTCGGGGTAGGTGGCCGAGAACAGCAGGGTCTGGCGCTCTTTGGGGCACTGGCGCGCCACGGTGGCGATGTCGTCGAAGAAGCCCATGTCGAGCATGCGATCGGCCTCGTCGAGCACCAGGGTGTTGAGCGCTTCCAGCGTGAGGTGCTGGCGCTCCAGGTGGTCCATCACGCGGCCGGGCGTGCCCACCACGATGTGCGCGCCGTGCTCCAGGCTCAGCGTCTGGGCGCGCAGGGGCACGCCGCCGCACAGGGTCACGACCTTGATGTTTTCTTCAGCACGCGCGAGGCGCCGGATCTCGCTGGTCACCTGGTCGGCCAGCTCGCGCGTAGGGCACAGCACCAGCGCCTGCACGGCAAAGCGCCGGGGGTTGAGGTGGGCCAGCAGGGCCAGCGCAAAGGCGGCCGTTTTGCCGCTGCCGGTGCTGGCCTGGGCGATCAGGTCCTTGCCCAGCAGCGCGGGCGGCAGGCTGGCCGCCTGGATGGGCGTCATCTGCTTGTAGCCCAGCTGCTGCAGGTTGGCAAGCTGGGTGGGGCTCAGGGCCAGCGTGCTGAAATCAGTGCTGGTTTGGTTTTCTTTGGAGGTCATGGTCCGATTATCCGGTGCACCCTTGGGGCCGGGCCGCGCCGGCATCCGCAGTATGGCTATTGCAGCGCCAGCAGGCCCACAAATACCAGCGTGTGCGCCACGATGCCTGGCGCCGCAGCCAGCGCATAGCGCCAGCCCCCACTGACCAGCGCCACGGCGCATTTGCTGCCCGCATGCACCAGCAGCGCCGCCATCAGGGCCGAGGCGATGGCGGCCCCCGCTGCGCTGTCCGGGCCGCCGCGCACCAGCACCGCCGCCGTGGCGGCGTGCACATCGGCCAGGGCCGCCAGCAGGGCGCCGGCAAGCATGCCCGCATCGCCCTGCCAAGTCGTCAGCAGTTGCACCCCTACCTGAATGCCCGTGAGCAGGGCCGCAATGATCAATGCGTTGCGCAACTTGAACATGGGCGCATCGGGCAGCACACCGGCAGCCGCCACGGGCGCATGCGCCTGCCCGCCCGCCGGGCCTCGCCCGCCCCACCACCCCAGGACGGCCGCCACACAGCCCCCTGCCAGGGCCGGCAGCCACAGCCGCGCCAGCCACTGCGGCTGCACCGTGGCGGCCACCACGACGATCTGCACCATGGTGGCCACGCTCGACAGCACGGCAGCCCCCGCATGGACGCGCGGCGTGGCCTGCCCGGCACGCACCTCCATGCCCAGACTGGCAATGGTGGCGGTACTCGACACAAAACCTGACGCCAGCGCCGACAGCGCCACGGCATGGCGCGCCTGCATCAAGCGCCGGCCCACATGCGCCAGCGACTGGATCACCAGCAGCACAATGACCAGGCGCACCATCACCTGGGGATTCAGCACCCCTTGCCACAATGGTGTGTCGGGGGCCAGCGGATACACCAGCAAGGACAGCGCAGCCAAAATGAGCCCGCTGCGCACTTCACCGGGCTGCAACCACTGGTTGGTGAACTGGTGCAAAGCCTCACGCACCAGCAGCAGCCCGGTCACCACCACCGCCAGGGCAGCGGCCAGCAACTGGTCGCGTACGCAGGTCACGCCGATCAGGTAGGCCAGCAGCAGCGCGATTTCGGTGGTCACCCCCGGGTCGCCCGAGCGGTCCCGGGCATAGGCCACCACGGTCAGGGCCGCCACCAATAAAGCACCGACCACCACCAGGGCAGGATCAGCGGTCAATGCGGCGGTGGCACCGGCGATGGACACCAGGGTGAATGACCGGACCCCGGCCAACGACCGGTAAGGCCCCTCCCCCTTGCGGCGCTCCCGCTCGATACCCATCAGCAAACCGCACCCTGCGGCACTCGCCAGCACGGCCAGCGCCGTAGAAAAATCTGCCACATCCTGCATAGTGTTTTTGTGCCTTTCTTGTCAGCCTCTGCCGCATGGTGACAGAAAGGGCGGCTGCACCGCACTGTCACGCAGTCCCCGTGCGCTTGTGGACAATAGCCCCATGCCCCAGATCCCCGATTTCATCGCCCCCACCCGCCACAAAGACCCGGCCGACGCCCTGGCCCAGGTGCAGCGCATCTACCAGCAGCAAATCGGCCACCTGCGCGCCGCAATGCAACGCTTTGTGGCCGGCGACACCCCGCCAGCCCCCGTGCGCGCCTTCTACCCCTTCGTGCGCGTGCACACCAGCACCGTGGCGCGCGCCGACAGCCAGCTGGCCTATGGCTTCGTTGAAGGCCCCGGGCGCTACGAGACCACACTCACGCGACCCGATCTGTTTGCCGACTACTACCTGGAGCAGTTCCGCCTGCTGCGCAAGAACCACGGCGTGGAACTGGAAGTGGGCACCAGCGCGCACCCCATCCCCATCCACTTCTCGTTTGCCGAGCACGACCATGTGGAGGGCCAGCTCAGCGCAGAGCGCCGCATGCTGATGCGCGACCTGTTCGACCTGCCCGACCTGACCGCCATGGACGACGGCATCGCCAACGGCACCTGGCAGCCACGGGCCGGCGAAGCGCAGCCGCTGTCGCTGTTCACCGCGCCGCGCGTGGATTACTCGCTGCACCGTCTGCGCCACTACACCGGCACGCAGCCCGAGTGGTTCCAGAACTTCGTGCTGTTCACCAATTACCAGTTCTACATCGACGAGTTCGTGCGCCTGGGCCACGCCGAAATGGCCCAACCCGACAGCGAATACATCGCCTTCATCGAGCCGGGCAACGTGGTCACGCGGCGCGTGGGCCTCGCCGCCGAACCCGGCGACGAACTGGGCACCCCGCCGCCACGCCTGCCGCAAATGCCGGCCTACCACCTGGTGCGCGCCGACCGCAGCGGCATCAGCATGGTCAACATCGGCGTGGGCCCGGCCAACGCCAAGACCATCACCGACCACATCGCCGTGCTGCGCCCGCACGCCTGGATGATGCTGGGCCACTGCGCCGGCCTGCGCAACACGCAGCAGCTGGGCGACTACGTGCTGGCCCACGCCTATGTGCGCGAAGACCATGTGCTCGACGAAGAACTGCCGCTGTGGGTGCCCATTCCCGCCCTGTCGGAAATCCAGGTGGCGCTGGAGCAGGCCGTGGCCGACATCACGCGCATGGGCCGCGACGAGCTCAAGCGCATCATGCGCACCGGCACCGTGGCCAGCACCGACAACCGCAACTGGGAGCTGCTGCCCGACAACCTGCCCCAGCGGCGCTTCAGCCAAAGCCGCGCCGTGGCGCTGGACATGGAAAGCGCAACCATCGCGGCCAACGGTTTTCGTTTTCGGGTGCCCTACGGCACGCTGCTGTGCGTGAGCGACAAGCCCCTGCACGGCGAAATCAAGCTGCCCGGCATGGCCAACCACTTCTACCGCGAACGGGTCGATCAGCACCTGCGCATCGGCATGCGCGCCATCGAGATCCTGCGCAGCGGCGGCGTGCAGCGCCTGCACAGCCGCAAGCTGCGCAGCTTTGCCGAGGTGGCTTTTCAGTAAACGACGTATCGATCTGGCTCTGTTGCACAAACCTGATGGTGGACGGCATACCCCCGGCCCCAGGCGCAGTGATCTAGAAACGGCAGTTGACCGCTTGGTACCCCTTGCCAGGCCGCATGCAATCGATCGTTGATG
>DCVY01000151.1:3671-6076 GCA_002327945.1 Acidovorax delafieldii | reverse complement strand
CGTTTGCTTCGCAGGAAGAACTCCACCCCTACCGCAGCCATGCCCAGTCGCTGGCTGCATTGCGGGCTTTTGGTGCCGGCTCCGAGGTGCAGGCAGCCGAAGCCTTCTGGCATCTGCCGGCCCAGGCGCTGGATGCGCCCGATGCCTTGGCCACCATGGCATTCTGGCCCCTGCAGCGCCAAGCGGTGGGATTGGCCTCAGATGCTGAACAGCTGCCGCTGGTCAGCGTCATCATTCGCAGCATGAACAGGCCCTCGCTGGCCCACGCGATTGCCAGCGTGGCAGAGCAGACCTATCCCCACATCGAAGTCGTCGTGGTCAACGCCAGTGGTGCACCTCATCCCGCGCCGGCCTACCCACCGCAGCGTCTGGCGCTGCGTGTGGTCAATCCCGTTGCGGCAGAGGCACCCGCCCGGGAACCTTGCGCCTTCGAGTTGCCGCGCCTGGGGCGCTCTGCAGCCGCCAACTGCGGCCTGGATGCCTGCGAGGGGCGCTACGCTTTGTTTCTTGATGACGACGACCTGCTGGGCCCTACCCATGTGCAAACCCTGGTGGATACCTTGCAGCCGCAGGGGCAGGCCGTCGCGGCCTACACCGGTGTGCGCGTCGAAGGCCCGGGCGGGCAGTGGATTCGCGACTACGACAGCCCCTGGGAGCCCCGCAGGCTGCAAGGCATCAACCACCTGCCTATCCATGCCGTGCTGTTCCGCCTGCAAGCCGTGCGGGCCGGTGGCGCACGCTTCGACCCCGCCCTGCCCGTGCTTGAAGACTGGGACTTCTGGTGCCAGCTCAGCCGCCTCGGCACCTTCGTGCATGTGCCCGGCATTGGGGCTACTTATCGCCAGGGGCTGGGCGACTCCCACCTCGGTGACCCCGAGCATGACAACCATTGGGCCAAATGGCACCAGCGCATCTTGGAGCAGCACGCCCAGCGCTGGGGCGTGGGCGAGCAAAGCGCTGCGCTGGCCTGGCATGCCCTTGCGCTCGACCGGGCCNNNGCCCTCGAGCTCACCCAGGGGTTGCTGCACGCCTGCCGCACCGAACTGCAGCACGCCCAGCAGCAGTCCCAGGACATGCTGCATGCCTGCCGTACCGAACTGCAGCAGGCCCAGGCGCAGTTTTTACAGCTGCAGGCCGAGCACGATCTGGCCCAGCGCAGCCTGCAGCTGCTGCAGCAATCGCGGCCCGTGCGCTGGGCCCGCGCCCTGCGTGGCCTGGCCGGGCGTGGCAACTGAGGCGCGCTGTCGCCGACCTGAGGTATTTACAAAGCGATGAACTCTTGCTCGTCAGATATTTCAGTGGCACAGCATGACTCTGGCGATGGCGCAGAGGCGGACGGCTTTCGGTTCCGCAGTCTGCGCCCCCAAGCAGACTTGCCCGGGATATGCCAGCTCTTCGAAACCGTGTTCCACCAGCCCATGGACCCTTCTTATTGGCGCTGGAAATACGCGCAGGCTCCCGTTGGTGGCAGCTTCAATGTGGTGGTGGAGCACATTGCAACCGGCCGGCTGGTCGGCCACATGGGGGTCATCGTCGTGCCGGGCATGCGGGCTGGCGAGGTGCTGCGCATGGGGCAGGTCTGCGACGTGATGCTCCATCCCGACGTGCGTGCTGGCATCGGCCCGAACAGCATCTACCAGCGCATGAACAACGCCCTGCGCCAGTTGGCCCATGCGCCGTCGCAAGAGCCACGGCCCCCCTTGTTCATGTACGGATTTCCCGGCCTGCGACCCGCCAAACTGGGTGAGCGCATCGGTGTGTACCGGCCCCTGCAGATATGCACCGAGTACCACTCGGCCACTGCGCCGCAAAGCGCCTGGGCAGCATTTTGGCGCCGCCACAGTCCGTGGCGTCTGCGGGCCCAGGCATTGCCTGCCAGCGCGGATGCCTGGAGCGATGCTTTGCTCGATGCCCTGTGGCAACGGCACTGCGAGAGGCTGGCCGCGCAGCCAGAGGAGGATGCTGTGCCGCGCATCACCAAAAATGCGGCCTATCTGCGCTGGCGCTACCTGGTGCATCCGCAGCAAGTTCCAGCGGGCGAGGGCGGCGCACCGCGCTACACCCTGTGGCTGCTGCGGCGCTATGGGCAGACACCTCTTGGCTGGCTGGTCACGCGCGAGCAGCCGCAGCCGGTGGTCGTTGATCGCTGCTTGCCGCCGGGCCCCGCCTGGGCCTCTGCCGCACTGCAGGCACTGCCCCCGCCAGGCCCTGCAGTGGCACCCGCCCCAGGCTGGATCAGCTGGCTGCCCCATGCGCAGGCAACTGCCATGCAGACCCCCATTCATGCGGTCGAGGTGTTGGGGCAGCCATTTCACCCGCACTGGCCAAGTCCGCACTTTCAACCCGGCGACACCGACGTTTTTTGAACCCAGAAACGGCAGTTGGATGCGCCCGCCGGTGCTGTG
>DCVY01000151.1:0-3551 GCA_002327945.1 Acidovorax delafieldii | reverse complement strand
AGCGGTCAACTGCCGTTTCTAGCGTTGAATCAAGTAGGTGCGTTGCGGTTCTTGCCATCGGGATGGTCGCCGCGCGCAGTGTTTATTCAGCGCCAGCGCTCCAGAGCTTTGCCAGGCGTTTGCGCAGGCCTGGTGGTGGGGCGGGGCGGGCAAGCGGCTCGGCAATGATGAGCCGGAAATCACTGCCCAGCACGCCCAGGTCCATCAGCAGCCGCTCCAGCGAAAAGGCTTCCCGTATCACAGCGTTGTGCGTCTCGATTGCTGGGTCGAAGTTGTTGACGATCGCGCCGTACAACAGCAGGTTCACCAAGCTGCCACCCAGCGCAATATCCTGGCTGGGCGCGAAATACTGCTTCAACAACGCATACAGATCGCCCGAGCGCACCGCTTCCGAGGGGTCCATGGCCACCATGGCCTGCACGTCGGGGCGTTCAATTTCTGGAATCTCATGGCCGTCCCTGTCTTGGCGCAGCTCCTCTGGCACGCGGTTGCGCCAGAACCATGATCGCACCTTCAATTGCTCCTGCGTCCACTGGAAGCGCGTCGGCCCGAAGAAATCGATGGTCACCAGCTTACCGCCGGGCTTCAGGCAGCGGGCGATCTGCGCAAAGGCGTGCTCCAGGTTCTCGATATGGTGCAACGCAGATTTTGCGAAGACGATGTCATATTGCGCTGTGCCGTACTGCGCCGTGTTGACGTCCTTGCACTCGAGATGGATGTTTGGCGCGCCGGCGCCCTCATGCTGCCCTGCAAAGACCGCGTTGCCAGCGTTCACGCGTTCTGCCGATACATCGAACCCGGTGACCCGCCCGAACACACCTTTTTGCAGCAGCGCGTGCTCGAAGGCGCCGTCGCCGCAGCACAGGCTCAAAACATGGGCCTGTGCCAAGTCCGGCAGGCAGCGCCGGATGTACTCGATGAAATCGCAGCCACCATCGCCAAAGGCGTTTTCACAGATCTGCGCGAAAGCAAAGGGATGGTCACCCCAGTCAGTGAACCTGCCTGGCGCCCGTTGCTGTTGCCATTCATCCCAATGCTGTGCTGCGGTCTTCATGTTTCCCCTGTAGGCGTGATGTTTTCCGTCGATGCTGGATGGCATGTGCGCACGCTGCGCAGCGCTCACGCGTCCTGGGTGGCGCTCCGGGGTGGCAGCATGCGCGCAGCCCAGGCGCGGCCCAGTGTACGGGCAGGCTCTTCCACCCACACATGCAAGGCCCAGCAGCTCAGCAGCAGGCCTGCCATGGCGGCCGCAGATCCCGCCAGCACGCCCCAGTCGCGCACCAGCATTTGCGCCGGGGCCAGCCAGGCGATGTGCAGCAGGTACATGGCATAACTGAGCTTGCCGCCCCACCGCCCGCCAACCTCGGCCCAACTGCCCGCGCGGGGCGCCGGGGCCTGCAGGCTGGCCAGCAACGCAGCAGCAAAACATGCGGCGGCGGCCAGGCCGATTTGTCCATTTCGCCAGTCAAATCCACCCGTCCATTGCTCCAGCTGCCAAAACAACGCCGCCAGCGCCAGCCAGCCCAGGGCAGCGCCCAGCCCCAGCGCCCAGGCATGCCCCGCCTTCAGTGGCAGTTGGCTGCGCTGCCAGACCCAAATGCCGAAGAAAAACTCGATCAGCAGACCGGGGAGGTGGTGCAGGCCGATGTAGGCAAGGTTTTGTGTGGCGCCGTCGGCCGGGCGCACCATGGCCAGGCGCAGCGCCAGTGCCAGCGCAAACAACAAGGTCCAGCGGATCTGGCTGTGGCGGCACAGCCCCTGGGCCAGCAGCGGCACCAGGGCATAGAACGCCACCTCGGAAGGCAGGCTCCAGAACACCGGGTTGTAATAAAAGGTCATCTCGCGCGACTGCATATGCGCCATCAGCAGGTGCTCCGGGAGATAAAGAAGCGGCTTGCCCGCATGCCATGCCAGCAGCACATACAAAGCCAGCGCCGCCAGATAGGCGGGGTAAATCCTGGCGAAGCGGCGCACGGCATAGGCCCCCAGCGATGGCGCTCTGCCAACCATCACCGTCGGTGCGAACACAAAACCGCTCAGCACAAAAAACAGATCCACCCCCGTGAAGCCAAACGCCATTGGGCCCATGGGCCAGCCCAGTACAGGGCCCCAATGCACCCACAGCACCAGCAGCGACGCGATGCCCCGCCAGGTTTCTACAACAGGGTTCATTGTGTGCGCCAGACTCTCATCGGTCTTCCCCGCGAGCCATCTCCTCTAGCGTGCTGATGCGCACCATATGCCAATCGTCACCGTCGCGCCGCAGCACCCCGTCTGTCAGCAACTTTTGCAGCACCCGGGTCACGGATTCCCGCGTGGTGTTCAGCTTCCAGGCCATTTCTGCATGGGTGGGCAGTCGCAGCACGCTGTCTTTGTTGCTCTGGCGCAAAAGCCACGCGCACACCCGTGCGCTCACCGGGTGAATGGCCTGCACCTTCTGCCAACCCAGCAAATCACTCACCTGCTGCCCATTGAGCCGCGCCACCGCGGCCATCATCTCGGGGAAACCCAGCAACTGCAGGGCCTTGTCCCTGTCCATGATGGCGGCAGTGGTGGCGCTGCTGCTGGCCACCCAGGTCAGCTCGATGGGCCGCTCGGCCAGCAACAGGGTGTGGCCAAAGGGCTCGTGCGGCCCCACGTTCATCAACCCGACCTCCTTGCCGTCCAGCGTCAGATCAATGGCTTGCAACCCCCCTTGCAGCACCACGCCCAGTCCCGCGAACGGCTGGCCAGGCTGGCCACCTGGTTGAAGCACCTCGCGCCTGCGCATGTGTAACAAATTCATGTGAGAGGCCGCAAATTGCAAGGCGGGCGTTGAGGCAGTCGAAAAAAAGGCACAGGGTGTGAGCGTCATCACCGAAATTGCCACATTACCTGCCTTCCCGAGGGATTGAAAAAAGAGCCCTATCTTAAAATGAGTGCGTCACGGGGTTGGTGCGCAAACAAAGGGTTCCTATGAAAAACAAGCTATTGGCAAGCGTCCTGGGCGTGTGGGGCTGCTGGGCGGGCATGGCGTCGGCCGTCCCAGTGGCCCGTGTCAGCCTTGCTGTCGGTGAAGCAACCCTGTTCAAGCCCAACGGTGCGTCGTCCGTGCTGGCGCGGGGGGTGGAGCTTTCTGAGCAAGATCGTGTAGTCACAGGCAAGAGCGGCATGGTCATGCTGGTTTTCAGCGACCAGGGCCGCGTCGCCATACGCCCCGAGAGCGAGCTGGTCATCCGCAAATACGAAGACGACCCCTCCGGGCAGGCCACCCAGTTGCAGCTCGATCTCATGCGCGGCACGGTGCGCCAAATATCCGGCCAGGCCGCGCAAAGGCAGCCCGACCGCTACCGCCTCAATACCCCGATTGCCGCCATTGGCGTGCGCGGCACCGATTTTCTGGCCAAGGCCACCCAAGGTTCCGTGCAGACCTATGTGCATGAAGGCGCCATCACCGTGCAGCCCATGCAGATGGGCCAGAGCGTAGGCGCGCAAATGCTCAGCGTAGCCGGTCAGTCGCACTATTTGCTGGCCCGTGCCGAAGGCGCTGTCGAGTTGCGCCATGTGGTTGC
>DCVY01000128.1:3194-3412 GCA_002327945.1 Acidovorax delafieldii | reverse complement strand
CACACAAAACGGCATGGAGCCCCCGCGGCGGGCAAGGGTCAGATACGTTCGAAAATGGCGGCAATGCCCTGGCCGCCGCCAATGCACATCGTCACCAGCGCATAGCGGCCCTGCAGGCGCTGCAACTCGTGCAATGCCTTGACGGTGATCAGCGCACCGGTGGCGCCGATGGGATGGCCCAGCGAAATGCCCGAACCATTGGGGTTTACCTTGGCCGG
>DCVY01000128.1:0-3189 GCA_002327945.1 Acidovorax delafieldii | reverse complement strand
GGGCCGATGCCCATGTACTTCGGGTCCACGCCGGCGTGGGCGTAGGCCACCAGGCGGGCCAGCGGCGCCAGGCCACGCGCCTTGGCGGTACCGGCTTCCATCAGCACCACGGCGGCGGCGGCGTCGTTGATGCCCGAGGCATTGCCGGCCGTCACGGTGCCGTTTTCCTTGAGGAAGACGGGCTTGAGCTTGGACAGATCGTCCATGGTGGCGCCGGGGCGGAAGTGCTCGTCGGTGGCGTACTGCACGTCGCCCTTCTTGCTTTTCAGGGTCACGGGCACGATCTGTTCCTTGAACAAGCCGTTTTGCGTGGCGCGCTCGGCGCGGTTGTGGCTTTCCACAGCCAGCCTGTCCTGGTCTTCGCGGCTGATACCCCACTTGGCGGCGATGTTCTCGGCCGTCACACCCATGTGGATGTTGTGGAAGGGGTCGTGCAGCGCGCCAATCATCATGTCCACCATCTTGGTGTCGCCCATTCGGGCGCCCCAGCGCATGTTCAGGCTGGCAAAGGGCACGCGGCTCATGTTCTCGGCGCCACCGCCAATCGCCACGTCGGTGTCGCCCAGCAAGATGGACTGGCTGGCGTTGACGATGGCCTGCAGGCCCGAGCCGCACAGGCGGTTGACGTTGAAGGCGGGCGTGCCCTCGCCGCAACCGCCGTGGATGGCGGCCACGCGCGACAGGTACATGTCTTTGGGCTCGGTGTTGACCACATGGCCGAACACTACGTGGCCCACATCCTTGCCTTCCACATTGGCACGCGCGAGCGATTCGCGCACGACGAGGGCACCCAGCTCGGTGGGCGGAACATCTTTCAGGCTGCCGCCAAAGGTGCCAATGGCGGTGCGCACTGCGCTGACGACGACGACTTCACGGGTCATGGGAATGTCCTTTCAGAATGGTTTGGGATCAAATATGCCGTTAGCGCTTTCTCACCATGCGGTAACAGCTATAAAAACAGGAGTGAGAAGAATCATACCTCCCGGACATCGGCCACCGGGTTGGTGCCGAAGTCTGCGCGCTCCAGCCAGGCCAGCACGCGGGTAGCGGCGTCGGCAGGGGATGTGAGCTGGCCAGCCGTCTTGAGGCGGGCGAAATTTTGGCGGTCCGGGAAAGCGGCGGGGTCAGCGCCGCGCAACTGGATCTGCATGTCGGTGTCGATCACGCCGGGAGCCAGCGAGCATACCCTGGCACCGTGCGGCTTGATGGCTTCGTCCAGTGCCACGCAGCGCGTGAAATGGTCCATGCCCGCCTTGGCGGCGCAGTAGGCGGCCTGCGAGGCCAAGGCCCGACGGCCCAGGCCCGATGAAATGTTGAGCACCTTGCGCGGCACGGCCCAGCCCTCGGTGGCGCCCAGGAAGGCGGCCGTGAGCAGCATGGGCGCCTCCAGCCCCACGCGCAGGGCGTTGGCGAGGTCGGCCGGCTCACTGGCGGACAGCGGTGCGATGCGCGGGATGACGCCAGCGTTGTTGATCAGCGTGGCGCTGGCAAAGGCAGCGGGGCCCTGGGTTGTGAGCCAGTCGCGCAGCGCGCGCGCGGCCTGCTCGCCTCGGGACAGGTCTTGCTCCCATTGCTCCAGCGTGGTGCCGGCCTGGCTTGCAGCCTGGGCAAGCTCGGCATTGCGGTGGCGCGAGATGCAGACCAGCGTATGACCATGGCGCAGCAACTGCTGCGCCATGGCCAAACCCATGCCGCGCGACGCGCCGGTGAGGAGGGTGAGGTGCTTCAAAGGCATTGCGCAATGGTACTGCGTGATGTCTGCAGACCGCTGTCGCCAGGGGGCTTGTGTCAGTGAAAAGCCCAACAACTCACCCTCGAAACGGCGGTTGGATGCGCCCGCCGGTGCCGTGATCGGGGTGCCAGGCAAGGCTGAGCGCTGCGGCTCCAACAGCACCTGCGCCCTGCAAGGGAGACGACGCGGCGGGCTGCTGCCCTTACTGCCGGTACTGCCCGCAAGGAGACGCAACGCTGCATGGCGCACCGAGCGCGGTGCTGGCGGGTGCATGGCGCTCTCATCCATGGGGTGAACCCCATAGAAGCCGTCAACGCTTGCTTTACTTCAGCCAGCCGCGCTTGCGGAAATACCACATGGGGCCCAGCGCGCTGGCCAGCATCAGCAGCAGCGCGTAGGGGTAGCCCCACTCCTTGGCCAACTCCGGCATGTGCTGGAAGTTCATGCCGTACACGCTGGCGATCAGCGTGGGTGGCAGCAGCGCCACGCTGGCCACGGAGAAGATCTTGATGATCTTGTTCTGGTTGATGTTGATGAAACCGACCGTGGCGTCCATCAAGAAGTTGATCTTGTCAAACAGGAACGCAGTGTGGTTGTCGAGCGACTCGATGTCGCGCAGGATCTGGCGGGCGTCCTCGAACTGATCGGAGTTGAGCATTTTGCTGCGCATCATGAAGCTCACGGCGCGGCGCGTGTCCATCACGTTGCGGCGGATGCGGCCGTTCAAGTCTTCCTGGCGGGCGATGGCGGCCAGCACTTCGCCGGCGCGGGTGTCGGTCACGTCGCCGGCCAGCACTTGCTTGCTCACCTTCTCCAGCTCGTCGTAGATGTTTTCCAGCGTATCGGCCGAATACTCGGCGTCGGCGTCGAACAGCGCGAGCAGCACTTCCTTGGCATCCTCGATCAGGCCGGGCGCGCGGCGCGCGCGCATGCGCAGCAGCCGGAACACGGGCACGTCCTCATCGTGGATCGAGAACAGAACGCCCTTGCTTTTCAGGTCGGGGTTGGTCAGGTTCAGGATGAAGGCCACGCGCACCGAGCGCGGTTGTTCGTTGTCGTCGATGAGAAAGTCGCTGCGGATGTGCAGGTCGCCGTTGTCTTCTTCGTAGAAGCGGGCGGACTCCTCGATGTCCTCGTCCATCGCGTCTTCGGGGATGGACAGACCATAGTGCTGCTTGATCCAGCGTTTTTCCTCGATGGTGGGGGCTTCCAGGTCAACCCAGATGGGCTTGAAGCGGGTGAGTTCTTCCAGGGATTCGATTTCTTCCTGGAACAGCCGGCCATTGGCGAGCGAAAAGATATTGAGCATGGCTCACTCCCGTGATAGGTGGCATTCGCAGTGGGGTTTGGGGGGTGCTTTCATCCCCACGGCAGGCCGGGGAGCTGAAAGCTACCGACTCGGGTAGGTTTCCACGGGGTTTTCTCCGTCAAAATTCAAGCCGCAAATTATCCTAAAA
>DCVY01000025.1:6826-7750 GCA_002327945.1 Acidovorax delafieldii | reverse complement strand
TCCAACGGCCGTTTTTAGGTTCAACGGCTGTTTACTTGACGTGCTTGCCGATCAGGCCGGCCAGTTCAAACATCGACACCTGGGGCTTGCCGAACAACTCCTTGAGCTTGGCATCTGCATTGATGTTGCGCTTGTTGGCGGCATCCTGCAGATTGTGGGCCTTGATGTACACCCACAGCTTGCTGATGATCTCCGTGCGCGGCAGTGGTGCCGATCCCACCACGGCGGCGAGCGCGGGGCTGGGCGTCAGCGCCTTCATGAAAGCGGCATTCGGGGTGCGCTTCTTGGCAGGCGCGACGGCCTTGGTGGCGGGCGCCTTGGCTGCGGGAGCGGCCTTTGCCGGAGCTTTTTTTGCAGTTGCCATGTTGGGTTGTCCTTGTTAGAAGTAAATTTTCACCAGCGAAAACGAGGTTTTCCCACTGGAACAGCGATGCTAATGTGAAAAAAACCTGTTTCCAAGCGGGCCAGGGCTTTTTTTACCTCGATTTGTTGCTGCGGCACGCTGTGTGCGCTGCCGTCAGTGGCAGGGGATCTCCTGCGCCATGCCATTCAGGGCAGGGCTCTGCTGCGCTGCGCGACAATGGTCTGTGGCGTTGATCCGCCTTCGTTTTTTGCAACTTCTCGCGTGAAAGGTTTTTGAACCATGACAGCCCCTTCTTCCACGGCATTCAGCACCTGCGATTTGTGCGACGCACACAAGGGCGATGGCAGCGGCGCCTTTCGCGTGCTGCCGCCAGCATTCCAGAGCTATGGCGGCGTGGTGGCCTTCGCTGGCGCCGTGGCAACGGTGAAGTGCTTTGAGGACAACACCCTGGTCAAGGCAGCGGTCGATTCCCCTGGTCTGGGTCGCGTGCTCGTGGTCGATGGCGGAGGCTCGTTGCGGCGCGCCCTGGTGGGCGGCAATCTGGCTGCCGCCGCTGCCCG
>DCVY01000025.1:5258-6711 GCA_002327945.1 Acidovorax delafieldii | reverse complement strand
TCGCCTTTGCCGTGCGGTTCCGGTTCAAGTCCGGCAGGCGCCTGGTTAATGCAATAGCGTTATGAAGAATTCGCGGAGCGCCGCGCGACGCCGTGGGGTTTGGGCCCTGCCGGGCGGTCCATGCTGGGCTTGTGCCTGCCTGTGCTGGCTTGACTCCCCCGGCCGGAGCCCGGAAGATGCCATGGTGTTTGACAACAAGACAGGGGGCAACCCATGGACAAGCCAATCGGGGGCGTAGTGGCCAACAGTTCGATGGCCCGTCTGCTGGAGTTCAACCCGGCCAAGGCGGAGAGTCTTTTGCCTGTGCCCGTCTTGTACACCAAAACACCCCTGCCCGCCGTTGCCAATGCCCGCCATGGTCCGGGCCATGGCTGTGCTGTTCGCCTTGATCCGTGGCGTTTTGACGCGCCTTTCGGGCACGGGCAAAAACCCCCCAGCCTCTGAGGCGGCTGCGGTGTCTGGCAGGAGCTTGCGCATGCGTGCCATGGTTCTGGAGCAGCCCGGTCGACCCTTGCGGCTGACCGAGCTACCGCGGCCGGTTCCCGGTGCGGGTCAGCTGCTGCTGGCGGTGCAGGCCTGTGGTGTGTGCCGTACCGATCTGCACTTGCTGGATGGCGAGTTGCCCAACCCGGTACTGCCCGTGGTGCCTGGCCATGAGATCGTGGCCAGGGTCGCAGGCCTGGGGCCTGATGTGCAGGGCGACTGGCGCCTGGGGCAGCGGGTCGGTGTGCCCTGGCTGGGCTGGACTTGCGGGCAATGCCGTTTTTGCACCAGCGGACGCGAGAACCTGTGCGAGCACGCCCGCTTCACGGGCTACCAGTTGAACGGCGGCTACGCCGAGTACACGCTGGCCGATGCGCGCTACTGCCTGCCCTTGCCCGATGGGCCGGCGGCCGAGCATCTGGCGCCGCTGCTGTGTGCCGGCCTCATCGGCTACCGCGCGCTGCGCCTGGCCGGCGATCCACGTCGACTGGGTGTCTATGGCTTTGGCGCGGCGGCGCACCTCATCACCCAGCTGGCGCGCGCGCAGGGGCGCGAAGTCTTTGCCTTCACCCGCCCCGGCGACGGCGCCAGCCAGGAATTTGCCCGCAGCCTGGGCGCGAACTGGGCGGCTGGAACCGACGAGGCCCCGCCGCTGCCACTGGACGCGGCCCTGATTTTTGCGCCCGCAGGCCCTCTGGTGCCCATCGCCCTGCGGCACCTCGACAAAGGCGGCTGCGTGGTCTGCGCTGGCATCCACATGAGCGACATTCCCGGCTTTCCCTATGCCTGGTTGTGGGGTGAGCGCAGCATCCGCTCCGTGGCCAATCTGACGCGTGGCGACGGTCTTGCGTTTTTTGAGGCACTGCGGCAAACGCCGCTGCGTACCGCGGTCCAGGTGTTTGCGCTGGAGCAGGCGAACGACGCGCTGGGGCAATTGCGCCAGGGTGCGCTGCAGGGGGCTGCCGTTCTG
>DCVY01000025.1:0-5182 GCA_002327945.1 Acidovorax delafieldii | reverse complement strand
GCATCGCGCATCACACCGCAGGCTTGCGCCGTGCCGCTTCGGCCAGGGGCAGCAGATCGGCTTCGGTGAGCGTTTCCTGCGCCAGCAGCTTGTCCGCGCCTTCTTGCAGCAGGGCGCGCCGCTCGGCCAGCAACGCGCTGGCCCGGGCAAAGGCTTCGTCCACCAGTGCGCGCACGGCCATGTCGATGCGGTGGGAGGTGTCGTCCGACAGGCCGCGCTCCAGCGCCATGCCCTCGGGCAGGTTGAGAAAGCGCTGTTGCTGGCGGTCGTAGACCACCTGGCCCACTTCGCGTGACATGCCGTAGCGCGCCACCATGTCGTGCGCGATGTCCGTGGCCTTGACCAGATCGTCGGCTGCGCCCGTGGAAACCTCGCCCAGCACCAGCGCCTCGGCTGCGCGCCCGGCCATCAGCACCGCGAGGCGGTTGCGCAGTTCGCTCTCGCTGGCCAGGTAGCGGTCCTCGCTGGGGCGCTGCAGGGTGTAGCCGAGCGCGCCTATGCCGCGCGGGATGATGGAAATCTTGTGCACCGGGTCGGTACCAGGCAGCGTCATCGCCACCAGCGCATGGCCCATCTCATGCACGGCCACGGTGCGCCGCTCTTTGTCGCCGAGCACACGCTGGTGGCGCTCCAGCCCGGCGACGATGCGCTCCACCGCGGCGGTGAAGTCGGCCATCGCGACGGCGTCGGCACCGCGCCGCGTGGCCAGCAGTGCCGCCTCGTTGACCAGGTTGGCCAGGTCGGCGCCGGCGAACCCTGGCGTCAGTGCCGCCACGGCATCGGTATCGACATCGCGGCCCAACTGCACTTTCTTGAGGTGCACGCGCAGCACATCTGCGCGGCCTTTGCGGTCGGGCCGGTCGACCAGCACCTGGCGGTCGAAGCGGCCGGCCCGCAGCAGGGCGGGGTCGAGTATCTCGGGGCGGTTGGTGGCGGCCAGAATCACCACGCCCGCGCTGGTGTCGAAGCCGTCCATTTCGGCCAGAAGCTGGTTCAGCGTCTGCTCCTTTTCGTCGTGGCCACCGGAGAGCGGGCCCACGCCACGCGCCCGGCCCAGGGCGTCCAGCTCGTCGATGAAGATGATGCAGGGTGCGGCGGCGCGGGCCTGTTCGAACAGGTCGCGCACGCGGGCCGCACCAACACCCACGAACATCTCGACGAACTCGGAGCCCGTGATGCTGAAGAAGGGCACGCCAGCCTCGCCCGCCATGGCGCGCGCCAGCAGCGTCTTGCCGGTACCCGGTGGCCCCACCAGCAGCACACCCTTGGGCATGTGCGCGCCCAGCCGGCCGTAGTCTTTAGGGTTCTTCAGAAANNAAGCTGACCTTCACGTCGGTTTCCGAATGCAGCTTGGCGCGGCTTTTGCCCACGGACAGCAGTCCGCCCATGCCACCTTGCGCAGCAATGCGCCGACCGATAAAGCTCCAGAGGGCCAGCAGCAGCAGGCCCGGAACCACCCATGACAGCAGCTCGCTCAGCAGCTTGTTTGCGACCACGCCTTCGAAGCGCACGTCGTAGCCGACCAGCTCCGCAGCCAGGGCGGGTTCGACGCGCGTCGTGACGATGCGCGTGCGACCGTCGGCCAGTGGCGCCTTGAGCTGGCCCTCAATGAACTGGCTGCCGATCGATAGGGATTGCAGCCGTCCGGCTTTCAGGTGCTGCAGGAACTCGCTGTACGGTATGGATTGCACCTGGTTGGCGGTGACCCAGATATCGCGCAGCCAAAACAGTGCTGTCAGTGCGAGGATCACCAGCCACAGCTTGTTCGGATTCCACGGCAAGGGAGACTGGGGTGATGCGGGCGGTGGCTCGGGGCGGGGTGGTGGCATATGGGGCTTTCTCTTTAACCAAATCGGGGCGGGCTGCTGGCGGGTGGCCCGGCCGAAGTTGCAAGAATGGCAGAAAACACGGGGCCTGCCTACCGGCTGGTGCGCCTTGCCGCAAAAGAAGGTCATGCCCCGACGCTGACCAGTCCGCAACTGGGGCTGCGGCTGGACCATGTACCCCCGATCGCCACTGAGAACCTCTGCCCAAAAAAATAGCTGCTGGCGCTTTACCCATAAGCGCCAGCAGCTTTTTTCATGCTGAACCTCGTTGGGCTTGCAGGCCATGACGATGTGCTGGTCGCCGGTGGCGCGTTTGTCCCTGCAGCGCTACCATGGCTCTGCGGTGCTTTGCCGGTGGTCTTTCTTCTCCAGGAGGTTTTCATGAGCCAGTACAACATTGCCGTCATCGTCGGCAGTCTTCGCAAGGATTCATTCAATCGCCAACTCGCCACGGCGCTGGCCCGGCTGGCGCCAGCAGGCTTTGGCTTCACGCAACTGCGCCTTGATGACCTGCCGCTCTACAACCAGGACGACGATGGCCAGCAGGCTGCCTCGGTGCTGCGGCTCAAGGGGGAGATCCAGGCGGCGCAGGGCCTGCTGTTCGTCACGCCCGAATACAACCGCTCGATCCCGGGCGTGCTCAAAAACGCCATCGACCACGCCTCGCGCCCTTACGGCCAGAGTGCGTGGGCGGGCAAGCCTGCGGGCGTGATCGGTGCATCGGTGGGCGCCATCGGTACGGCCATGGCGCAGCAGCATCTGCGCAATGTGCTGGCTTGCCTGGATGTGCCCACGCTGGGTCAGCCCGAGGCATTCATCCACGCCAAGGAGGGTCTGTTTGATGCCGACGGTGGCATCGGCGCGGGCAGCCGCGAATTCCTGCAGGGCTGGGTGAACCAGTACGTGGCCTGGGTCAAGAAACACAACGGCTAAACTTGCTATTGAATAAATAGCTGTTGGCGCTTGTCAGCAGGTCGTTACAGCGGTATTTTGCTCAAAGATGCAAAACCTGGCGCAAGGTCGGGTTTCATGCATTGCGAGCGAGGGTGGGCGCCTTTGGTGCCCTAAACCTCCATCAGGCCGCTTGCGTTGCCTGGACCTGGTTGGCGGCTGCCTGGCTGCCGATAGCCTGGGCAGCGCTTTCCAGTGCGGCAGCCTTGGCGGCGTCGCCCATGGCCACGCCTTCAGCGCGTACAAAGCGCACATCGGTCACGCCGAAGAAGCCCAGCACAACCTTCAGGTAGCTCTCCTGGTGTTCCATGGCCTGGCCACCTTCGCTGGTGGAATACACGCCGCCACGGGTGGAGGCAATGATCACGGTCTTGCCCTTGGCCAGGCCTTCGGGGCCGTTGGCGGTGTACTCGAACGTGCGGCCGGGCTGGGCGATGCGGTCAACCCAGGCCTTCAGCTGGGTGGGAATGCTGAAGTTGTAGAGCGGTGCGCCGATCACCACCACGTCGGCCGCCAGGAACTGACTGACCAGTCGCTCGGACACGGTGTTTTCGCGCTTTTGCACATCGCTCAGGCCATCGGTCTGGCCGGTGCGGGGGGCCATGGCGTCCATGGTGAAGTGGGCAGGGGCATCGGCCACCAGGTCGAGATAGCTCACCTGGGTGCCGGGATGGTTGGCCTGGTAGGCGGCCACGATCTGTGCGGTCAGCTGGCGCGAAACGGAATGGGCACCGGTGATGGCGGAATCAATGTGAAGCAGTTGCACGAGTTTTTCCTTGATGGCGGGGCGGTCACGGTGTGTGGCCTTGGAGAGATTGTGCAGCTGTTGCGCTGAATTGATAGGTTGGTAATTTTGCGATAGATTGTCCTATCAGCAGAACAGTGGATGCCGCCATGCAAGACCTGAACGACATGTTGTACTTTGCCGAAGTGGTGGAGCGCGGCGGCTTTGCCGCAGCGGGGCGCGCCCTGGGCATTCCCAAATCCCGCCTGTCGCGGCGCGTTTCCGAGCTGGAGGCCCAGCTGGGCGCGCGTTTGCTGCAGCGCACCACGCGCAAGCTCTCGCTGACCGGAGTGGGCGAGGCCTATCTGCGCCACTGCCAGGCCATGCGCGAATCGGCCCAGGCCGCCGCCGACACGGTGGCCCAGGTGCAGACCGAGCCGCGCGGCACCATCCGCGTGAGTTGCCCCGTCACCCTGGCCCAGACGGTGGTGGCCGAGATGATGCCGCCCTTCCTGTCCAGCCACCCCCGGGTGCGCATCGAGATGCTGGTGAGCAACCGCGCGGTGAACCTGGTGGAGGAGGGCATCGACGTAGCGCTGCGTGTGCGCGCCACCCTGGAGGACAGCGGCAGCATGGTGGTCAAGCGGCTGGATCACACCACGCAGATTCTGGTGGCCAGCCCCGAACTGCTGGCACGCCAGGGCGCACCCCGCACGCTGGCGGAACTGGCCCGCATGGACAGCATTGCCATGTCCGCGCCCGATGGGCGTTCCACCTGGAAACTCATCGGCCCCGGCGGTGCACACCAGACGGTGCAGCACCAGCCGCGCTATGTGGCTGATGACCTGCTCACACTCAAATATGCGGCTGTGGCCGGCACCGGGGTGTGCTGGATGCCCGACTACATGTGCCAGGACGAGATGCGCGAGGGCAAGCTGGTGCGTGTGCTGCCCGACTGGGCACCGGCGCCCGCCATCGTGCATGCGGTGTTTCCGTCGCGCCGGGGGCTGTCGCCCGCGGTGCGGAGTTTTCTGGACTACCTGGGCGAAGCCATGCCCGCCCGCTGCAGCGTGGATGCTTCTATATTCCAAATTTCGATTAATTAACAAAAATATATTCTTTTGAGTTTTAAAAGACGCTCTGCACAATATGGCATCTCCAGCTTTTTTGGGCGACATCACCATGACTTCTTTGAAACTCAAGACCCTTCTGGCCTCGCTGGCCCTGGCAGCCAGTGGCATGGCTGCCGCACAGAACTCGCTGCTGAACGTGTCGTATGACGTGGCACGCGAGTTCTACAAGGACTACAACGCCGCCTTTGTTGCCCATTACAAGAAGACCACCGGCCAGGACGTGAAGATCGACCAGTCGCATGCCGGCTCCAGCGCCCAGGCGCGCGCAGTAAACGACGGCCTGGCCGCAGATGTGGTGACCATGAACACCACCACCGACGTGCAGTTTCTGGCCGACAGCGGCGTGGTCGCGAAAGACTGGGCCAAGAAGTTTCCGCACGACGCATCGCCCACCACCTCGACCATGCTGTTCCTGGTGCGCAACGGCAACCCCAAAAACATCAAGGACTGGGACGACCTCATCAAGCCCGGTGTGCAGGTGATCGTGGTCAACCCCAAGACCGGCGGCAATGGCCGCTATGCCTATCTGGCCGCCTGGGGCGCCGTGC
>DCVY01000237.1:6259-8932 GCA_002327945.1 Acidovorax delafieldii | reverse complement strand
TTTATGAAAAGCTCAATAGGTTCACATCCCATGGGCATCAACATGCCTCATTCAGCCGGCTGCGCACCTTGGTTGGCAATGCCGCTGCGCACATGGCCCGCGGGTACATGGCGGGCCGCAGAGGTGACGTGGCCGGTCTGGTCGTCAAAGAAGAAATCGGGCTCGAACTCGCGCAGGAACTCGCCCTTGGGCATGCCGCCCAGAAACATGGCTTCATCGACCGCGATCTGCCAGCTCATCAGCGTCTGAATGGCCCGCTCGTGCGCGGGCGCGCCGCGCGCCGTGACCAGGGCCGTGCGGATGCGCATGGACGGGGCGCCGCTTTGTTGCAGGCGGTGCAAGGCCGACAAAAAGGGCTTGAAGGGCCCCGGGGGCAGGGGCAGCAAGGCTTTTTCGACCTCGTGGGCCTGGAAGGCATCCAGCCCGGCCGACTGGAACACCCGCTCGGCTTCGTCCGAGAACAGCACGGCATCGCCGTCGAAGGCAATGCGCACTTCGTGCGGGTGGGCGATGCTGGCCTGCGCCGACTGCGTGGCCACCTGGGCCGCAGGAAAGCCCATGGCCAGCGCTTCGTTCACGTCGGCCGCATTGGCCGAGAGAAACAGGTGCGCACCCAGGGGCCGCAGGTAGCGAAACGGCGCCGATCCCTGGGTGAAGACCCCGCGCTGCACCGAGGCCAGCCCATGGGCCTTGGCCGAACGGAAAACGCGCATGCCGCTGACCGGGTCGTTGCGCGACAGCACCACCACCTCCACCCGCTGCTGCGCAGGCTCGTTGAAGGCCAGTAGCTTTTTGACCAACGAAAACGCCACGCCGGGCCGCGCCGGCACATCCAGCCGATCAAGCTGCAGCCGCATGTAGTTTTGCGGGTGGTCCGGGTCGAACAGGCGGTTTTCCTCCTCGAAATCGAACAGGGCGCGTGACGAGATCGCCACCACCAGCTTGTCGTCCAGTGTCACGGCCATGGTGACTCCATATCAGTTGTTCCACCGCGCGGCGCGCCACCCGCAACCCAGGCAGCTGGCGTGGCCCAGACCAGCGGCCGCCGTGCAAGGGCCACCCCGCCGCGCTGGCGGCGTCCCCCATCCCGCATCGCGCAGCGAGATGAGAGAGGGGGAGAGGGCGCGCAGCGCCTCAGGGGGGGGCACTTCATTTCATGAACTGGTTGAGCTGGATGATGGGCAGCAGCACCGCCAGCACGATCAGCATCACCACCAGGCCCATGGCTACGATGAGCAGCGGCTCCAGGATGGTGGCCAGCTGCATGGCGCGGCGCTGCACTTCGGTGGACAGCTGCTTGGCGGCGCGCTGCAGCATCACTGGCAGTTGACCGGTCTGCTCGCCCAGGCGCGCAAACATCGGCAACAGGCCGGGGAAGCGCTTTTTCTGCGCCAGCGCCGAGGCCAGCGGCGCGCCTTCGCGCACCAGCACCAGCGCGTCGAGCGCGTCGGCGCGCAGCGCGCGGTTGTTCAGGGTTTCGGCGGCGGCCTGCAGGGCCTTGAGGATGGGCACGCCCGCGCTGGCCAACATGGCCAGCGTGCTGGCAAAGCGCGCCGCGTTGTAGCCGCGTGCCAGCTTGCCCACCAGGGGCAGGTTCAGCCAGGCTGCATCGAATTTCTGGCGAAAATGCTCGATGGTCAAAGCCCATCTTGCGCCTGCCGCTATCAAAATGGCAGCAATCAGCATCAGCCAGCCATAGCTGCGCACCACGGCACTCAGGCCCAGCATGGCCACGGTAAGAAAGGGCAGGGCGCGCTTGGTGCCGGCAAACACGCTGGCCACTTGCGGCACCACATAGCTCACCAGAAACAGCACGATCACGATGGAGATCAGGCTGACGATGGCCGGGTACAGCGCCGCGCCCATCAGCTTGGCCTGCAGGGCCTGGCGCTCTTCGAGGTCGTCGGCCAGGCGCTCCAGCACCAGACCGAGGTTGCCGCTGTGCTCGCCCGCACCGATCACGGCGCAGTAGATGTCCGAGAACTCGCGCGGGTGCTGGGCCAGCGCGCGGGCAAAGGTGGCGCCGGCATTGACTTCGGCGCGCAGGGCGGCCACCAGGTGGCGCTGGCGCTCGTCGTCGGCTTCTTCGGACAGGGCGGTGAGTGCGCGCTCCAGCGGCAGGCCCGATGCCACCAGCCCCGCCAGCTGGCGCGTCCAGACGGAAAGGGCCGACGCGCCAAACACCGGGCGGGTGAAAAGGCGCTGACCGAGGCCGGCTCGCGTGCCATCGAGCGATTGGCTGGTCTGCACGGGCTCCACGACCAGTGGCACCAGTGCCTGGGCACGCAGCAGGCTGCGGGCCGACTTGGCCGTGTCGGCTTCCATCAGGCCCTTGCGGGTCTGGCCCTGGGCATCCAGGGCTTCAAAAGAAAAAGCGGGCATGGGGGGGTGAAACGGAGGAGCGCTCAGGGCAATAAGTCAGTCCGTGATGGTAGCCGCAGCCCGTGACGCTGCGCGCTGTGAGCACAGATGGTGCGTCATGCCAGTTCGGCGAGTGCCTGCGCTGCTATGTCCAGCGAGCGCAGGCGCAGTGCCGGGTCGAACACGTCGCTGACCAGCATGAATTCGTCGGCGCCCGTGGTGTTGTGCAGATGGGCCAGGCCGGTGCGCACCGTGTCGGGCCCGCCGATCACGGCGGCGGCCAGAAAGTCGCCAATGGCCGCACGCTCTTGC
>DCVY01000237.1:0-6160 GCA_002327945.1 Acidovorax delafieldii | reverse complement strand
TGGCGCGAAATGCGAGGCAAAGGCATAGGGCAGGCCGCGTTCTGCCGCCAGCTGCGCCGAAAACAGGCTGGAGCCCAGCAGCCAGATGGGCACGTTGGTGCCCGCGCCGGGCATGGCAATCAGGCGTTGGTTGGGCTCGGCAGGCGCCAGCAGGCGCTGCAACTCGGCCACGTCCTGCGGGAAGTCGTCGGCGCTCTCCACGCGGCTGCGGCGCAGCGCGCGCATGGTGGCGGGGTCGGTGCCGGGCGCGCGGCCCAGGCCCAGGTCGATGCGGCCGGGGTACAGCTCGGCCAGCGTGCCAAAGGCCTCGGCCACCACCAGGGGCGCATGGTTGGGCAGCATCACGCCGCCCGAGCCCACGCGGATGCGCTGCGTGCCGCCGGCAATGTGGCCCACCAGCACGGCGGTGGCTGAGCTGGCAATACCGGCCATGTTGTGGTGCTCTGCCAGCCAATAGCGCGTAAAGCCGAGTGATTCGGCGTGTTGTGCGGTGCGCAGGGCGATCTGCAGCGCCTGGGCGACGGTGCCGCCCTCGCGCACGGCAACCAGATCGAGCATGGAAAGGGAGGGGCGTTGGGTGGCTGTCATGGCCCCATTGTCGGCGCTGGGCGCAATGGCTGCTGCCGGGGCTGCGGGAGCGGGTCTATCCGGCAAGGTCGGCACAATGCGCTGGCGACGGCATTGTCAAATTTTGGTGGCCAAGACACAGAACCAATCACAAAATGCTTCAAGCCACTTGCGCCGATCTTCGAGCCTCCTAGTGCAGTGTTTCATGCTTGCTGGCACCCATAAAAAAAGAAGGATTTTGGGTTCTGGCAAGGCGCAAACCGCAGCGATACCGGGTGGTATCGCAAGGATTTGCAACACCGCCAGGGCCGAAAAGACGCTTTTTTATGTGCCAGATAGCGTGAAAAACTGCACTGGGGTGGCTGACATTTTGCATCGGGGGAAACATGGGATTTTTCAGTCGATTTTTCAGGATTCGTGAACAGGATTCCTTCAGCCCTGAAACCACCTGGGCGGTGGAAGACAACGGCAGCGAACTGGTGCTGGATGCGGAGTACGCCGCCATGCTGATGACCGAGATCGACATCGACGCGGCCATCGCCAGCCATGAAGGCTGGCGCTTGCAGTTGCAGGAAATGGTGCATGGCCGCTCCAGCGAGGTGATGCGGCCCGAGCGCATCTGCCAGGTCGAGTGCTGTGATCTGGGTCGCTGGCTCAACGGATCGGGCCGTGAGCGGCTGGGGCATTACCCGGCGTTTGACATGCTGGTGGCGCGGCACCGGCATTTTCACCAGCAGGCCGAAGCGGTGGTCACCTGTTTTCAGGCGGGAGAGCAGGCCCAGGCGGTTCAGTTGCTCAACGGCCGCTGCCGCCATGCCTCCAACCAGGTGCTGCTGTTGCTCAAAGAACTCAAGCGGGGGCTCGGGCAATGAGCTGTGCCGTCAAGTGCATAGCGCTCTCACCCAAAGGGTGAACGCCATCGAAGTCATCCACGATAGATTGCATGCGGTTTGGCAAGGGGTGCCAAGCGGTCAGCTGCCGTTTCTAGGCTGAGAGGCTGAGCGTCTTTTACCTGCGCCTTGCACGCCAAAACACCCCTGCTCGCCGTTGCCAATGTTCGCCATAGCCCGCGCCATGGCTGTGCTTTTCGCCTGGATCCGTGGCGTTTTGGCGCGCCTTTCGGGCACGGGCAAAAAACGCTCAGCCTTTGAGCCTGGTTCAGTAGCTGCGCCCGCCCTTGTACATGGCGTGCTGGCGCCGCTGCAGCGTGGCTGCTTCGCCCAGCCGGGCCATGGCCGCACCAGCGTGCGCATGCGTGATGGCCAGGCCCAGCGCATCGGCGGCGTCGGTGCCGGGCAGGCCCGGCAGCTGCAGCAGGCGGCGCACCATTTCCTGCACCTGGTTTTTGGCGGCACGGCCATGGCCGACCACGGCTTTTTTCATCTGCAAAGCGGTGTATTCGGCCACGGGCAGGTTGCTGGCCACCAGGGCGGTAATGGCGGCGCCGCGGGCCTGGCCCAGCAGCAGGGTGGACTGGGGGTTGACGTTGACGAAGACGATTTCCACGGTGGCCACGTCGGGCTGGTAGCGCGCCGCCACCTCGCTGATGCCGTCAAACAGCACTTTCAGCCGGCCGGGCAAGTCGCCCAGGGCCAGCGCAGTGGTGCGGATGGTGCCGCTGGCCACGTAGCTCAGCCGGTGGCCGTCCACATCGACCAGGCCGAAACCTGTGGTCCGCAGGCCGGGGTCAATTCCCAAAATTCTCATGTGCTATTTCATTGATAGCTGTTGGCGTTTTTTGCGTATGCGCTACAGCCCGTTGTGTCTATCAACCTAGTGCAGTGCTTCACTCTTGCTGGCGCAAATAAAAAAGAAGGTTTTTTGGTTCTGGCAAGGCACAAACCACAGCGATACCGGGTGGTATCGCGAGGATCTGCAACACCGCCAGGGCCGAAAAGACACCTTTTGATGTGCCAGATAGCGTGAAACACTGCACCAGGAGTCTGTCGGACTTGGAAATTGTCGGCTGCAAATCGGCCGCAGCAGGTGATTATTGACCGTCTTCTTGCCCCACAGCCGGGCTATGGGGCTGCAAAGGTGGCACAAACTGTCCTCGCCGGGGCCGATTGGGGTGAAACCTTCGGCATTTCCTATCGACGCTCCCAGTCCGGCAGGCTGCCAGGTTGAAAGGAATGAGGCCAAACCGGGGCCGTCAGGGCCAGCAGCCCCACTATCGCGCGCACTGTGCAGCCGTGTCAACCGATCATGCCTACACCGACCGGCTGCGCGCCAGCGGCGGGTTCTTGGCGAAATAGCGCGTAATGCCGCGCATCAGCGCATCCGCCAGTTGCACCTGGTAGGCGTTGCTGCGCAGGCGCGCTTCTTCCTCGGGGTTGCTGATGAAGGCGGTTTCCACCAGCACGCTCGGAATATCGGGGGCTTTGAGCACGGCAAAGCCGGCCTGCTCCACGCGGGGCTTGTGCAGCTTGCCCATATTGCCGATTTCGCCCAGCAGCACCGTGCCGAGTTTGAGGCTGTCGTTGATCTGTGCGGTGGTGCTCATGTCGAGCAGGGCGCGCTGCACATGCCGGTCTTTGGACTGCACGTTCAGGCCTCCCACCAGATCGGCCTGGTTCTCCTTGTTGGCCAGCCAGCGCGCAGCCGTGCTGGAGGCGCCGCCCTGGCTCAGCGCAAACACGCTGGCACCGCGTGCGGCGGGCGTGGTGAAGGCGTCGGCATGGATGCTGACAAACAGGTCGGCCTGCACACGCCGCGCCTTCTCCACGCGGGTGCCCAGCGGCACAAAATAGTCGCCGTCGCGCGTGAGGTAGGCGCGCATGGGGTTGCCGCCCACGGTGGTGGCGTTGATGCGGTCGCGCAGCAGGTGGGCCACGCGCAGCACCACGTCTTTTTCGCGGGTGCCCGCCGGGCCGATGGCGCCGGGGTCTTCGCCGCCGTGGCCGGGGTCCAGCGCCACGATGATGATGCGGTCGGTTTGCGTGGCGCTGGCACGGGGGCTGGCCGGGCTGGGGGTGGGGGGCTGTGCCTGTGCAGCGGCGGCGGTGGCGACTACAGCTGCGGTGGGTGCGGCCTGCGGGGCCTCGGGCCGCAGCGCGCGCGTGGCGTGCTGGGCCATCAGTTCGCCCAGCGGGTCTTTCTCTGGGGTGCGCGTGGCCGTGTCGGGCTGCGGTGTCGGCGCCAAGGGGGCTGCGGGTGCGGTAGCCGGAGTAGCTGCAGTGGGCGCAATAGGCGCAATAGGCGCAATAGGTGCATCACGCAGGCGCTCCGCAATCAGGGCTTCCAGCGGGTCCACGGGTTGTGCGGGGTACAGGTCCAGCACCAGCCGGTGGCGGTAGGCGGCCACGGGCGCCAGCGTGAAGACCTGGGGCAGCGCGGCTTGTTTGAGATCGATCACCAGGCGCACGACACCCGGCGTGTTCTGGCCGACGCGGATGCCCGCAATGTTGGGGTCATCGGCCTTGACCTTGGCCACCAGTTCGCGCAGTTCGGGGCTGAGGTCAATGCCTTTGATGTCCACCGCCAGGCGCGGCGGGGTGGTGACAAACAATTGCTTGGTGGTGAGTTGCCCGTCGGATTCGATGGTGACGCGCGAATACTCGGGCGCTGGCCATATGCGCACCGCCAAGATCGTGGCGCCCCGCGCAATCTGCTGCGCACCCAGCAGCAGCACCAGGCTGCCGGCCTGCAGCAGGGTGCGGCGCGACGGGGCGGATGGCGTTGTCGGGTGTGGCTGGCCTGGGACGGGTGTCATGCGGTCATTCCTTGCAGCAGGCTGCGGCCCAGGGGGGTGTGGGCGTGCAGCGTGACTTGCCTTGCGGTTTCGTCAGTTGCTTCAATGTGTATAGCAAGATCAGCAGGCGGGGTAAGCGCTGCAGCCCTCTCTGGCCATTCTGCCACCTTGAGGCCCGGGCTTGCAAAAATATCCCTGAAACCCGCATCTTCCCATTCACGCGGGTCGTCAAAGCGGTAGAAGTCGAAGTGCCATACCGTCGTGGCATGGGGGGCCAGGCCCGGCGCCTCGTGGGGCTCGACCACGGCATAGGTGGGGCTCTTGATGCGGCCCTGCACGCCCAGTGCGCGCAGCAGGTGGCGCACCAGAGTGGTCTTGCCGGCGCCCAAGTCGCCATGCAGCGTGAGGAAGGCATTGGCCAGCAGGGGCTGTGCAGCCAGTGCGCGGGCAAACGCCGCCGTGTCGTTTTCGCCGTTCCAGGTCAGCACGCGCGCGCTGTCGGCAGGGGGCTTGGGGGCGGGGGTTTCTACAATCCGACCGATATGTGGTGCAACAGTCAACTCGTTCCTCAAATGCGGGAGTGGGCCCGTGAGCTGGGATTTTCCCAAATTGGCGTGGCGGGTGTGGATTTGTCTGCGTCCGAGCCGGGGTTGATGCAGTGGCTGGCACAAGGGTTCCATGGCGATATGCATTACATGGCCGCGCACGGCCTCAAGCGCGCCCGCCCGGCCGAGCTGGTGCCGGGCACCGTGAGCGTGATCACCGCGCGCATGGATTATTTGCCGCGCCACACCCCCACACCGGCGCCCATGCAGGCATCCGAGGGCTGGCAGGCCATCGAATTTGCGCGCCTATCGCGCCCGCAAGAGGGCATTGTGTCGGTCTATGCGCGGGCTCGCGACTACCACAAGGTGCTGCGCGCACGCCTGCAAAAGCTCAGCGACCGCATAGGAGAGGCCGTGGGACCCTTTGGTCACCGCGTATTCACCGATTCGGCGCCCGTGCTCGAGGCGGAACTGGCGGCGCGCAGCGGCCAGGGCTGGCGCGGCAAGCACACGCTGGTGCTCAACCGCGAGGCCGGTTCGATGTTTTTCCTGGGCGAGATCTACGTGGACATGGCGCTGCCGCCCAGCGAGCCCGTCACGGCGCACTGCGGCAGTTGCAGCGCCTGCATCGATGTGTGCCCCACGCAGGCCATCATCGCGCCGCACCGGCTGGATGCGCGCCGCTGCATTTCGTACCTCACCATCGAGCACGCGGGGCCGATACCGGTGGAGCTGCGCCCTCTGATGGGTAACCGCATTTATGGCTGTGACGATTGCCAGCTGATTTGCCCCTGGAACAAGTTCGCGCAGGTCAGCCGCCTGCCCGACTTTGACGAGCGCGCAGGCCTGGCGGGCCAGCAACTGGTGCACCAGTTTGCCTGGGACGAACCCACTTTTTTGCGCATGACCGAGGGCGGCCCGATTCGCCGCATCGGGCATGAGCGCTGGCTGCGCAATGTGGCGGTGGCGCTGGGCAATGCGCTGCGGCAGACGGGCGATGCCGGGGTGCGCGCGGCGCTGCAGTCTCGCGCCGAGGATGCCAGCACGCTGGTGCGCGAGCATGTGGCGTGGGCGCTTGATTCTTTATAAAAAGTGCCGCTGGGGCTTGATGAATAAGCGCAAGTAGCTATCAGAACGGGAGCTTCCAGCCTTTTGCCAGCAGCCCCGTGTTTTTGCGCGTGCCCACCGGCCCATCCCCAAACTGCGCATAGCCCGCCGCATTGGCGTGCACGCTGTCGGCCCGCAGTTGCGCATTGGCCAGCACATCAACCCACTCTTTGTTGTGCAGCGGAATCTTCGGCCCGTTGGCAATGTCTTTGTACATGGCGTGATCGTTCAACCTAACGTTCATGGTGCA
>DCVY01000064.1:1520-3292 GCA_002327945.1 Acidovorax delafieldii | reverse complement strand
GGTGCGGCGGCTGGCGTGGCCGAGGGAAAGAAGGTGGGGGGCTTGCCGTTGTGTATTTGCCACTTATCCCACAGCAAAACCACGGAAAAGCCAAAAATCACCCAAAGGATGGTGCGGCGGATGTCACTCATGAGGATTTTGTTGGTGAGGATGGTTGGGGCCGGGCGCATGCAGGCGCGAAAAAAGCCGCATGGTACGCGGCAATTCTTGCGGCACCGGGTCATGGCCGCCGGCGCACCAGGGTTGGCAGCGTGCCAGCCTGCGCAGTGTGAGGTAGCTGCCCGCCGCGGCGCCGTGCTGTTCGAGGGCCTGCAGCGCGTAGGCCGAGCAGCTGGGCTCGAAGCGGCAGGCCGAGCCCAGCCAGGGGCTCAGCAGCAGCCGATAGCCTTTGACCAGGCCCATGAGCAGTGCACGCATCATGGCGTCACCTGCGGCTTTTGCAGCCCGCACGCCGTGGGCGCAGCCGTAGCGGCTCGGCGCGCCGCCTGGCGCAGCAGCAACTCCAATTCGGCGCGCACGGCCCGGCGCAGCGGCTCGGAAGTGGCGCTGGCGAATTGCTTGCGGTCGAACGCAGAGCGCAGGCGCACCACATACGCCGCGCACGGCAGGCGGGCTTCGTACTGCTGAGCCAGGGCATAGATCTGGCGCTTGATGGTGTTGCGCGTGACGGCCCTGCGGGCCCAGCGCTTGGGCACCATGGCACCAAGCCAGATGCCGGTGGTGGGGAACAGGGGGCGTGCGCGGGGCTCACCGGGCTGGGGGGCTGGGGCCGTGGTGTCTGGTGCGTCAGCTGTGGCGGGCGCGGGCCAGTTCAATGCGTGCAGCGCAAAATGCGCCGTGCGCGCCACAGTACCTGCCGCCAGGACGGCCTGAAACTGTGCGCGGTTCTGAAGCCGCTGCATGCAGGCGCACCGAGGTGCGGTTTCAGTCAAAAGGTGTCAGCCGCCACAGCCCGGTCAATCCAGCCGCATGCGTGCTTCAGACGGCCAGGCGTTTGCGGCCCTTGGCACGGCGCGCGTTGATGATGGCGCGGCCGCTGCGTGTCTTCATGCGCACGAGGAAACCGTGGGTGCGGGCGCGGCGGGTTTTGGAGGGTTGGTAGGTACGTTTCATGGCTCGGGTCCCTTCATTCTCAGGAAAACCTGCGATTATCGCAGGCTGCTCAGTTCCTGGCAATTTTTCCCTCGGAGTCCCTGTTGGACTTTGGGCGTCGATAGCGAGAATGCGCCCCGGCGAGACCATTTTTTGCCGGATTCGCCGCCCCATGGTGGTGCTATGGGGCAAGAAGACGGTGTTCTCGAAGAGCGGCGAAGCCAAAAATGGACCGCTGCGGCGCATTCGCAGCCGACGATTCCAAAGTCCGACAGGCTCCTCGGCTCGAGGGATATGCCGCTGAGTTTGGCGCCCGCCGGGCCGGCAAAGGTGCCGAAAAGAGGGTCGAAAGCCTACCAAAACTTCGTCGCCGAGGGACTTGCTAGAATCTAGAATCAAGCCAGTTTTCAGCATTTTTGGGAGCCTTGCGATGTCCAGCCATTCCAGCACCGTCCAGCATTCCGGCAATGAAGCCGCAGACCCTGTCGAGCAAGTGACTTCGGTGGTGCCTGTCGTCCTGCCCATCGTGGGGGCGCTCCTGATGTTTCTGCTGGCCTTCATCGCGGTCAGCATGGCTTGATCGGATTGGGTCGAATCCCCCTGCTGGCCCCGCTCTGCGGGGCTTTTTTTCGTCTGCGTGCCAAGGAGATTCCCATGCGAGCAGGACATGCGCTGGTGCT
>DCVY01000064.1:1249-1410 GCA_002327945.1 Acidovorax delafieldii | reverse complement strand
CGCTCGTGGGCGGGATGTGTGAGACGGATTATTCGGGCTACCCTGATTGTCGCGACGACACCATCAAGGCGCTGCAGGTGGCCGTGTCGCTGGGCATGGGGCAGCACTTCACTTTCGAGACACCGCTGATGTGGTGCGACAAGGCGCAGACCTGGGAGCTG
>DCVY01000064.1:0-1202 GCA_002327945.1 Acidovorax delafieldii | reverse complement strand
CAGGCCGGGTACGAGCGCTGGCGCGAACAGCTTGCATGAATTCATGCAAATTTTGCATGTAAATCGCAGGAAGCCGCTGAAAAACCGCGCGCGTGCTTCATAAAATCGTCACCCCCAGCCGACCCGTGGAAAGCTCCGTCTCCTCGTGGCATCGCTTTGACGCCACAAGACCCAAGCCCTTCTCCGCCCGCCGACTGCCCGCAACGGATTCGAGCCGTTTTTCAAAGGCAGCGCCCCGCTTTCGTCGTCGCGCCCCTGCGCAAGATGCCCTGATGGGGCGCTTTCTTTGAAAACCGTTTCGAAGGAAGGAAGCTCCCCATGAATGCACCCGCTCTGCAGGGCCTCGAGATCAACGCCCCTGATTACGTCAAGCACCCGCGCCTGCTCGCCTGGGTGGCCGATATGGTCGCCTTGTGCAAGCCCGAGCGCGTCTATTGGTGCGATGGCTCGCAGGATGAATACGACCGTCTGTGCCAGCAACTCGTCGATGCCGGCACCTTCAAGAAACTCAACCCTGCCAAGCGCCCGCGCAGCTACCTCGCCTGGTCGGATCCTTCGGACGTGGCGCGCGTCGAAGACCGCACCTTCATCTGCTCCGAAAAGAAGGAAGACGCCGGCCCGACCAACAACTGGATGGCCCCGGCCGAAATGCGCGCCACCTTGCAGCCGCTGTTCGACGGCTGCATGCGCGGACGCACCATGTATGTGGTGCCGTTCAGCATGGGGCCGCTGGGATCGCACATCGCGCACATCGGCGTCGAGCTGACCGACAGCGCCTACGTGGCCGTGAACCAGCGCCTCATGACGCGCATGGGCCGTGCCGTGTACGACGTGCTCGGCGTGGATGGCGATTTCGTGCCCTGCATGCACACGGTGGGTGCGCCGCTGCAGCCCGGCGAGCAAGACAAGCCCTGGCCCTGCAACCCCACGACCAAATACATCGTGCACTACCCCGAGACGCGCGAAATCTGGTCGTATGGCTCGGGCTACGGTGGCAACGCGCTGCTGGGCAAGAAATGCCTGGCGCTGCGCATCGCCTCGGTCGCCGCGCACGACGAGGGCTGGCTCGCCGAGCACATGCTCATCCTGAGCATCACCAGCCCCCAGGGCGATAAGAAATACATCGCCGCCGCCTTCCCCTCCGCCTGCGGCAAGACCAACCTGGCCATGCTCATCCCGACGATCCCCGGCTGGAAGGTCGA
>DCVY01000031.1:1750-6204 GCA_002327945.1 Acidovorax delafieldii | reverse complement strand
CGTACCTACCTGGCCAGTCAGCGCCGCGCAGCGCGGCGGGCTGTGATCGGTGCCGCGCATGCGGCGGGTTGCGCCCGTGACCTCCACCACCAGGCCATCGGGCACATCGCCGCCCATTTCCTGTGCTTCATGTGCTGAGAAGTCCACGCGAAAACTCGCGCAGCATGCGCCGCAAGTCAGGCAGGGGTGGGGCATGCAGTCCTCAGAGGCTGAGCGTTTTTTGCCCGTGCCCCAAAGGCGCGTAAAAACGCCACGGATCAAGGCGAAAAGCCGAAATACGCTGCCGGCGGGGGCGCGCCACCGCATTGCATTTCATGCAATGCGGCCGAGCAAAAGGTACTCCATGAGTGCCTTTTGCACGTGCATCCTGTTTTCTGCCTCGTCCCAGACGACCGATTGGGGTCCGTCGATGACGTCAGCCTCGACTTCCTCGCCCCGGTGTGCGGGCAGACAGTGCATGAACAGGGCGTCGGGCTTGGCGGCGGACATCATTTCAGCGTCCACGCACCAGTCGGCAAAGGCCTCTTTGCGTTCTTCGTTCTCGGCCTCGTAGCCCATGCTGGTCCACACGTCGGTGGTGACCAGGTCGGCCCCCTGGCAGGCATTGCGTGGATTGCTGAAAAATTGATAGCTGCCAGCGCTTGCTCCGACTGCGCCAATGGCCATTTTTTCATCAATTTCGTAGCCGCGGGGTGTGCTCACATGCACCTTGAAACCCAGCAGCGCAGCGGCTTGCAGCCAGGTGTTGGCCATGTTGTTGCCGTCCCCCACCCAGGCCACCGTCTTGCCCTGGATGGAGCCCCTGTGCTCGATGAAGGTGAAGATGTCGGCCAGGATCTGGCAGGGGTGGAATTCGTTGGTCAGCCCGTTGATGACGGGCACGCGCGAGTGCTCGGCAAAGCGCTCGATCTTCGTCTGCTCGTAGGTGCGGATCATCACCAGATCCACCATGCGGCTGATGACGCGGGCAGAGTCTTCAATCGGTTCGGCGCGGCCCAGCTGGCTGTCGCCCGTTGTCAGGTGCACCACACTGCCGCCCAGCTGGTACATGCCCGCTTCAAAGCTCACGCGCGTGCGGGTGCTGGCCTTCTCGAAGATCATGGCCAGGGTGCGGTCCACCAGCGGGTGGTGCTTTTCGTAGGCCTTGAACTTCTTCTTGATGAGCGCGGCGCGCTCGAACAGGTAGGCGTATTCGGCGGCGGTAAGGTCGTTGAACTGCAGGTAATGTTTCATGGCGCTCTCGTTGCGGGCGGGCTTATTCCGCCAGCAGTGCTTTGACCAGAGGGGCGAGCTTGGCGACGATTTCGTCAGCCTCGGCGGTGGTGAGAATCAGCGGCGGCACAAGGCGGATCACGCTGTCGGACGTCACGCTGATCAGCAAGCCGGCTTCGGTCGCGCGGCCCACCAGCGCACCGCAGGGCTTGTCCAGCTCCACGCCCAGCATCAGGCCCTGGCCGCGCACCTCTTTCACCCCGGGCAGGCTGCCCAGTTCGTGTTGCAGCGTGGTCTTGAGGTAAGCACCCACCACGGCGGCATTGTGCAGCAGGCCGTCTTCTTCCATGATGCGAATGGTTTCATTGCCCGCGCGCATGGCCAGGGGGTTGCCGCCAAAGGTGGTGCCATGGTTGCCGGGTTGCAGCACGTTGGCTGCCTTGGGGCCTGCCACCACGGCGCCAATCGGCACGCCCGAACCCAGACCCTTGGCCAGGGGCATCACATCCGGCATGATGCCGGCCCACTGGTGGGCAAACCACTTGCCGGTGCGACCCATGCCGCACTGCACCTCGTCGATCATCATCAGCCAGTCGCGCTCATCGCACAGCTTGCGCAGTTGCTGCAGGTATTCGATGCGCATGGGGTTGATGCCGCCTTCGCCCTGAATCGTTTCGAAAAACACTGCCACCACGTTCGGGTTGCCTTCGGTGGCTTTCTGGATGGCTTCGATGTCGTTCATCGGCACGCGGATGAAGCCTTCCACCAACGGGCCAAAACCCGTATTGATCTTGGGGTTGCCTGTGGCCGACATGGTGGCGATCGAGCGGCCGTGAAAGGCTTTTTCGTACACCACGATCTCGGGCTTTGCGATGCCCTTGTCCACACCGTATTTGCGCGCAATCTTCAGCGCCGCCTCGTTGGCCTCCAGCCCCGAGTTGCAGAAGAACACGTTGGTCATGCCCGAGCGCTCCACCAGCCTGGTGGCCAGTTGCTCCTGGCCCGGCACATGGTAATAATTGGAGGAGTGCATGATCTTGCAGATCTGGTCGTACAAGGCGGGCACCAGCTTGGCGTGGTTGTGGCCCAGCGTGTTCACCGCAATGCCACCCAGGGCATCAAGGTATTCCTTGCCGTTCACGTCCCACACGCGGCACCCTTGCCCATGCGACAGCGCAATCGGCACGCGGCCATAGGTGTTCATCACGTGGGGCGAGGCAGCCTCAATGAAAGCGGTCATGCAGTGGACTCCAGACGGTGGTGTGAAGGGCTGGCCCGTGGCGGCCGCAACCCGAAAAAGCGAAACACGATTCTAGGGCGAGCGCAGGCGCCCAGAGATGACGATTGCGCATCACTGCACTGCAATGGCGGGTGAGGGTGAGTGCAGGCCAGCTCTTATATAAGAGTTAGAATGTAAGCCATTGCGCACCAAGCAGCGATCCTGCGGCAAGCGCCTCCACCAATCAGACCCCGATGGTTTCCCCCTCCTCCAAAGAAGTCTTCATTCAGGGCATTACCCGCGAAGGAAAAACCTTTCGCCCCAGCGACTGGGCCGAGCGGCTGGCCGGGGTGATGAGCAGCTTTCGCCCTGGTGGAGCGAAGCCTGGCAGCCATCTGAGCTACTCCCCCTGGTGCATTCCCACCACGCTCAATGGCGTGAAATGCGTGGTGGTTAACAGCGACCTGCGCGACCACGAGCCCATGGCGTGGGATTTCGTCATCAATTTTGCCCGCGACAACGATCTGCAGGTCGCCGAGGCCTGCCTGCTGCCCGACCCACCCCTGCCCTTGCCCTGAAACCGGCAATATTTGCATCGCGGCACCGGAATTTCGGGGGCGTTCTTTTGTGCCCTGCATTTCACACCGGAAGAAACAGGAGAAACAGGCCCAGCAACGAAAAAACCGCCCGGAGGCGGTTTTTTCGTTGCTGGCAGCGCACCCGTTACAAACGGCGAACGGTATGACCCGTCCGGGCTGTTTGCCTGAAGATGGTCAGGCGGCCAGGGCCAGGGCTTTCACCTTGGCAGACAGACGGCTCTTGTCGCGGGCAGCCTTGTTCTTGTGGAAGATGCCCTTGTCGGCCACGGTGTCCACCACGGCCTGCATCTTGGCGAACAATTCGCTCGCCTTGGTCTTGTCGCCAGCCAGAACCGCCTTTTCGACGTTCTTGACAGCGGTGCGGTATTTGGAACGCAGCGAGGTGTTTGCGGCGTTGATCTTGACGTCCTGACGGACGCGCTTGCGGCCCGACGCCAGGCGCGGGTTCTTTTTCTTGGGTTTAGCGGATGCCATTGATGTGTTTCCTTGTGTCTGAGGATGATGCCAGCAAAGCCGATGATTATAGCCCAGCCTGCCGCGCACTCCCTGCCCTGGTCAGGCCACCCCTTCGGAAAGCGGCGGGCGGGTCAGCGGACGCATCAGCGCAAGTGCCGTCGCTGTCCGCGCGGGAGGGCAGCGAATACACTCCCAGCGGTGTCCCTGTTCAAAGCCGCCTCCATCGTTTCCCTGCTGACCCTGGCCTCCCGCGTGACGGGCCTGGTGCGCGACCTCCTGATGGCCTCGATGTTTGGTGCCAACGCGCTGACCGACGCCTTCAATGTTGCCTTTCGCATTCCCAACCTGTTCCGGCGCCTTTTTGCCGAAGGCGCCTTCAGCCAGGCATTCGTGCCGGTGCTGGCCGCCTCCAAGGCGCAGCATGGCGAGGCCGCCACGCGCGTGCTGATTGCCAGTGTGGCGACCGCGCTGGCGTGGGTGCTGCTGCTCACTTGCGTGCTGGGGGTGTTGGGCGCGCCGCTTTTGGTGTGGCTGCTGGCCAGCGGCCTGCGCCAGAGCCCGGCCAGCTTTGATGCTGCCGTGCTGATGACGCGCTGGATGTTTCCCTACATCGGCTTCATGTCGATGGTGGCACTGTCGGCGGGCGTGCTCAACACCTGGAAGCGCTTTGCCGTGCCAGCTGCCACGCCGGTGCTGCTGAACCTGTGCATGATCGCCGCGGCCTGGCTGGGTGCCCCGCAACTGGCGGCTCGGGGCATCGAGCCCATTTACGCCATGGCCGGGGGGGTGATGCTGGGCGGTGTGCTGCAGCTGGCGGTGCAGGTGCCCGTGCTGTACCGTCTGGGCTTGTTGCCGCGCATCGGCGTAACCTGGGGAGCCGTGCGCGCCGCCTGGGCAGAGCCCGGTGTGCGCCGCATCCTCACGCTGATGGCGCCCGCGCTGCTGGGGGTGGGCGTGGCGCAGATTTC
>DCVY01000031.1:0-1733 GCA_002327945.1 Acidovorax delafieldii | reverse complement strand
GCGTGGTGCTCACACCCCAGCTGGCCACCGCCAAGGCCGCTGGCGACGCACAGCGCTATTCGGCCATGCTCGACTGGGGTCTGCGCATCGTGGTGCTGCTGGCCGTGCCCTGCGCCGTGGCGCTGCTGACCTTTGCCACGCCCCTGGTGGCCACGCTTTTCCATCACGGTGCCCTGCTCGACAGCGATGTGGGCAAGATCGCCATTGCCCTGGCCGGTTATGGGGCTGGCTTGCTGGGGCTGGTGGCCATCAAGGTGCTGGCGCCCGGTTATTACGCCAGTCAGGACATTCGCACGCCGGTAAAGATCGCCATGGTGGTGCTGATCATCACCCAGTTGCTCAACGTGGCACTGGTGCCGCTCATGGCCCACGCCGGGCTGGCTCTGTCGATTGGCCTGGGCGCGCTGGTCAATGCGCTGTGGTTGCTGGTGGGGCTGCTGCGTCGTGGCAGTTACCGGCCGCAGCCCGGATGGGCGCGCTTTGCCTTGCAGGTGGTGGCTGCCAGCGCCCTGCTGGCGGTGTTGCTGCTGTGGGCTGCGCAATATTTCCCCTGGGTGCAGATGCGCGCGCAAAGCGGCCAACGGGCGGGCTTGCTGGCCCTGGTGTTGTGTGCATCGGTGGCGCTGTATTTCGGTGCGCTGTGGGCCGCCGGGCTCCAGCTGCGCCAGATGCTGCGCCGTTGATGCCCGCTCGGAAATGAACCTGAATCGCGCGCTGTCCGTGGCTTGACGCGGCGCAGCGCCCACCGTACAACTGCCCCATGTCCCTCAATTATTCCCTTCCGACCTCGCTGGAATACTTTGCCGCGCTGGTGCAGAGCGATGCGCATTTTCCGCTGCTCGAAGCTGCCGCCAGCCTGGCGCAGGACGAATACATCGACCTGGATGTGCAGCAGCTCTTGGGCGACGTGGACCAGTTGCTGGCGCGCCTACAGCGCCGCGTGTCTGCCGATGCGCCCGTGCTGCAGCGCCTGCGCACGCTCAACCAGTTCTTTTTCTCCGACCTGGGATTTGCCGGCAACGTCAACAATTACTACGACCCGGAAAACAGCTATCTCAATGCCGTGCTGCGCACGCGCCGCGGCATCCCGATATCGCTGGCCGTGCTGTGGATGGAGCTGGCCCAGGGCCTGGGGCTGCAGGTGAGCGGCATTGCGTTTCCCGGGCATTTCATGGTCAAGGTACTGCTGCCCAATGGCCAGGTGGTGATGGACCCCGTGTCGGGGCAATCCCTCAGCCGGGAAGATCTTTCCGAGCGGCTGGAGCCTTACAAGCGCCAGGGCGATCTGGTGGATGACTACGACGTGCCGCTGGGCCTCTATTTGCAGGCGGCCACGCCGCGCGACATCATCGCGCGCATGCTGCGCAACCTCAAGGAGGTGCACCGCACGCAGGAAGACTGGCAGCGGCTGATTTCCGTGCAAGACCGGCTGATCGTGCTGCTACCCCAGGCCTGGAGCGAATGGCGCGACCGTGGGCTGACCCATGCCGAGCGTGGCAACGTGGCACAAGCCGTAGCCGATTTGCAGACCTACCTGGCGCATGCTGAAGACGGGCTGGATGTGGCCGCCATCGCCCAGCGGATCAGCGACCTGCGCAGCGCCGACCGCTGAATGGACGTCTGGAATAAAAAAGCGCTTGCCAGACAGTCGTTTCATGCCACCTAAAACCGGCAGTTGACCGCTTTGTATCCCTTCGCAAGCCGCATGAAATCTATCGTTGATGGCTTCGCTG
>DCVY01000245.1:251-3410 GCA_002327945.1 Acidovorax delafieldii | reverse complement strand
ATGACCAACGCCATCACGGGATTTTTCCCGCCCCAGGTCGGCAGCATCTGGCTCAATGGACGCGAGATCACCGGCATGGCACCCCACAAAGTGGCCGCGCTGGGTGTGGCGCGCACGTTTCAGAACCTTGCGCTTTTCAACGGCATGAGCGTGCTCGACAACATCCTGCTCGGGCGTCACATCCACATGAAACCCGGCGTGCTCAAGACCGCTCTGTATTGGTGGCTGAGCCGCGACGAGGAGATCGCCCACCGCCGCAAGGTTGAAGAAGTGATCGACTTCATGCAGTTGCAAAGCGTGCGCGACGAACTCGTGGACAGCATTCCCATCGGACTCAAAAAACGCGTCGAACTGGCGCGTGCACTGGTCGCGGAGCCCAGCTTTCTCGTGCTCGACGAACCCATGGCCGGCATGAACCAGGAGGAAAAAGAATACATGGCCCGCTTCATTCTCGACGCGCGCGACGAACGCGGTGTCACCGTGCTGCTGATCGAGCACCACATGGACGTGATCACCGGCATTTGCGACCGCATGATGGTGCTGAGCTACGGCGAAACGATAGGCACCGGCATTCCCAGCGAAGTCATCAAAGACGAGCGCGTGATCAAAGCCTATCTGGGGGGTGCGCATGCAACGCGCTGAAAACCGCTCCGCTACCTGGGACCTCGGGGCCGACACCACCCTGGTGCGCCTTCTGGCGCGCAACGCCGAAGTGCTTGGCGACCACGTTGCCATGCGCGAAAAGCACCTGGGCATCTGGCAAGAAACCACCTGGGCGCAAATGCTCGACGCCACCCTGGCCTTTGCAGCAAGCCTGCAAAGTATGGGCTTTGGCAAGGAAGACGCCTTGCTCGTGCTGGGCGACAACCGCCCCAATCTCTACATGGGCATGCTCGCTGCGGGCGCGCTCGGCGGCTATGCCATGCCCGCGTACCCTGACGCCACGCCCGACGAAATCCGCCATTTCATGCATGAGGCGAACGCGCGCTTCGTCCTCGCAGAAGACCAGGAGCAGGTGGACAAGGCGCTGGACCTGGGCGAAGTCAGTTCCTCCATCGAGCACATCATCTACGACGAGCCTCGCGGTCTTGCAAGTTACCAGCACCCCGGGCTCGTCTCCTGGGACAAGCTGCAAACGCGGGGCATCGAACGCCTGCGCGCCGAACCCTCCCTGCGCAAGACCTTGATCGAAAGTGCCAAGCCCGAGGGCCCGGCCGTATTCGTCCACTCCTCGGGCACTACGGGCAAACCCAAAGGCGTGGTGCTGAGCCACAAGAACATTCTCACCGGCGTGGGCAACGCCTTTCGTGGCGGTGCTTTCGACTTTGGCGAAAGCGTGCTGGCCTACCTGCCCATGGCCTGGGTGGGCGACTTTGCCATCACCATGGGCGCGGGCGTGGCCTTGCACTTCGTCATCAACATCCCCGAACGCCAGGAAACCGTCTTGCACGACCTGCGTGAAGTGGCGCCCTCTTTCTATCTGGCAGCGCCGCGCAGCTGGGACAACATGCTGACCACCATCCAGGTGCGCATGGAGGATTCCACGCCACTGAAAAAGTGGCTCTACGACGTGTTCATGAATTCGGCCCTGACCGCAGAACGCCAGAAACTCGAGGGCAAACCCGTTTCCCTCAAGAATCGCCTGCTGCGCCCTCTGGGCGAATTGCTGATTTTTGGCCCCATCAAAGATCAATTCGGCCTGACCCGTCTGAGGCACGCCTTCACTGGCGGCGAAGCCATCGGGGAAGACACCTTTGTCTTTTACCGTGCGCTGGGCGTCAAGCTGCGCCAGTTTTACGGCCAGACCGAAAGCAGCGCCTTCAATGCCCTGCAAGACCCCCAGGAAGTACGCCTGCATACGGTGGGCAAGCCCCTGCCCGGCGTGGAAGTCAAAATTGCCGACAACGGCGAAATCATGCTGCGCTCGGGCAGCGTGTTTTCCGGTTACTACAAGCTCGAAAAAGCCACGCAGGAAGCCCTGGAAAACGGCTGGCTGCACACGGGCGACGCGGGCTACCTGGAGCCGGACGGCCACATCGTGGTGCTCGGGCGCCTGTCCGAAGTGGTTTACACCGCCAAGGGCGAACGCTTCATCCCGAACTACATCGAAAACCGCCTCAAGTTCAGCCCCTACATCAAGGATGCCGCGGTGCTTGGCAAGGACAGGGACAGCCTTGCCGTCATGGTCTGCATCGACAAGGAAACCGTGGGGCACTGGGCCGAAGTGCGCGGGATTTCTTATATGTCCTACGCCGACTTGTCGCAAAACCCCGAGGTCATCAAGCTCATCACGGAAGCGGTGCAGCGCGTCAACGGCATCCTGCCCGACGCACTCAAGCTGCGCCACTTCGTCTCGCTGCACAAGGAGTTCGATCCGGACGACGGCGAGGTCACGCGCACGCGCAAGCTGCGCCGCAACGTGATTGAGCAGCGTTACGCACCCATCATCGACGCCATTTACAGCGGCAAGAAGTCCGTCACGATGAAGGCGCAGATCACATACGAGACCGGAGAAGTCGGCTCCATTGAGCGCGAACTCACGGTACAGGAGGTTTGAGGCATGGATTTTTCATTGTTTGCGGAACTGGCCATCAACGGCGCACTTTCCGGGCTCATGTATGCGCTGGTCGCGCTGGGCATCGTGCTTATTTACAAGTCTTCCTCCGTGCCCAACCTGGCGCAAGGGGCCATGACCATGCTGGGCGCCTATGTGGTGCTGGCCATTGCGCGTGGCCTCGGCGTTTCGCTGTGGCTGGCCATTCCATTGGCCATGGTGGTGATGTTTTTCGTGGGCATGGGGATAGAGCGCGTAGCCCTGCGGCGCCTTGCCGGGCGGCCCGTCATCATGATTCTGATGATGACGCTGGGCATAGACATCTTCACGCGCGCGGCCGCCATGTCGATCTGGGGCAGCACGGGCGCACCCATGAACATCGGCATCAGTGACGAGCCGCTGTTTCTCGGCCCGCTGCTGATCAATCGCGCCTACGTCGTAGGGGCCGTGGTGGCTGTGGCGCTGTTCCTTGTCTTTCTGTTTTTCTTCCACACCCGCCGCGGCATCGTGCTGCGCGCCATCTCGGACGACTACATCGCGTCCTGGTCGGTCGGCATCTCGGTGGAACGAGGCATCGCCACGTCCTGGGCCATGGCCTCGGTGCT
>DCVY01000245.1:0-151 GCA_002327945.1 Acidovorax delafieldii | reverse complement strand
CGCCAAGCAGGTATTTTTCATACGAGTTACGCGCATGCACGGGCGGTATTTCCGCTGCCCGCAGACCGCTGGATGGTGGGATTTTTGCTCCTAGTGGCACTGCTCGCGCCCTTTACGCTGAGCTCTCTGACCCTCAACACCCACATGCTGC
>DCVY01000113.1 GCA_002327945.1 Acidovorax delafieldii | reverse complement strand
TGAGGTCGCTGGACCACGCCTCACTCGTGCACGCGAGCGTTTAGCACCCAAAGAGAACAGAGTCAACAAAAAGGCCGTACTTTATTGTTGGAAGATTTTTGTCAATCAGGGTATTCTATTAATCCGGCCTGATGGTGTTTGAGCTGTTCGCCCTGAGCCAGTCGAAGGGCTCAGCCTGATCGGTATTTGAAACCTCAAGGGGCCGGATCAATAGCAGCTTGTAACAATAAGTGGCAAAGGTGGCGCATGGAACAGCAAGCATCTCCGAACTCGTCCTACGAGCGGCAGCGTCGGGCGGCCAAGGCGCTGGACGAAAGCATTCACGCCCAATTGGCGCGCGCCAACATGGGGCTTTCGCCGGTGTCGCTGGCCCTGGCAATCGCCGACTGGGGGATGCACCTGACCATATCACCGGGCCGCCAGATGGTACTGGGGCGGTGCGCCTTGGTGCTGGCGCAGCAGGCCTTGCTTGGTTCGGTGCGACCGGCAGTCGACGAGCAAGGTGTTGCAGTGCCCGAAAAGGATGCGCGCTTTCGTGACCAAAGCTGGCAGCACTGGCCCTTCAATGCGGTAAAGGAAGGTTTCAAGGCCAGCGATGCTTGGTGGCGAGAGGCAGCCCAGGTGGATGGCATGACGCACCACCACCAGCATGTCGTGGACTTCTTCACCCGGCAAATGTTTGCTGCGTTGTCGCCCTCCAACTGGCTGATCACGAATGCCGAGGCGCAGTTGCGGGCACACGAGACCGGCGGACAGAGCCTGCTCCAGGGGTTCCGGAACTTCATCGCAGACCTGAAAAAGCAGCAGCAGGCCCAGCCGGATACCGACCCGCAATCGTTGGAGCCGCTGACCTTCGAGGTGGGCAAGGACGTGGCCATCACGCCCGGCAAGGTGGTTTTCCGCAACCATCTGATTGAGCTGATCCAGTACACACCGACAACCGACAAGGTGTACCCGGAGCCGTTGCTCATCGTGCCCTCGTGCATCATGAAGTACTACATCCTGGACCTGTCGCCCTCCAATTCCATGGTGCGCTACCTGGTGGGCCAAGGCTACACGGTGTTCAGCATCTCGTGGCGCAACCCTGACGCCTCCGATCGCGAACTGGGCATTCAGGATTACCTGCGCATGGGCGTGATGGATGCCATGGCGGCCATCAAGGAACGCACAAATGCGCCGCGCATCCATGCGCTGGGCTACTGCCTGGGCGGCACCTTCCTGGCCATGGTGGCCGCAGTCCTGGGGCACCGCAGCCGCGCAAAGCAGAAAAAGGTGCCGCAACGCGGGCACGAGGACGCCAGCGCCCTGGACGAACTGCCAGCGCTGGCCAGCGTCACGCTGCTGGCGGCGCAGACCGATTTCAGCGAACCGGGGGAGATGGGCGTCTTCATTGATGACGACCAGATCCAGGCGCTGCGCCAGGACATGGAGCGCAAGGGGTACTTTTCGGGCAAGGCCATGGCCGGCTCATTCCAGTTCCTCAATTCGCGCGAGCTGGTCTGGTCGCGCAACACGCGCCGCTATCTGCTGGGCCAGGACGAGGTGGAGTTCGACCTCATGAGCTGGAACGCCGACGTCACGCGGCTGCCCGCGCGCATGCATTCCGAATACCTGTCCTCGCTGTTCCTCAACAACGCCCTGGCTACGGGCCAGTACCGCGTGGGCGACGAGAGCGTAGCGCTCATGGACATCCATGCGCCCATGCTGGTGGTGGGCACCACGCGCGACCATATCTCGCCCTGGCGCTCGGTCTACAAGATCCACCTGCAGACCGATACGCATGTGACCTTCGTTCTGGCGGCGGGTGGGCACAACGCGGGCATCGTCTCTGAGCCGGGCCATCCCCACCGCAGCTACCAGATCGCAGCCACCGAAGACGGCCATGGCTGGACCACCCCCGACGAGTGGGAAGCCCATGCCCCGGTTTGCGAGGGCTCCTGGTGGGTGGCTATGGACGCCTGGCTCAAGGAGCGCTCGGGCGAACCTGTGGCGCCGCCGGCCATGGACCCGGCGCATGTGTTGTGCGATGCACCGGGCGAGTACGTCAAAGTGCGCTATGCCGACTGAAAGGCCGGTCGCAGACGGTCTGGTTGCGGACCAGTTGCTGCGCATGAGCGATTCCGTAAACGAGCTGAGCAATCGCATCGCCCGCCTGGCGCGAAGAGCTTCGCGGCCTGCTGGTGCTGCGCTGCGGTGTGGCCCTTTGTTACGTGGAGCGCGCGGGCATGGATACGACGCGGCGGGTTACTGCCCGCAAGGAGGAACAACGCTGCATGACGCACCCAGCGCTGTGCTGGCGGGTGCATAGCGCACTCACCCATGCGGTGAATCCCATTCGGGGCCATCAACGCTTGATTGCATGAGGCCCGGCAAGGGATGCAAAGCGGTCAACTGCCGGTTCCAGTGCAATGTTGATGTTTTGCGCTTGCTGGCACCCATAAAAAAAGAGGAGTTTTTGGTTCTGGCAAGGCGCAAACCGCATCGATACCGGGTGGAATCGCAAGGATTGGCAACACCGCCAGGGCCGAAAAGACGCTTTTTTATGTGCCAGATAGCGTGAAACATTGCACCAGATCCCCTGCGCATGTGCAGGCGTGCGACACAGCCACCCAAGTGCGCACGCCGTCGAGATAATTTTTATTTCTGAGATCTGCAACGCATGACGAAAGAGAACCCCATTTTCAGCCTGGCCGGCAAAAAGGGCCTGATCCTGGGCCTGGCCAACGAGAGCAGCATTGCCTGGGGCTGCACCCAGATGACCCAGCAGATGGGCGCTGATCTGGTGGTGTCCTGCCTCAATGACACGGCCCGCCGCTTCGTCGAGCCGCTGACCCTGCCGTTGGGTGTGGATCTGGTGAACTGCAACGTGGAAGAAGAAGGCGAGCTCCAAGCGCTGGTGGCGCATGCCGCGCAGCGCCTGGGACGGCTGGACTTCGTGATCCATTCCATCGCCTGGGCGCCACTGGGGGACCTGCATGGCCAGGTGATCGACAGCTCCCGCAAGGGCTTTTCCCGCGCCATGGATGTATCCTGCCACTCGTTCGCTGAACTGGCCCGCCTGTGTGTGCCGCACATGACGGCGGGCGGCAGCCTGCTGAGCATGTCCTACCTGGGCGCCGATGAGGCCGTGCTGCACTATGGTCTGATGGGGCCGGTCAAGGCGGCACTCGAATCGATGGTGCGCTACATGGCGCTGGACCTGGGTCCGCAGGGCATCCGTGTGCATGCCGTTTCGCCCGGCCCCATCCTGACCCGCGCCGCCTCGGGCATTGCCAGTTTTGACCAGCTCATGGCCAACGCTGTGCGCAAGGCTCCGCTCAAGCGCCTGGTCACGCTGGAAGAAATCGCCCAGCTCAGCGCCTTCCTGTGCTGCGATGCCTCCTCGGGCATGACCGGTCAGACGATCTATGTCGACGGTGGCTGTCACGCTGTGGCCTGACAATTTCTCAAACCCCTTTTCCATAATCGCGTCCGCCACCTAGGAGTGCATCCCATGAACATGTCACCCAACACCGAATGGCTTGAAAACGTCACCTACGACGAACTCAGCGTGGGCCAGAGCGCGCGCCTGATACGCACCTTGACGCAGGCCGACATCCAGGCCTTTGCTGCCGTCTCGGGCGACACCAACCCCGCCCACCTGAACCCCGAATACGCCAGCGACACCCTGTTCCATGGCGTCATTGCCCATGGCATGTGGGGCGGCGCACTCATCTCGGCGCTGCTGGGCACGCAGTTCCCCGGCCCCGGCACCATCTACCTGGAGCAGGCACTGCACTTCACCAAACCTGTGCGCATCGGCGACACGCTCACCGTGACGGCTACCGTGGCCAGCAAAGACGACGAGAAAAAACACATCGAACTCGATTGCGTCGTCACCAACCAGAAGGGGCAAACCGTGCTGTATGGCACCGCCCGCGTGATGCCGCCCACCACCAAGGTACGCATCCCCAAGATCAATGCGCCGAGAATCCAGCTGTTCGATCCCGAAGCGCGCTTCAAGGAACTGCTGTCGCTGGCCGATGGCATGCCCGCTGTGCGCTGCGCCGTGGTGCACCCCTGCGATGCCGGCTCGCTCAGCGGCGCCATGGACTCGACCAGCTACGGCCTGATCGTGCCGGTGCTCATCGGCCCCGAGGCGCGCATCCGCGCCGTGGCTGCCGAGGCGAACATTGACCTCAAAGGCGTCGAAGTCATCTCGGTCGAGCACAGCCACGCCGCCGCTGAGATGGCCGCCGGCATGGCCGCGCGCCGCGAGGTCGAGGTGCTGATGAAGGGCAGCCTGCACACCGACGAGCTGATCAAGGCCGTGCTGGCCCAGCCCGCGCTGCGCACGGGCAGGCGCATGTCGCACTTGTTTCGTTTCGACGTGCCGCTGTACCCCAAGCCGCTGCTCATCACCGACGCCGCGCTCAACATCCACCCAACCCTGGCAGAGAAGACGGACATCATCCAGAACGCGATCGACTTCGCACGCATCATGGGCGTGGACACCCCGAAGGTGGCCATCCTGTCGGCAGTGGAGACTGTGAACGCCAATATTCCATCCACACTGGACGCAGCCGCCCTGTGCAAGATGGCCGACCGTGGCCAGATTACCGGCGGCCTGCTGGACGGCCCGCTGGCTTTCGACAATGCCATCTCCGCCCATGCGGCCGAGATCAAGCACATCGAATCGCGCGTGGCGGGCGACGCTGACATTCTGGCCGTGCCCGACCTGGAAAGCGGCAACATGCTGGCCAAACAGCTTGAGTATCTGGCCGGTGCCTCGGGTTCGGGCATCGTGCTGGGCGCGCGCGTGCCCATCGCCCTGACCAGCCGTGCTGACGGCCCCACCGCCCGTGTTTCGTCGGCCCTTCTGGCGGTGCTGGCTGCCTATGACGCCCGGCGTAAGCGTGCGCTCAAGCTGACTGCACCCATCAAAGACTGAAGGGAACCCCTCGCCATGGCTATTCTTGCTGTCAACGCGGGCTCGTCATCGCTCAAATTTTCCTTGCACCCCTTGCAAGGTGGCCAGGTGCAGCCCCGCGTGCTCACGGGTGGCATCGAGGGCCTCGAGCCCGCAGGCTCGCCCGAGATGGAATGGACTTTTGCTGGCCAGCGCCAGCGCCAGGCCGTCACCGGCCAGGGTGAAAGCCCTTTTCAGCGTGCGCTGGCCAGCCTGCGCAGCCTGCTGGCGGGCCTGGAGGGCGCGCCCCCCATCCGCGCCGTGGCCCACCGCGTGGTTCACGGTGGCCAGGATTTTCGCGACAGTGTGCTGGTCACCGATGCGGTGCTCCAGCGCCTGACGCGCCTGAACTCGCTCGCGCCGTTGCACCAGCCGCACAACCTGGCCGGCATCCTCTCGTTTCGCCAGGCCTTCCCGGCGCTGCCACAGGTGGCGTGCTTTGACACGGCCTTTCATGCGAGCCTGCCCGACATGGCCAGTGCGTTTGCACTGCCGCAGTCGCTGACCGAGCAGGGCGTGCGCCGCTATGGCTTTCATGGTCTGTCATACCAGTACATCATGGACACGCTGCTGCAGCAATCGCCGCGCGCCCGAGGCCGCGTGCTGATGGCCCACCTGGGCAACGGCGCCAGCCTGTGTGCCGCGCAAGACGGCCGCAGTTGCGCCACCAGCATGGGCTTTTCGACCCTGGACGGCCTGATGATGGGCACGCGCAGCGGCACGCTGGACGCCGGTGTACTGCTGTACCTGATGGAGCAGGGCTGGGACCATGATCGCATCCAGAAACTGCTCTACAAGCAAAGCGGCCTGCTGGGCGTGTCGGGCATCTCGTCCGACATGCGCCGCCTGCGCGCCGACGGTAGCCCGGCAGCACAGCGCGCCATCGATCAGTTCACCTACCGCGTGGTGCGTGAGTCGGGTGCCATGATTGCCTGCATGGGCGGACTCGATGTGTTGGCTTTCAGCGGCGGCATTGGCGAGCACGATGCCGTGCTGCGCGCGCAGGTGTGCGAGCGCCTGGGCTGGCTGGGCGTGAAGATTGACGAGCAACTCAACAACCAGGCCACGCGCGACAGCGTGCAGGCTGTATACGCCCCCAGCAGCAGCGTGGAAATCTGGGTGGTACCCACCGACGAGGGCCGTGTGGCCGCGCGCGAAGCCGCCCGTCTGCTGCATCAGGACGATGACGGGCGCAGCGTGCCTGTGCTGGCAAATTGGGTATGAGAAACAGCTCAAGCCACACAGTGAGCCGGTCCGCGCTCGATGCATGTGCGAATACGCTCAGCTCATGCGCTGCATCCGTGCGTGCAACAAGGACTCCAAGCCGATCCAATGGAAGCATGACAACCCACAGCGTCGACACCACCAATTTCAACCTAACGTTCATGGTGCAG
>DCVY01000110.1:4382-5029 GCA_002327945.1 Acidovorax delafieldii | reverse complement strand
CCACGCGCTCGGGCGCCACCTCGCCTTCGTAGGGGCAACCCACGGTACAGCTCATGGCGCCGCGCACGGCAATGCCCGCGGCGCGCGCCGCCTCGACCACAGGCGCAAAGCGCTCGATGCTCTCGGCGATGGAGCAGTTGATGTTTTTCTGGCTGAAGGCCTCGCTGGCCGAGCCGAACACCACGATTTCGTCGGGCTGGTCGAGCATGGCGGCTTCGAAGCCTTTGAGGTTGGGCGTGAGCACCGAATAAACGATGCCGCCCTGGCGCGCAATGCCCGCCATCACCTCGTGGTTGTCCGCCATCTGCGGCACCCACTTGGGCGACACATAGCTGGTGACCTCGATGTTCTTCAGGCCTGCGTCCTGCAGGCGGTGCACCAGGCCGATCTTGACGGCGGCGGGCACGGGGGATTTTTCGTTTTGCAGGCCGTCGCGCGGGCCGACATCGACGAGTTTGACGCGTTGGGGAATGCTCATGGGAAGGTCTTTCAATCAAATCTGCGGGCCAGCAGCCCCGTCAGTAACCAAGTATGGTATCCACGATACCGGCAATGGCCTCGCCCCGCTGCTGGGCGACGATATTGCCCGCGATCTGGGCAATGCTTTCTTCGCGCAGCGTGCGCGCCGAGGTGTGGGGTGTGGGGTG
>DCVY01000110.1:2689-4297 GCA_002327945.1 Acidovorax delafieldii | reverse complement strand
TCGTTCTGCGCGTGGTCAGATGTGCAGCTGGCTGCAAGCGTTCACCCTGAGCCTGTCGAAGGGCTGTCTGAAAACGTGCCCCGGCTTGGACAATCTCGAAGGTTGGGCGTTTTTTGCCCGTCCCCGAAAGGCGCGTGAGAACGCCACGGACCAAGCCGAAAAGCACAGCCATAGCTGGGGCTATGGCGAGCATTGGCAATGACGACGGGCAGGGGTGTTTTGGCGGGCAAGGCGGGCACAGGTAAAAAACGCTCAGCCTCTCAGCCCGAACGGCTGGTGCGGAAATCGTGGCACGCCAAAGCCGGTCAGGTTCCATCAAGCCTTCTCGACCACCATCAGCTTGAGCAGCTCGGATCCTTCAGTGACCTGGTCGCCGGGCGCGTAGAGAATCTCGGCCACCACGCCGTCGGCCGGCGCGGCAATGGTGTGCTCCATCTTCATGGCTTCCATCACGGCAAGAGGCTGGCCCCGGGTTACTGTGTCGCCCGCCTTCACGGCAAACGACACCACTTTGCCCGGCATCGGGGCCGTGAGGCGCCCGCCCTCGGCGGCCGCCTCGCCCGCATGGGCCAACAGGTCGATGGCGGTGACCTGCGTGGCGCCCAGCGGGGTGAAGACATGGTCCACCTCGCCCTGGGCATACACGGCAGCACGCATGCGCTGCCCGGCAAACTGCAGTTCAATGCCTTGCGCCACAGCGCTGAACACCAGCGGGCCCGCTACCTGCGCGGCCCCCTCGCCCACCGCCAGATGCAGGCTGCCTCCGCGTTCGTAAGTCAACCAGGCCTTGGCATGTTCACCGCCAAACTCGAACTCGAAACGGCGCTGCACCACGCCATGCGTGTGAAAGCCGTCGCGGTGGCTGAATGGATCCACGCCCTCGCTGGCGCGCTCGCGCAGCAGGGTTTGCGCCACGGCGGCAGCGGCCGCCAGGGGCAGGCCCACGCTTTCCTGGTGGAACAGCACGGCCTGCTCGCGCGGGATGAGCGCGGTGTCGAGGTTGGCCCGGGCAAACGACTCGGTGCGCGCCACGCGGCGCAGAAACTGCACATTGGTCGCCAGGCCCACGATGTGGGTCTGGGCCAAAGCATCATCGAGCCGCGCCAGCGCCTGTTCGCGCGTGTCGCCATGCACGATGAGCTTGGCCACCATGGAGTCGTAGAAGGGGCTGATGGTGTCGCCCTCGCGCACGCCGGAATCCACGCGCACGGCGCCTCTTCCAAACGTCACGCACTCGGGCAAGCCGTAGACGCTGAGCGCACCCGTGGCGGGCAGGAAGTTGTTGTCCGGGTTCTCGGCGCAGATACGCGCCTCGATGGCATGGCCGGTGATGCGCAACTCGTCCTGCAGCAGCGGCAGCGGCTCGCCCGAAGCCACGCGCAGTTGCCACTCCACCAGATCCTGGCCGGTGATAGCCTCGGTCACGGGGTGCTCCACCTGCAGACGGGTGTTCATTTCCATGAAGTAGAACTTCATCTGCTCGGGGTGCTCGTAGCCGCCCGGCTGCTCGACGATGAACTCCACCGTGCCCGCGCCCACGTAATTCACGGCGCGTGCGGCTGCCACGGCGGCTTCGCCCATGCGGGCGCGCAATTCGGCCGTCATGCC
>DCVY01000110.1:1859-2676 GCA_002327945.1 Acidovorax delafieldii | reverse complement strand
ATTTCGATGTGGCGCGGGCGCTGCACGTATTTCTCGATCAGCACCGCATCATCGCCAAAGCTGTTGATGGCCTCGCGCTTGCACGAATCGAGCGCTGCCATGAAGTCCTCGGCCTTGTCCACGGCACGCATGCCTTTGCCACCGCCACCGGCGCTGGCCTTGATGAGCACGGGGTAGCCGATGCGGTCGGCCTCGGCCTGCAGCAGGGCACGGTCCTGGTTGGCGCCGTGGTAGCCGGGCACCAGGGGCACCTGGGCCTGTTCCATCAGGCGTTTGGACTCGGCCTTGAGGCCCATGTCTTTGATGGCCGACGGCGGCGGGCCTATGAAGACCAGCCCGGCATCGGCGCAGGCCTGGGCGAAGTTTTCGTTCTCGCTCAAAAAGCCGTAACCGGGGTGGATGGCCTGCGCGCCAGTGGCTTTGGCGGCTGCCAAAATGACTTCCCAGCGCAGGTAGCTTTCCTTGGGCGCGCTGCCACCGATGTGCACTGCCTCGTCGCAAGCGGCCACATGCTTGGCGCTGGCGTCGGCATCGGAATACACCGCCACGGTTTTCACACCCAGGCGGCGTGCGGTGGCAGCCACGCGGCAGGCGATCTCGCCGCGGTTGGCAATCAGAATTTTTGTAAACATTTAAGCCACTCCAGGAAAGCCCAAAAAGAGACGGGAAACGCGGCTCAGCACCGCACGCAAAAACTTGAACAACACCACCAGCAGCAGTACCGAGACCACCAGCATCACCACCAGCGCTACACCAAACGCCACCGGGTTCTGCGTGGCCAGCCAGACCACGGCCACCACCAGACCGTCCTCAAAGA
>DCVY01000110.1:0-1758 GCA_002327945.1 Acidovorax delafieldii | reverse complement strand
CAACACCGCCGGGTGCTGCAGCATGGCCAGGCCGGGCGGCAGGAGCATCCAGCCCAGTACACCCATCATGCCGACCAGAAACACCACGGCATACAACCGAAACCCGCTGGCCCAGCCCAGTGCAGCGGCCAACGCCAGCAGGCTGGACATATCGAGCCGCTCGGTCGCCGTGGCCGCTGCGTCGCCCATGGCACGCGCAGCGCCGCCATCGACATGCAGCCCCAGCGTGTGGAGCCACTGCACGATGCTGAACCAGAGGGTGTCCATGGGCGGGTGCGATCCGTGAGAGGAAGTCAGGCCGGCAACCAGTTGGGCTTGCGCTTGTTCAAAAAGGACTGCACGCCCTCCTTGCCCTCATCGCTGGCGCGGATCTCGGCGATGCCCTGCACCGTGGCAGCGATCAGGCTGGCGTTGATCTCGCGCTCGGCCACGTCAAGCACCAGCTTCTTGCAGGCGCGCACGGCGTTGGGGCTGGCGCTGGTCAATGCCTTGAGCAGTTCGTCCACCTTGGCATCGAGCTGATCGACAGCAACCACTTCATGCACCAACCCGATGCGCAGCGCCTGCGCCGCGCCAAAGCGCTCGGCCGTGAGGAAGTAGCGGTGCGCGGCACGTGCGCCCATGGCGCGGATCACATAGGGGCTGATGGTGGCGGGGATGAGCCCGAGCTTCACTTCGCTGAGGCAAAAACCTGCGGTGTCCACCGCCACAGCCATGTCGCAGGCCGCAACCAGGCCCATGCCGCCGGCATAAACGTCGCCCTGCACGCGGGCTATGGTTGGTTTGGGGCACTCATAGATCACACGCAGCATCTCGGCCAGCTTGCGGGCGTCCGCGATGTTTTCCTCCCGGGTGTAGTCGGCCATGCGGCGCATCCAGTTCAGGTTGGCGCCGGCGCAGAACGCGGCCCCCTCGGCCGCCAGCACCACAGCGCGCACGTCGGCGCGCGCGCCCACCTCGGCGAAGGCTGCGGTGATCTCGGCGATGACCTCGTCGCTGAAGGCGTTGCGCACCTCGGGCTGGGTGAGGGTGATGCGCGCCACGGCGCCTTCGTACGTGACAGTCAGGTGGGGATTGCCCATGGTATTCATCTCAGTCATCCCGTGCCCTGTGGCCCGCCCGCAGCCTTTGAAACTGGCACGGCCCAAGCCAGTGCCCCCGCGCAAGGGCCACCTCGCCGCGCTGGGGGCGCCCCCCTCCCGCATCGCGCAGCGAAGCGTGAGAGGAGGAAGGAGCGAAGCGACTCAGGGGGTGTCTCATGTCACATGCGGAACAGGCCGAACTTCGTGTCCTCGATGGGCGCATTGCGCGTGGCGGCCAGGCCCAGCGCCAGCACGCGGCGGGTGTCGGCGGGGTCGATCACGCCGTCGTCCCAAAGGCGCGCAGTGGCGTAGTAGGGGTGACCCTGGTCTTCGTACTGGCGGCGGATGGGGGCCTTGAAGGCTTCTTCTTCCTCCATGCTCCACTGGCCGCCCTTGGCTTCGATGCCGTCGCGCTTGACGGTGGCCAGCACGCTGGCGGCCTGCTCGCCGCCCATCACGCTGATGCGCGCGTTGGGCCACATCCAGAGGAAGCGGGGGCTGTAAGCGCGGCCGCACATGCCGTAGTTGCCCGCACCAAAGCTGCCGCCGATGATGATGGTGAACTTGGGCACACTGGCCGTGGCCACGGCCGTCACCAGCTTGGCGCCGTGGCGGGCGATGCCTTCGTTTTCGTACTTGCGGCCGACCATAAAGCCGGTGATGTTCTGCAAAAACA
>DCVY01000150.1:16680-23874 GCA_002327945.1 Acidovorax delafieldii | reverse complement strand
GCGCAATTGCTGGCCGTGCGCTCGACCAGTGAAGAGCTGGCCGCCGCCAAGCAGCAAGAACTGCAGGTGGCCGATGCCGCGGTGGCGGCCGCGCAAGCCGAATCTGCCCGTGTGCGCGCCGAGCGCGCCGCCATCGGCACGCAGCGGCGCCATTTGCGCCTGGTGGCGCCCGCCGATGGCCTGGTGACGCTGCGCTTTGCCGAACCCGGCACCACCGTGGTGGCGGGCCAGGCGGTGGTGGAGGTGGTGGACCCGGCCAGCCTGTGGATCAACGTGCGCCTGGACCAGATCAACGCCCATGGCCTGCGGGCGGGCCTGCCGGCGCGCGTGGTGCTGCGCTCGCGCGCCGGCCAGGCGCTGCCAGGGCGGCTGCTGCGCGTCGAACCGCTGGCTGACGCTGTCACCGAAGAAACGCTGGCCAAGGTGGTGTTCGATGCCTTGCCAGCGCCCTTGCCGCCACTCGGTGAACTGGCCGAAGTCACCATCGATTTGCCGGCGCTGGCGACACAAACCGTGCTGCCCAATGCCGCCGTGCAGCGCGTCGGTGGCCAGACGGGCGTGTGGCGCTGGGCGCAGGGCGCGCTGCAATTTGTGCCAGTGCAACTGGGCATGGCCGACCTCGATGGCCATGTGCAGGTGCTGGCAGGGCTGAACGAAGGCGACCAGGTGGTCGTTTACAGCGAGAAGCCCTTGACGGCGCGCAGCCGCATCCATGTGGTGGAGCGCGTGACCGCAGGTGCGCCATGATCAGCCTCTCCGGTCGCGACATCCTGCATGCGTGGGGCAAGTTCGTCTTCACCGGCGTGGGCTTGGGCCTGCTGATAGGTGTCACGCTGATCATGGCCGGGGTGTACCGCGGCATGGTGGACGACGGCAAGGCACTGCTTGAGAATAGCCGCGCCGATGTTTGGGTGGTGCAAAAAGACACGCTCGGGCCCTATGCCGAATCGTCCAGCCTGCAGGACGACCTCTACCGCGGCATCCTGGCGCTGCCCGGCGTTGCCCAGGCCGCCAACGTTACCTACCTGACCACGCAGGTGCGCAAGGGCGGCAGCGACGTGCGCGCCATGGTGGTGGGCATCGCGCCAGGTTCCGCCGGCACCACGCCGGGTTGGCCGCCACACCTGGTGGATGGGCGCCAGGTCACGCGCGGCCACTACGAGGCTGTGGCCGACGTGGCGGCTGGCTTCAGGCTAGGCGAGCGCATGACTGTGCGTCGCAACCACTACACTGTGGTCGGGTTGACGCGGCGCATGGTGTCGTCCAGTGGCGACCCGATGGTGTTCATCCCGCTCAAGGACGCACAAGAGGCGCAGTTCCTGAAAGACAACGACGCCATCTGGCACAGCCGCCGCCGCACCGAGGCCAACCCGGCCTTCAACCGACCGGCGGTGCCCGGCCTGCTGGAGGCGGTGATCGCCTCGCAAAGCACCAATGCCTTCGTCAATGCCGTGCTGGTGACCGTGCAGCCTGGCCACGCGCCGCACGACGTGGCCCAGGCCATCCAGCGCTGGAAGCGCCTGACGGCCTACACGCGCCCGCAGATGGAAGAAATCTTGGTCAGCAAGCTGATCGCCACGTCGGCGCGGCAGATCAGCATGTTTCTGGCCATCCTTGCCGTGGTCAGTGCCGCCATCGTGGCCTTCATCATTTACTCGTTGACGATGGACAAGATTCGAGAGATCGCGGTGCTCAAGCTCATTGGCACGCGCAACCGCACCATCGCCGCCATGATCCTGCAGCAGGCGTTGGTGCTGGGGGTGATCGGTTTCGTGGTGGGCAAGATCTCGGCCACGTTTGCGGCGCCGCTCTTTCCCAAATACGTGCTGCTCATGCCCATGGATTCCGTGGCCGGATTCTTTGCCGTGCTCGGCATTTGCGTGATCGCCAGCCTGGTCGCCATCCGCATGGCACTGCGGGTGGATCCGGCCCAGGCCATAGGGTGACGCCATGTCTGCCAAAGGTATCCGCGTGCAAGGTCTGAGCAAAAGCTACGGCAAGGGCGACACAGCAGTGCACGCGCTGAAAGACGTCAACCTGCAAGTCGGTCCCGGCGAAGTCGTCGGGCTGGTGGGGCCGTCCGGCTCGGGCAAGAGTACGCTGCTCAAATGCCTGGGCGCTGTCATCGACCCGACGGCGGGGCGCATGATCCTGGGCGACGAGGTGATCTACGACAACGGCTGGAAGGTCCGCGACCTGCGCGCGCTCAGGCGCGACAAGATTGGGTTTGTCTTTCAGGCGCCCTATCTGATTCCGTTTCTGGATGCCACCGACAACGTCGCGCTGTTGCCCATGCTGGCCGGTGTGCCAAATGCCCAGGCCCGCGCCCGGGCGCTGGAGTTGCTGACGGCGCTCGATGTACAGCACCGCGCGCACGCCATGCCGGCCCAACTCTCGGGCGGGGAGCAACAGCGCATCTCGATTGCACGCGGCCTGGTCAACCGCCCGCCCGTCATCCTGGCCGACGAGCCCACCGCGCCCCTGGACAGCGCACGCGCCCTGGCCGTGATCCGAATCCTCAACAACATGGCGCGCAAGTTTGAAACCGCCGTCATCGTCGTCACGCACGACGAAAAAATCATCCCCACCTTCCAGCGCATCTACCGCATCCGCGACGGCGTGACGCACGAGGAGATGGGCGAAGGCCGCCCTCTTGAATAACCCCCCCACAAGGACAAGCCATGCCACAACACGCGCAGCGCAGCGCCTGGGCCCGGGCCGTATCGATAGGGGCCATGGCCTTTGGCCCGATGACCCTCAAAGAGGGTGGCTCGGTGCTGTTCATCCATGGCGCGGCGCGCTCCACAGCCGGTGCCTATGTGCCTTTTGTGCGCTGGTTCAATTTTCTGCCCGGCTTTGCCTGTGCAGTGGCGGGTGTGGGGCTGTGGACGGCCATTGCCGTCTTTGCCTGGCGTGTGCTGCCGCGCACCGCGGCGCGGCGTGCTGGTTGAACTCCAAAGGAACACCATGGCACCCCTGAAGATGCATGCGTCCGTGCGCACTGTCCGCACCCCGACACCACTGGCCGCCGTCGTCTGGGTGGCGCTGTTGGCTGGCTGCACTGCCGGTCCTGACTTTCGTCCGCCAGCACCGCCCGGGAGCGCAGCGCTGCTGGCGGCGGCGCAACCGTTGCACACCGCACCGGGCGGCGCAGCGCCGGGCCAGGCGCAGCGTTGGGCGGCCGATATGGACATGGCCGCGCCGTGGTGGCACCGGTTCGGTTCGCCGCCATTGGACGCACTGATCGACCAGGCACTGGTGGCCAGCCCGACACTGACCGCTGCCGAGGCCACGCTGCGCCAGGCACAAGAGATGCGCGCAGCACAGGCCGGCGCCACGCAGCTGCCCCGCGTCGATGCCAGTGCGGGTGGCCAGCGCCAGCGCATGTCCCCCAGCGCACAAGGGCTGCCGGGAGAAGGGCGCAGCTTCAGCCAGTACAGCGCCAGCATCGGCGTGCGCTACACACTCGATCTGGCCGGCGGCAACCGGCGCGCATTGGAGGCCCTGAGCGCACGCACCGACTACCGGCATTACCAGCGCGAGGGCGCGCGGCTGAACCTGGCGGCCAGCATCGTCGCCACTGCCATCACGCAGGCGCGGCTGGCGGCGCAAATCGAGGCGCTGCAGGCCATCGTGCAAACGCAGGAGGCGCAGCTGCACATCACCGGCGAGCGCCTGCGCCTAGGCCAGGCCGCGCACAGCGAGGTGCTGGCGCTGCAGGCGCAGGTCGAGCAGGCGCGGGCCGGCGTGCCGTTGCTGCGCCAGCAGCACCAGCAAAGCAGCCACCTGCTGGCGACGCTGGCCGGGCTGGCGCCCACGGCGCAGGGATTGCACAGCTTCACGTTGAACGATTTCACGCTGCCGGCCGAGCTACCGCTGGTCATCCCGTCCGAGTGGGTGCGCCTGCGCCCCGACATCCAGGGCGCCCAGGCACTGTTGCATGCGGCCAATGCAGACTATGGTGTGGCGGTGGCGCGCCTGTACCCGCAAGTCAACCTCAGTGCCAGCCTGGGTTCGCAGGCACTGACCACGGGCGCCTTGCTGGGCGGTGCTGCCTCCGTGTGGAGCCTGATCGGCCAGATCACACAGCCGGTGTTCAATCCGGCGCTACCGGCCGAAAAGCGCGCGGCTTTGGCGGCACTGGACGCTGCCGCCGCCAATTACCAGGGCGTGGTGCTCGAGGCCCTGCGCAGCGTCGCCGATGCGCTGCGCGCACTAGACAACGACGCCCAGGCACTGGCCGCGCAGACCGGCGCCGATGCCGCCGCGCAGGGCAGTCTGCAGTCCATGCAGCGGCAATACGCACTGGGTTCCGCCAGCTACCTGCAACTGTTGATCGCCCAGCAGCAGGTGCAGCAAATTCGCACCGATCTGGTCGCTGCCCAGGCCCGGCGCTTGCTGGGCAGCGCCGCGCTGTACCAGGCCGTAGGCGCGGGCTGGGCGGGCGCGCCGCAGTCCAGCCACGGCAGTTGATCGCCTGCGATGGCACCTCTGCGAGGTTCATCCATTCATCGCCCGTTTGGGTGCCAGGCAAAAGACTCTCAGCCTCTGAGCCTCTCAGCCTCTCAGCCGAGGAAGCCCTTGGGCACCTTGTCAGCCTTCTTCTCCACCGGGTTGGCCAGCAGCCACTGCGCCGCATATTGGCGCATGAACTCCTTGGCTTTTTCGGGGAGGGCCGTAAGCCACGCATCGTAGGCACCTTCGTTCAGGATGGCGGGCATGCTCTTTTCGCTGCCCGGCTGGCCGTAGCGGTGCAGCAGCGCGTGGTTGTTGGCGTTTACCGTGAGCAGGCAGTAGCTGATGATGACCTCGCCATCTGCCCCCTGCCAGCGTGCCCACAGCCCCGCCACGCCCATGGGCTTGCCGTCCACCCGCGCAACGCGGGTGGGCACGGCCTTGCCGCTGCGCAGGTCGTCTTCATAAAACGCGGCCATGGGCACGATGCAGCGCTGGCCGTTCAGCCACGCATCGCGAAACGCCGTGCCGGTGGAGGCGGTATCGGACTTGGCATTGACCAGCTTGGGCGCGCGCAATTTGGCGTCGGACGCCGACTTGACCCAGTGCGGCACCAGGCCCCACTGCGCGGGCACCAGCACGCGCTGCTGCGCAGGGCGGGCGGGGGCTGGGCTGGGGGCTTCGGCGCCCGCATCCGCAGGTGCTGGCTGCCGCCCGGTCTGTGGCTCGGAGGGCGCCTCGGGCTGGGGTGAAGGTGACGACGCAGGGTTTGTCATGGCCGCTGCCGTGGCCGCATGCACGATGAAAAAGCCGGGCTTGCGCGGCCACAGGTGGCGCTCGCCCAAGGCCACCGGGGGCTCCACCGCAAACGCCTCGTGGTAGATATCGGCTTGCTGCAGGGTTTCGTAATGGGTGCTCATCGGGCCATGGTACCTGCGTGCGGTAATTGGAGGCCGCGTGCACAAAGGCCGTGGGCGTTTGTCCAACGTGCTCTGATCGCGATGGAAAGCGAAGCAAGTTCCGCCGTGCTGGTCCTTGTGGCTTTCTCTGGGCATCGTTCGGCGCGCATTCGAATTCGTGGCGTGCATCAAGCCCTCTGTCGCCTGCGCTGTGACACGGGACGCGCATCGCCCGCGTGGAGCGCAATGACGGCATCTGGTGCAGTGTTTTACGCTATCTGGCACATAAAAAAAGCATCTTTTCGGCCCTGGCGGTGTTGCNNGTTTGCGCCTTGCCAGAACCCAAAAGCCCTCTTTTTTATCAGCGCCAGCAAGCGTGAAACACTGCACTGGCGCGCGTGGCGCGGGATCTATTCCAGCGTGAGCGCCGCCAGCGCGGCCAGCGGCGCGGTTTCGGCGCGCAGCACGCGGGTGCCCAGGGTGACGGGTGCAAAGCCATGCGCCAGCGCCAGGTCTTCCTCGGTGCTGCTCAGCCCGCCCTCGGGACCGGAAAGAAAAATCAGCGCGCCACCACCAGCCGCCGCCGTGCGCAGCGCTTGTGTGCCGGCGCGCAGCGACAGCAGCAGGCGTGTGCCCTGTGCGGGCAGCGTGGTTTGGGCACGCAGCCAGCCGGCCAGGTCCACCGCGTCATGCACCACGGGCACGCGGTTGCGCCCGCATTGCTCGCACGCGGCCACGGCCACGGCCTGCCAGTGGGCCAGTTTTTTCTCGGCGCGATCACCCTTGAGTTTGAGCACGCTGCGCTCGGCCACCAGCGGCGTGATGCTGGCCACGCCCAGCTCGGTGGCTTTTTCCACGAGCCAGTCCATGCGCTCGTTGGCGGTGATGCCAGCCAGCAGGTGCACGGCGCGCGGGGCTTCGCGCTCGATGGCGTGGTGGGCGCCCACCTGCACGCGCACATCGCTGCGGCCCATGCGCAGCACGGTGGCGTCGAACTCGCCACCGGGGCTGTCGGCACCTTGGCCGCCATGGAACAGCGTGATGCCGTCGCCCGGTTGCAGGCGCAGCACCTGCACATGGCGCGCAGCGCCGGGGGGCAGATCGATCTCGGCCCCGGTGACCAGAGGCGCCGGGCAATGGAAACGGGGCATTTGCTACTTAATTTATAGCTATTGGCGCTTTACTAATAAAGGCTAATGGCTTTTTTGACTCAATATTCAGTGGTTTGGACGAGGTTCACTTCTACATGCGGCCATAGGCGAAGCCAGTGACGGGCTCGGTGCCTTCGATCGGGTCCAGCATCTTGAGCAAAGGGCCCAACTGCCGATAGCGGCTGGCCGTGGCGCGGATGTAGCCCATGAAGCGCGGCGCATCGGCCAGGTATTTGGGCTTGCCGTCGCGCAGCGTGAGGCGGGCAAAGATGCCGGCGACCTTGAGGTGGCGCTGCAGCCCCATCCATTCGACCGCGCGGTAGAACTCGCCAAAGTCCTCGCCCCAGCCGCTGGCGCTGTGGGCGCCCAGCAGGCCGGCCTTGCGGGCTTTTTCCCAGTAACGCACGGTCACGTCGATGATGAATTCCTCTTCCCAGCTGATGAAGGCATCGCGCAGCAGGCTGGCGATGTCGTAGGTGATGGGGCCATAGACGGCATCCTGGAAGTCCAGCACGCCGAGGGGCGCGCGCTCCGTGACAGGGGCCATCAGATTCCGCGCCATGAAGTCACGGTGGACAAACACGCTGGGGGCCGCCAGGTTGTGGGCCACGATGGCATCAAAGGCGCTGGCCAGCGTGGCCTGCTGCTGGCCATCGAGCGTGACACCGCGGTGTTGTGCCAGATACCAG
>DCVY01000150.1:8717-16623 GCA_002327945.1 Acidovorax delafieldii | reverse complement strand
TGCTGCCCAGATCGCTCAGCAGCATGAAGCCTCCGGGTTCATCCCACGCCAGTATCTGCGGCACGTTCAGGCCGGCGGCGGCCATCAGGCTCTGCACTTGCACAAAGGGGCGGCAGTTTTCCTTGTCCGGGGGGGCATCCATGACGATGCAACTGGCGCCGGCCGCGCTGTCGATGCGCAGGTAGCGCCGAAAGCTGGCGTCGGCCGATGCGGCACGCAGGCTGGCGGGCAGCAGCTGGTGGGTTTGCACCAGTGGTGCGATCCATTGCTCGAACGCCACCTGCCGGGCTGCATCGGGCCAGCTGACGGGGCTGTCGGGGGCGGGCGAAGCCGCGGCAAGGGGCGTTGGGGGGAGGAGGGGGTGGCTCATGGATAATCCCATTTTACAAACCCGCCCTGCCTGGCGCGGGCCGTTCTTCCAGCCCTGTCCATATTGCCCGACGTGCCCCGCCGCCAGTCTTCTTTCGTGCAGAACCCCCCACCCCTTCCCCGGCCGGTGCGGCAAGCTGCTGCGCGGGCCCGTCGCCTGGGGCTGCACCCCCTGGCCCATGCAGTGGCGCTGGCTTGGTGCGGCGTGCCGCTGGCCGCGCTGGCGCAGACCGACGCACCCAGCGCATGGGATGCCCCGCCGGCGCTGCGCCGCAGCCTGCAACTGCAGGAAGCCCTGCCGGCGGATGTGCGCCCCCAGTTGCCGGTGTTTGTTTCGGGCGACCGCATCACGGGCCAGCCCGATGTGAAGGCCGTCATCGATGGCAATGCCGAGTTGCGCCGCGGGGATACCATGATCCGGGCCGACCGGCTGGAATACACCGTGCCCGATGACCTGGCCAAGGCGCAGGGGAGCGTGCGCATCAACAAGGCGGGCAACACCTATGACGGCTCGGCGCTGGAGCTGCGAGTGGACGCGTTCCAGGGTTTTTTCAGCGATGCGCGCTACCGCTTCATCAGCACGGGCGCCCATGGCGAATCGACGCGGGTGGATTTCCTGGACAGCGACCGCTCGGTGGTGCACAACGCCACCTACACCACCTGCCAGAAAGACGACTCCGCCAGCTGGGAGCCCGACTGGGTGCTGCGCGCCAAGACCATCCGCCTGGACAACGTGGAAGAGGCGGGCACCGCCGAGGGCGCCGTGCTGGAGTTCAAGGGGGTGCCGGTGCTCCCCATTCCGCGCATCACTTTTCCGCTGTCGGACAAGCGCAAGTCCGGCTTCCTGCCGCCCACGGTGGGCCTGGACACCCGCAACGGCCTCGAATACCTGCAGCCCTACTACTGGAACATCGCCCCCAACCGCGACGCCACGCTGCGTGGCGGGATCATGGCCAAGCGCGGTATTGAAATTGGCGGCGAGTTTCGTTACCTTGAAAGCGACTATCAGGGCCAGGTGGATGCCACCCTGATGCCTACGGACAGCCAGCGCAACCGCATGCGCTGGGGCTATTCGGCGCAGCACCAGGGGCAGATCAGCACCCCCGTGGGTGGCGTGGGCTTGAACCTCAACCTCAACCGGGTGAGCGATGACGACTACTGGCGCGATTTCGGACGGGCCGCGCAACCGCTGCGCCAGCGCCTGCTGCCCAGCGATGGAACCCTGTCGTGGGCTGCCGGCGACATGTCGGCCCAGGTACGCACGCTCAAGTGGCAGGCCCTGCAGGATGTGGCCTCGCCCATCGTGCCGCCCTACAACCTCATGCCCCAGCTGCTGTGGCGCTATACGCCCCAGGATCTGGGTCGGGGCGTGGATTTCAGCCTGCTGGCCGACACCACGCGTTTCGAGGCGGACCGGGCGCTGCCCAACCCGGCCGACGGCCAGCGCAGCTTTGTGCAGGCGCAGCTGAGCCGCCCCTTTCTGTCGCCGGGGGGCTTCGTCATCCCCAAGCTGCAGTTGCACGCCACGCAATACCAGTTCGACAACCCTTTGAAAACCGGGGAGCGCTCGGCCAGCCGCACCCTGCCCACCTTCAGCCTGGACAGCGGGCTGGTGTTCGAGCGCGATGCGCGCCTGCTGGGGCGCGCCTTCACACAAACACTGGAACCCCGCGCCTTCTACACCTACACACCCTTTCGCGACCAGAGCCGCCTGCCGGTGTATGACACGGCGGCCACGGACTTCAACTTTGGCACCGTCTACACCGAAAACGCTTATGGCGGCAATGACCGCCTGGCAGACAACAACCTGCTCACCCTGGGCGTGACCACGCGCTTTCTCGACCCCCGCACCGGCGCCGAGGCGGTGCGCCTGGGCGTTGCACAGCGCCTGCGGTTCTCTGACCAGGACGTGACCCTGCCCGGTGTTGCGCCGGTCAGCGAGCGCCTGTCCGACGTGCTGCTGGGGGCCGGCATCAACTGGACACCGCAGTGGGGCTTTGACTCCACCGTGCAATACAACCCCAAGTCGGAGCGCTCCATCCGTTCCACCGTGGGCGCGCGCTACAGCCCGGGCAACTACCGCACCGTGAACGCGGTCTACCGGCTGCAGCGGGGTGCCAGCGAGCAAATCGATGTGGGCTGGCAGTGGCCGCTGGCGGCCTTGTGGGGTGGCCAGGGTGCAGACAGCGGCCCGCAGCGTGCCAAAGGCCAGGGCCAGGACGGCGGCCGCTGGTACACCGTGGGCCGCCTGAACTACAGCCTGAAGGACCGCAAGCTGGTCGATACCGTGGTGGGCTTTGAATACGACAGCTGCTGCTGGATCGGCCGCGTCGTGCTTGAGCGCCTGCAAAGCAGCGTGACCACCGCCAACACCCGGCTGCTGTTCCAGATCGAATTCGTGGGCTTCTCGCGCCTGAGCCTGGGCACCAATCCCCTCGATACCCTCAAGCGCAATGTGCCGCGTTACCAATACCTGCGCGAGCAGGTCAGCAGCCCCAGCCGCTTCAGCAACTATGACTGATTTGACACCATGAACCACCGTGCAATTGCTTTGGGCCTGGCGTGCCTGGCCTCTTTCGTGACCCATGGCGCCATGGCGCAGGGTTTGCGCCCCTCGGGCGCTGCGGGAGCGGGCCTTTCGCGCACGGCGCCTGCGGCACCTTCCTTCGCCCTGCCCGCGCCCGGTGCGAACACCGCGCTGCGGCAAGCCGATTTCATCGTGGCGGTGGTCAATTCGGAACCTGTCACCAACAACGAGGTGCAGGCCCGGGCGGCACGCATCGTGCAGCAGATGGCCCCGCAGGGCAATCCCCTGCCGCCGCGCGATCTGCTGGCCCGCGAGGTGCTGGAGCGGCTGATCCTGGAAAAAATCCAGCTGCAACTGGCCCGCGAAGTCGGTATGCGCGTGGATGACTTTGCCGTGGACCAGGCCGAGGAGAGCGTGGCCAGGCAAAACAGCGTCAGCGTGGCAGAAATGCACCGCCGGCTGGCCGCCGACGGCATCAGCAAGGAACGCTTTCGCGAAGAGTTGCGCAACCAGCTGCTGCTGCAGCGCCTGCGCGAGCGCGATGTGCAGTCCCGGGTGCGCGTGAGCGATCTGGAAGTGGACCAGTACCTGCGCGAACAGCAGTCGGGGGCTGATGCCTCCAGGATCGAGATCAACCTGGGCCACATCCTGGTGGCTGTGCCCGAAAACGCCAGCCCGGCCCAGGTGGCCGAGCGCCAGGCCCGCGCCCAGAGCGCCGCCGACAAGGTGCGTGCCGGCGAGGACTTTGCGGCAGTGGCCAGCGAGTTCTCGGACGCTGCCGAGGCCAAGAAGGCAGGTGGGCTGCTGGGCATGCGCCCGGCCGACCGCTATCCTGAGCTCTTTGTCAGCGCCACGGCGCAGCTGCCCGTGGGCGGCGTCGCCGGGCCTGTGCGTTCTGCGGCCGGCTTTCATGTGCTCAAGGTGGCGGACAGGGCAACCGCCGGTGTGCCCACCCTGGTGACCCAGAGCCATGTGCGCCACATCCTGCTGCGCACCGGCCCCCAACTGACCGAGAGCGCTGCGGCAGCGCGGCTGGCCGAATACCGGCGCCGCATCACGGCAGGCCAGGCCGATTTTGCCGAGCTGGCGCGCGAGCATTCGCAGGATGGCAGTGCCAAGCAGGGCGGCGATCTGGACTGGGCCAATCCAGGCCGCTACGTACCCGAATTCGAGCAGGCCATGAATGCGCTCCAGCCCGGCGAGATCAGCGAACCCCTGGTGTCGCGTTTTGGCGTGCACCTGATCCAGCTGGTGGATCGCCGCCAGGCCAGGCTCACCCAGCGCGAACAGCGCGACATGGCGCGCGACGCGGTGCGCGAAAAAAAGGTCGAGGAAGCCTTCACCAACTGGATGCAAGAGTTGCGGGGCCGGGCCTACGTCGAGTACCGCGACGCACCCCAGTGAAGATGGCCGCTGCATGAAGCATATTCCCCGCAAGCGCTTCGGCCAGCATTTCCTGTCGGATGGCGGCATCATCGAAGCCATCGTCAGTGCCATTGCGCCGCAGCCTGGTCAGCCCATGGTGGAGATCGGCCCCGGCCTGGCCGCGCTGACCCAGCCGCTGGTGGAGCGCCTGGGGCGCCTGACGGTGATCGAGCTGGACCGGGACCTGGCCTTGCGGCTGCGGCTGCACGGCCAGCTCGATGTCATCGAGTCCGACGTGCTCAAAGTCGACTTCACGCAACTGGCGCACACCATGGGTGCTTCCCGGATCCGGGTGGTCGGCAACCTGCCCTACAACATCTCCACGCCCATCCTGTTCCATCTGCTGGAGCATGTGCAGGCGATCCAAGACCAGCATTTCATGCTGCAAAAAGAGGTGATAGACCGCATGGTGGCGTCGCCCGCCACCTCCGACTATGGTCGCCTTTCAGTGATGCTGCAGTGGCGCTATGCCATGGAGAATGTGCTGTTCGTGCCACCTGGGAGCTTCGATCCGCCCCCGCGCGTGGACAGCGCGGTGGTGCGCATGGTGCCGCACGCAGAGCCTGCAGCTTTGTCGGCGCCTGTGCTGGAAGCGCTGGTGCAGGTGGCCTTCAGCCAGCGGCGCAAGCTGCTGCGCCACACGCTGGGTCGCTGGCTGGAAGCGCGCCAGTTTGCGGGCCACTTCGACACCCAGCGCCGTGCCGAGGAAGTGCCCGTGGCCGAATACGTGGCGCTGGCACAAGCATGCTCTTGAGTTGATGGCTGCAAGCGCTTGGTGGGCGTGTGCCCAGGGCTTGATTAACGATGAATGTTGAATGTTGAAAACTGGCGCGGCCCAAACCCAGCGGCAAAGCCGCTCAGGGGGATGCACCGAATTCAGGCGGCAGTCAGCCAGTAGCCCGCGTTGAATGGGCTGCTCATGCGCAGCGCCAGGGGAGAAATGTCGACCAGTTTGTCGGTAGGCATTTTCTCTGCGGTTTCCGGGTCGATGGTGATGCCCTGGACTGCGGTCGTTTCCTTAGCCTCGTTCGCCCGTTCTGCTTGGCTGGTGGTTGCAGAACGGGCTACAGAAAAGAATAGAAACAGCGGAAGGGAATCTTGCGGTCGGCCCAGAAGTCTGCCGCATCGCGGAAGATGTCCAGCAGCTGCTCGCGTGCTTCCTTGTCGAACTTGCCTGTGGCCGGAATCTGCTCAAGCACCACGATGAAGCCCGGTTGCGGCCCCGACTTGTGCAGGGGATCGGTCATGCAGTCGTAGAGCGCGTCGAAATTCTTGCCGAAGTGCGATGGAAAGGTGAACTGCGCGGCAATCAGGTCCAGCACATCCTGTTTGGACTGTGCGTGGGCCAGGTTGGCATACAAAAAATGGTGTCCCAGGGAGGCTGCGGCAGCTTGCAAATCCTGCACGCGGAAGGCGCGAATGGATTGCACGATGTTGGTGCGCATGCCACGCAGTGGCGTTTCCTGGTCTTTACGAAGGGGCGTCTGCATCTCCGTTGCTCTTTCTTTATGAGGTCCAAAAACTTTGGCTGACCGCAAAACCGCAGGATGCGTGTTTCGGGTCGGGAAAACAAGGGGCTTGCCCGCTGCCCCGGCTGGGGTGGTTGGGCAAACCATCCGGCATCATTCGACAATCTTGCGAAAACTGGCGTAGTGGTCGCTGGTGTAATAGCAGACGTCCGGCACCTGGGGCTTGCCACCACACACAATGCGCCGGGCGCCACGATTGCGCGCGCCGGGGGTCTTGACGGTGTATTCCCGGTAATAGCCGCGCTGGTACGATGGCAATATCCGTTCACGATTGCCAAACACCGCTGCGTCCTTGTCGTACGGAAAAGGGCCGCCATTGTGGATCAGCGCATAGGTCGAACGACCCTGGGGGGGCAGTTCTGCCACGGCGATGGAAGCAATGGAGCCGTCGGTAGACGGGAATTTCCGGGCGTGTCCGGCAACTGGGCCCAGTACCAACGCAACACCCACAACACACAAAACCCCCGCTTTTCGCAGAGGGGTGGCTACAGCCTTGAGCATCAACGACACCTTTCAGAAACTGCGGGTTAACCCGAAATTTCAACGGGCTAGTGTCGCTCAAAGCCCCCCAAAAAGCAAGCGCCTGCACAAAGATTGGGCAGGCGCCGGGGGCATTCAGGGTGCACCAGAGTTAGTGCACGCTATTTGTGAAAGGCTCATCGTGCAGCGCTGGCATCGGCCACGGTGATGGCTGTCATATTGACAATGCGCCGCACGGTGGTGCTGGGGGTCAGGATATGCACCGGCTGCGCGGCCCCCAGCAGCACCGGGCCGATGGCGATGTTGCCGCCGGCTGCCGTCTTGAGCAGGTTGTAGGAAATGTTGGCCGCATCGATGTTGGGCAGCACCAGCAGGTTGGCATCACCCGCAAGGGTGCTGTGGGGCATGAGGGCTGCGCGCGCCTTGCCGTCCAGGGCCACGTCGCCGTGCATCTCGCCGTCCACCTCCAGCCAGGGCGCCTGCACGCGCAGCAGCGCCAACGTCTGGCGCATCTTCACGGCGCTGGGTTGGTCGCTGGAGCCAAAGTTGGAGTGCGACAGCAGTGCCGCCTTGGGTTTGATGCCAAAGCGCAGCATTTCCTCGGCCGCCATCATGGTGATTTCGGTCAACTGCTCGGCCGTGGGGTCGTAGTTGACGTGGGTGTCCACCAGAAACACCTGGCGGTCGGGCAGCAGCAGGCCGTTCATGCAGGCAAAGGTGTTTACGCCGGGGCGCTTGCCGATCACCTGGTCGATGTAGTTCAGGTGCAGTGCCGTGTGGCCCCAGGTGCCCGCGATCAGGCCGTCCACTTCACCCTTGTGCAGCAGCATGGAGCCGATCAGCGACAGGCGCCGGCGCATCTCGATCTTGGCGATCGATACCGTCACGCCCCTGCGCTCCATCATGCGGTGGTAGGTCTGCCAGAAGTCGCGGTAGCGGTGGTCCTGCTCGACGTTGACGATGTCGTAGTCGCGCCCTTCCTCCAGGCGCAGGCCAAACTTCCCGATCCGTTCTGCAATGACGGCCGGGCGACCGATCAGCGTAGGGCGCGCGATCTTTTCGTCCACCACGATCTGCGCGGCGCGCAGCACGCGCTCTTCCTCGCCCTCGGCGTAGGCCACGCGCTTTTTGGTGGCGGCCTTGGCGGCGGTGAAGATGGGCTTCATGGTGGTGCCCGAGGCATACACGAAGGTCTGCAGATGGTCGCGGTAGGCGTCCATGTCGGCGATGGGGCGCAGGGCCACGCCGGAATCAAACGCTGCCTGGGCCACGGCCGGCGCGATCATCATCATCAGGCGCGGATCGAAGGGCTTGGGAATCAGGTATTCGGGGCCGAAGGCCAGCGGCTCACCCACATAGGCCGCCGCCACCACTTCGCTTTGCTCGGCCTGGGCCAGCTCGGCGATGGCGTGCACAGCGGCGATTTCCATCTCCATCGTGATCGTGGTGGCACCGCTGTCCAGCGCGCCCCGGAAGATGTAGGGAAAGCACAGAACGTTGTTGACCTGGTTCGGATAGTCCGAGCGGCCCGTGGCCATGATGGCGTCGCTGCGCACGGCTTTCACGTCTTCGGGCA
>DCVY01000150.1:5401-8619 GCA_002327945.1 Acidovorax delafieldii | reverse complement strand
CCCAGGCAGGCCAGTGCCGCGGCGCCCGCGCCCGAGGTCACGAGTTTGATTTTCCTCAGGTCTTTGCCCGCCACCTTCAGGCCGTTGAGGATGGCCGCGCCCACGGTGATGGCCGTGCCGTGCTGGTCGTCATGAAAGACCGGGATCTTCATGCGCTCGCGCAGCTTGCGCTCGATGTAAAAGCAATCGGGCGCCTTGATGTCTTCCAGGTTGATGCCGCCAAAGGTGGGCTCCAGCGCTGCAATGATCTCGACCAGCTTTTCGGGGTCTTTCTCGTTGATCTCGATGTCGAACACATCGATGCCCGAGAACTTCTTGAACAGGACCGCCTTGCCCTCCATCACCGGTTTGCCGGCCAGCGGGCCGATGTCGCCCAGGCCCAGCACGGCTGTGCCGTTGGTCACCACGCCCACCAGGTTGCCCCGGCTGGTGTATCGGAAGGCGGCGTTGGGGTCTTTGACGATTTCTTCACACGGTGCGGCCACGCCGGGCGAGTAGGCCAGCGCCAGATCGTGCTGGTTGACCATCTGCTTGGTCGCGGCAATCGCAATCTTGCCGGGCTTGGGAAACTCGTGGTATTCGAGAGCAGCCTTGCGCAGCAGGGCGCGCTTGTCGGGAAGGTTGTGGTTGTCGGCCGTGGTTTTCTCGGGCATCAAGCGTCTCCAGCTTTCAGAAAGTGCCGGGGTCCGCGGTTGATCTGCTCCGGGCGGGCCGTCAGCTTGTTAGGGGAAGGTCAATTGTAGGCCTCGTAATGTGAAAATCCTGGTCGGCCAAGCTGCTTGCCCGGTTGAACCTGGAAACGGCGGTTGGATGCATCCAGCGCTTATCGGTTAAGCGCTTAATGCTATTTAAAACGTAGCAAATTACGCAGGGCGTGTGGCGGGTGTGAACTACGCCGTTTCTGCCAGCGCGTCGCCCAGCGCGCTGACCAGGCGGTCGATCTCGGTGCGCTCGCTGATGAACGGCGGCGCCAGCTGGATGGTGTCGCCACCGTAGCGCACATAAAAGCCCTTCTTCCAGCAGTTCATCGCAATCTCGCAGGGGCGCCTGGCGGGCTCGCCGGGCAGCGGCGCAATGGTGAAGCCGGCGGCCAGACCAAAGTTGCGGATGTCCAGCACATGCTTGGCACCCTGGAGGCTGTGCACGGCGGCTTCGAAGTGCGGCGCCAGGGTGTTGACACGGCCGATCATGTCTTCTTTTTGCAGGATGTCGAGCGCCGCAAGGCCCGCCGCGCAGGCCACGGGGTGGGCCGAATAGGTGTAGCCATGCGGAAATTCGAGCAGGTAGTGCGGGCCGCCCGCCGCCATGAAGGTGTCGTAGATCTCCTTGCTCGCCACCACGCCGCCCAGCGGCTGCGCGCCGTTGGTGACCTGCTTGGCAAAGTTCAGGATGTCGGGCGTCACGCCAAAGGCCTCGGCACCGGTGAAGGCGCCCGAGCGGCCAAAACCGCTGATCACCTCGTCAAAAATCAGCAGGATGTTGTTTTGTGTGCAGATCTCGCGCAGGCGCTGCAAATAGCCCACGGGCGGGATGACGACACCGGCCGAGCCCGAGAAGGGCTCCACGATGACGGCGGCGATGTTGCTGGCATCGTGCAGCGCAATCACGTCGAGCAGGCGGTCGGCCAGCTCCTGGCCCGTGGGCGGCATGCCCTTGTGGAACGAACCCGCGGGCGGCTGGGTGTGGGGCAGGTGGTCGGCTTCGATGCCCTGGCCAAACAGCTTGCGGTTGGCCACGATGCCACCCACCGAGATGCCGCCAAAGTTCACGCCGTGGTAGCCCTTTTCGCGGCCGATCAGGCGCGTCTTGGTGCCCTGGCCCCTGGCGCGCCAGTACGCACGGGCCATCTTCAGCGAGGTGTCGGCCGACTCGGAGCCCGAGCCGGTGAAGAACACATAGTCGAGCCCGGCGGGGGTGAGTTCCTTGACGCGGTTGGCCAGCTCGAACGACAGCGGGTGGCCAAACTGGAAGGCGGGCGCGTAGTCAAGCTTCATGGCCTGCCTGCCGATGGCTTCGGCAATCTCGCGGCGGCCATGGCCCAGGCCCGAACACCACAGGCCCGAAAGGCCGTCAAAAATCTTGCGGCCTTCGCTGTCGGTGAAATAAGCGCCGCTGGCCTCCACGATCATGCGCGGCTGGGCCTTGAACTGGCGGTTGGCCGTGTACGGCATCCAGTGCGCGTCCAGCCACTCGGCGTCCATGCGGGGTGCGGCGCTAGGGGCGGTGGGGGCAAAGCTCATGGGGTCTCTCCGATGCAAATGGGCGTTCCAGGCGGGGCACTGAGCCGCCATTGTTGCCCCGGTTGCCAATTGCTCCAAGAGCGCAATATCCTTGAAGGAGCGTCTCAGGCGTTTTGCAGTGCGCCAGCGTTGCCTGCATGGCGGCGCGCAGCTCGCTCCCAGGCCTTTTCGTGGAAGAAGAAGGCCACGGCCTGCACCGTGGGCTCCAGCAGACTCAGCGTGAGCGAAGCCCACAGGTTGCCAGTGACGGCATAGGCCACGAGCGCGGCCACGCAGATGTGGATGAGGTAGTAGCTGCCCGTCTTCATCAGCATGGTCTTGTTCTGGCGGGCGGCGCGGCGGATGTGGGACATGGCGAACTCCTTGGCTTCAACAAGCCCGCCATGCAAAGCGGGCACAGTCAAATGATCGTCATTCTCAATAACGATGGCCAATTGATCGTTTCTAAACCGCAGATAGCCGCTATCTCCATGCGCCATGGGCCGTGAAGAATGGAGCCGAAAAATGCAAGGCCCGTTGCTATGATGGCCGCTCATTCTTTCACCCCTCACTGCACCCGGAGCACCGCATGGCCCTCATGGACTTCATCAAGAAACAGTTCATTGACATCATCCAGTGGACCGAAGCGGGGGATGGCACCCTGGCCTGGCGCTTTCCGATGGCGGAGATGGAAATCCAGAACGGCGCCTCGCTGGTGGTGCGCGAGTCGCAGATGGCCATCTTCGTCAACGAAGGCCAGGTGGCCGACGTGTTCGGCCCCGGCACCTACAAGCTCACCACGCAGACGCTGCCGGTGCTCACCTACCTCAAGAACTGGGACAAGCTCTTCGAGTCGCCCTTCAAGAGCGATGTGTACTTTTTCAGCACGCGCCAGCAGATCGACCAGAAATGGGGCACGCCCCAGCCCATCACCATCCGCGACAAGGACTTTGGCGCGGTGCGCCTGCGCGCGTTTGGCAACTACGCCTTTCGCATCGC
>DCVY01000150.1:0-5395 GCA_002327945.1 Acidovorax delafieldii | reverse complement strand
AACATCAGCAACGCCATCGCAGGCAGCGGCCTGCCGTTTCTCGACCTGGCGGCCAACCAGGTCATGTTTGCCGATGCACTGACCAAAGAGCTCGCGCCGGTCTTTGCCAAACTCGGCCTGCTGCTCGAAAACCTCACGGTGCAGAACGTTTCGCTGCCCGAAGAGTTGCAAAAAATTCTCGACCAGAAGATCGGCATGGGCATGGTCGGCAACGACATGGGCAAGTTCATGCAGTACCAGACGGCGCAGGCCATCCCCAAGTTCGCCGAAGGCGCGGGCAGCGGTGGCGGCGGCATTGCCGGCGACGCCATGGGCCTGGGCGCCGGTGTGGCGCTGGGCCAGGTGCTGGCGCAGAACCTGCAGGCCGGCCTGCAAGGTGGCGGTGCGGCCGCGCAGGCGGCGCCTGCTGCGCCAGCGCCCGCTGGCGTCAAGCCCGAGGACGTGATGGCCACGCTGGAGAAGCTGGGCGAGCTCAAGGCCAAGGGCATCCTGACGCAGGAAGAGTTCGACGCCAAGAAGGCCGAGCTGCTCAAGAAACTGGTCTGAACTCACTTTTTGATAGCTTCTAGCGCTTGCTGCATAAGCGCTAGAGGCCAAAAACACCATAAAGAAGCCTGAAGCCCATGGCGACCAGCGCTACCCAGCGTAGCTACCGCGCGCCCTGCCCCGGCTGCGGCGCGCCCGTCGAGTTCAAGAGCGCGCAGTCCACGCACGCCGTCTGCGGCTACTGCCAGAGCACCGTGGTGCGCAGCGGCGAGGTGCTCACGCGCCTGGGCAAGATGGCCGAGCTGTTCGACGACCACAGCCCGCTGCAGCTCATGGCCAGCGGGCGCATCCAGCTTGATGGCAAAGACCTGCCCTTCACGCTGATTGGCCGCCTGCAGTACAAGGGCGACGCGGGCGTCTGGACCGAATGGGCCGCCTTTTTGCAAGACGGCACCCTGGCCACGCTGGGCGAGGACAACGGCGCCTATGTCTTCACCCGCCCCATCGACCCGGGCCGCGTGATGCCCGAGGCCGCGCGCTGGTCCATCGGCAGCACCACCGCCATCAACGGCAAGCCCTACAGCGTGGCCTATGCCGGCCAGGCGCAACTGATCTCGGCGCAGGGCGAACTGCCCAGGCTGCCGCCGCTGGGCCAGCCGTTTGACATGGTCGAGTTGCGCAGCGCCGACGGCGAAGTGGTCAGCATCGACTACGGCCACCAGCCGCCCAGCGTCGAGCGCGGCAAGTCTGTGCTGCTCGAAGACCTGCAGCTCACCGGCCTGAAAGAAGAATCGGCCAAGGACGAACAAGGCCGCCAGTTCAACTGCCCGCACTGCGGCGCGCCCGTGCAGGTGCAGCTGGCCAGCTCCAAAAGCGTCACCTGTGGCTCGTGTGCCAGCATCATCAGCCTGGACAGCGGCGTGGGCGGCGATTTGCGCTCGGCCGAGCAGGACGAGCCCGTGCGCCCCATCATCCCGCTGGGCAGCACAGGCCAGTTGCAGGGCGTGCAATGGCAGGTGGTGGGTTTTCAGCACCGCATGGGCGTGGCGCCGGGCCAGGATGACGATGAAACCGAGCACTTTGGCTGGAGCGAATACCTGCTCTACAACCAAAAGCGCGGCTTTGCGTTTCTGGTCGATTCGGAAGAAGGCTGGAGCCTGGTGCGCCCCACCACCGGCGCGCCGCAACTGGCCGCCAGCGGCCGCAGCGCCACTTATCTGGGCACCACCTACCAGCTCAAATACAGCTACGAGGCCGAAACCACCTACGTGCTGGGCGAGTTTTACTGGCAGGTGGAGCGCGGCCAGAAAACCAGCAACCGCGACTTTGAAAGCAGCAAAGGCCTGCTGGCCATGGAGCAAAGCCCGAGCGAGATCACCTGGTCGGCGGGCGACAAGCTGGCCAGCGACACCGTGGTCAAGGCCTTCAACCTGGGCGACAAGAAAGACGTGCTGCAGCGCGACGACCCCGGCCCCTTCGTGGCCCAATCGGGCCTGGGCTGCGGCACCATCATCCTGGTTGCGGTCATCATCATCATTTTGCTCATCATCCTCAGCAATTGCTCGGGGTCTGCGGGCAGTGGTTACCGCAGCTCGGGCGGCTCGTTTGGCGGGTATTCATCCGGCGGCGGGCACAAATAATGCGCAAACAGTGCACAAATCGCGTTTTCCACGGAGGTCATCATGGAAATTGAATGGCTGCGGCCCGCCGCATTTTTTGGCTCCATCCTGTTTGCCCTGGTGGGCGTGCTGGTGTTCTGGCTGAGCTTCGTCCTCATCGACAAGATCACGCCCTACGACCTGTGGCGCGAGATCGTCGAAAAACAGAACAAGGCCCTGGCCCTGGTGGTGGCCGCCATGAGCCTGGGGATCAGCATCATCGTGGCCGCCGCCATCCACGGCGGCTAAAACCACCCCGCCCATTGCCGCCACCGCGCCACCGCCTCTGGGCGGCGCTGCGCCATGGCGCAGGCCACACAATACCGCCTGCTTTCACCGCCCCCCCGGCCCCCGGCCCGAAACCCCCACCCCATGCCCACCCTCGACTGGCTCAACCGCGCCCACGCCTTCACCACCGCCGCCCAGGTGCCCTACCGCCTGCTGGAGAGCGTCTCCACCCACGGCGAGCCCGCCAGCGCACAAGACAACCTGCTCATCCAGGGCGACAACCTCGAAGCGCTCAAGGCGCTGCTGCCGTTTTACCGGGGGCAGGTCAAATGCATCTTCATCGACCCGCCCTACAACACGAAAAGCGCCTTCGAGCATTACGACGACAACCTGGAGCACAGCCAGTGGCTCAGCATGATGCTGCCGCGCCTGCAGCTGCTACGGGACTTGCTCAGCGACGACGGCTCGATCTGGGTGACGATTGACGACAACGAGGGGCATTACCTCAAGGTGCTGATGGATGAGGTGTTTGGGCGGCGGAATTTTGTGGCGAATGTGTTTTGGGAAAAAAAGTTCTCCCCACAAAACGATGCCTACCAAATCAGCATCAACCATGACCACGTCTTGGTGTACGCAAAGCGGTCTGACAACTGGCGTCCAAACTTGTTGCCTCGAAGCGAGAAACAGGCGAAAAATTTTAAAAATCCCGATAACGACCCGCGTGGCCCTTGGCTCTCAGCAGACTACACATGTGCCAAAACTAAAGACGAGCGGCCAAACCTTTACTACGCCATCCAAAATCCGTTCACTGGACAAGATGTTTGGCCATCTACCACCAGAGTGTGGGCGTTTGAGCGCGCATCAACGGAGTTCAATCTACAGCAGGGGCTTCTCTATTGGGGTGCTAACGGCAAGAACGAACGCCCGCGACTAAAAAAATTCCCCGATGCGGTTCAACAGGGGACAGTACCCACCACGTTTTGGCGAAACGACGAAGTGGGCAACAACCAAGACGCAAAAAAGGAAATCCTCACTTTTGACGCAGTGGCGCCATTCGCCACACCAAAGCCTGAACGCTTGATCGAGCGGGTTTTGACATTGGCCACCCACCCCAACGACCTCGTCCTCGACAGCTTCCTCGGCTCCGGCACCACGGCCGCCGTGGCCCACAAGATGGGCCGGCGCTGGGTCGGCATCGAGATGGGCGACCACGCCGCCACGCACTGCCTGCCGCGCCTGCAAAAGGTGCTGGACGGGGAACAGGGCGGCATCAGCCAGGCGGTGAACTGGCAAGGCGGCGGCGGCTTTCGCTTCATGCGCCTGGGCGCGCCGATTTTTGACGCCGATGGCTGCATCCACCCCGAGGTGCGCTTTGCCACGCTGGCCGCCTTTGTCTGGCAGCAGGAAACCGGCACCGCCTTTGACCCCGCGCGCGCCACGCCGGGCACGCCGCACCTGGGCACGCACGCTGTTTTTGAGAGCTACGAGCGCTTTCCAGACGGTGGCTTGGAGCCTGTTTCATCTGAAACCCTGCCCCCTGCCCCGCAAACCCCGCCGGCCCAGGGCGAACTCGGGTTGCAGGCCGCCGGCCCCGCCGCATCCGGCGTGACGGCCCCGCCCGAGCCTGTGCCCGCGCCGCCCCCCGTGCTGCGCAGCCGCACGGCGTACTACCTGCTGTTCAACGGCATCCTGGGTGACAAGCGCCCGGCCAGCGGCAACGTGCTGACTTCGGCCGTGCTCGATGCGCTGCTGGCGCTGCACGCCCGCACGCCCCACCCCGAAGCGCCGCTGGTGGTGTATGGCGAGGCCTGCCGCCTGGGCGAAGCGCGCTTGGCGCTGGCGCGGGTCACGTTCAAGCACATTCCGTATGACGTGAAGGCGAGGTGAGGATCGATATGGTGGACAGCAAAGTACAACTGGCGTCCTCTCCACGCATTGCCCACTACTTCGTCGATGAATCGGGGGATGGCGTGCTCTTCAATGCAAAGGGGCAAGTGCTGGTGGGCCAGCCGGGTGGAGCGATGGGCCATTTCATCATGGGGTTGCTGGAGGCCGACGATCCAGTGGCATTGTCTTTGGATCTGGAGCAACTGCGTGCCGATCTGAAGGCCGACCCGTACTTCAAGAACGTTCCCTCTTTCCAGCCAGAGCGGGGTAAAACGGCGGTGACGTTTCACGCCAAGGACGATTTGCCTGAAGTGCGCCGCGAGGTGTTCAAGTTGTTGCTGCGCCACTCCGTCAAGTTTTATGCTGAAGTGCGCGACATGCGAGCGGTGCTGTCATATGTGCGCGAACGCAATGGGCGCAACGGCACCTACCGTTACCACCCTAACGAGCTTTACGACAGCAGCGTGGCACGGCTGTTCAAGAACCGGCTGCACCAGTACGAAAGCTGTCGTGTCTGCTATGCCGTGCGGGGCAGTTCGGACCGCACCAAGTCCTTTGCCGATTCGCTGGTGCTGGCGCGTGACCGGTTTGCCAAGCAATGGGACAAGCAAGTCACCACTGCCATTGAAGTAACGGCGGCACAGCCGGTGCAGCAAGCCGGCCTGCAAGCGGTGGACTACATGCTGTGGGCGCTGCAAAGACACTACGCCCTGCAGGAGAGCCGCTTTTTGGAAATGGTCTGGGACAAGGTCAGCCTCATCCACGCGGTGGACGAAACCGACAAGGCGCCTTACGGGGTGTACTACTCAAAAACAAAGCCGCTCGTGGGAGCGGCTTTGAAAAACAAGGTGGGAATATAGGATCGCCTGACTGGGTTGCCCCGTGGTTCCAGCTTTCACACGGCATGGAGCCGAATTTCGTTCCCACGCGTTGATTGTAATGCGCCTGTGGATAACTTTGTTGTTGCGCCGTGTTGACTGAATTTCTTTCCATGACCCCCATCACCCTCAAGTCCTACCAGCAAACCGCCCTCGATGCCCTGGGCGCGTTCGCCCGCGCAGCCCGCACCAAGGGCCCGGCGCTGGCCTTGGGCGAGCTGGCGGGCCGCCCTTACAACCTTGACGCCTTTGGCGCGC
>DCVY01000218.1:11267-15454 GCA_002327945.1 Acidovorax delafieldii | reverse complement strand
GCCATGACGGCTTTGTGACCGTTTTTCTCGCGACTGGAGTCCTGCTTGAACAATCAGTGGTTTTCAAAAATTGCCGTGTGGCTTGTCATCGCCATGGTGCTGTTCACTGTGTTCAAACAGTTCGACACCCGCACAGGCGCCAGTGCTGGCTATGTCGGCTATTCGGAGTTCCTGGAGGAAGTCCGAAGCAATCGCATCAAGAGTGCCACCATCCAGGAAGGCCAGGGTGGCACTGAGATCGTTGCGGTCACCAACGATGATCGCAAGATCCGCACTACCGCCACCTACCTCGACCGTGGTCTCGTGGGCGATCTGATCAACAACAACGTCAAGTTTGACGTCAAACCCCGCGAAGAAGGCTCTTTGCTCATGACCCTGCTCGTCAGCTGGGGTCCCATGTTGTTGCTGATTGGTGTGTGGGTGTATTTCATGCGTCAGATGCAGGGCGGAGGCAAGGGCGGCGCCTTCAGCTTTGGCAAGAGCAAGGCACGCATGCTGGACGAAAGCACCAACCAGGTCACGTTCGCCGATGTGGCTGGCTGTGACGAAGCCAAGGAAGAAGTCAAGGAAGTCGTGGATTTCCTGAAAGATCCGCAGAAATTCCAGAAGCTCGGCGGCCGCATTCCGCGTGGCCTGCTGCTGGTTGGACCCCCTGGCACCGGTAAGACTTTGCTGGCCAAGTCCATTGCTGGCGAAGCCAAGGTGCCGTTCTTCAGCATTTCGGGTTCCGACTTTGTGGAAATGTTCGTTGGCGTGGGTGCGGCCCGCGTGCGCGACATGTTTGACAACGCCAAGAAAAACGCCCCCTGCATCATCTTCGTTGATGAAATCGACGCAGTGGGTCGCCAGCGTGGTGCAGGCCTGGGAGGCGGCAACGATGAGCGAGAGCAAACCCTCAACCAGATGCTGGTCGAGATGGACGGTTTCGAAACCAACCTCGGAGTGATCGTGGTGGCCGCCACCAACCGCCCCGATATCCTGGACGCCGCCCTGCTGCGCCCCGGTCGTTTTGACCGCCAGGTCTACGTGACGCTGCCCGACATCCGTGGCCGCGAGCAGATCCTGAGCGTGCACATGCGCAAGATCCCGATTGGCCAGGACGTGGCCCCTGGCATCATCGCCCGCGGCACGCCCGGCATGAGTGGTGCCGATCTGGCCAACCTGTGCAATGAAGCCGCGTTGATGGCTGCGCGACGCAATGCGCGCACCGTGGAAATGCAAGACTTCGAGAAGGCCAAGGACAAGATCCTCATGGGCCCCGAGCGCAAGAGCATGGTGATGCCCGAGGAAGAGCGCCGCAATACGGCCTACCACGAGTCGGGCCATGCCCTCATCGGCAAGCTGCTGCCCAAGTGCGACCCCGTGCACAAGGTCACCATCATTCCCCGTGGCCGTGCCCTGGGCGTGACGATGAGCCTGCCCGCCCAAGACCGCTACAGCTACGACCGCGAGTACATGCTCAACCAGATCAGCATGCTGTTCGGTGGCCGTATCGCTGAGGAAGTGTTCATGAACCAGATGACCACGGGCGCCAGCAATGACTTCGAGCGGGCCACCCACATTGCCCGCGACATGGTCACGCGCTATGGCATGACCGATGCCCTGGGCCCCATGGTCTATGCAGAAAACGAAGGCGAAGTGTTCCTGGGCCGCTCCGTCACCAAGACCACCACCATGAGCGAGCAGACCATGGAAAAGGTGGACATGGAAGTGCGCCGCATCATTGACGAGCAATACCATCTGGCGCGCGGTCTGATCGAAGAAAACAGCGACAAGATGCACGCCATGGCCAAGGCCCTGCTGGAGTGGGAAACCATCGACACCGACCAGCTCGACGACATCATGGCCGGCAAGGCACCGCGCCCGCCCAAAGACTGGACGCCGCGCACGCCTCCGTCCTCGGGTGATGGGTCAAGCGGTGGTTCGCCCGCCGTTGCCACGGAGCCTGCTCCGACCGTCGCCTGACGCCGGGCGCGACATCACCACCAAAACGGGGCTTGCAGCCCCGTTTTGTTTTCCCTGTTTTTCACTGGAAAGCCATGCTCTGGCAAACCTCCCGCTTCACCCTCGACCTGACACGACCGCACGTCATGGGCATCGTCAACGTGACGCCGGACTCCTTCTCCGATGGAGGGCGTCACGGTTCGACAGCGGCGGCGCTGCGCCATTGCGAGCAGCTTCTGAAAGACGGTGCCGACATCCTCGATATCGGCGGCGAATCCACGCGCCCTGGCAGCTCGGCCGTGGGCCTGGACGAAGAGCTGGCACGTGTGCTGTCGCTGGTGCGCGGCGCGGTAGCCCTGGGAGTGCCGATTTCAGTGGATACCTACAAGCCCGAGGTCATGCAGGCGGTGCTCGACCTGGGAGCCGACATCGTCAATGACATCTGGGCTTTGCGCCAACCCGGCGCGGCGCAGGTGGTGGCGCGGCACCCCCGCTGCGGCGTGTGCCTGATGCACATGCACGGCGATCCGCAGACCATGCAGGTGACGCCCATGGCGGGCGATGTACTGCCGCAAGTGCTCTCTTTTTTAGAGCTATCAGCCAAAACTCTGCAGGCGCTAGGGGTTGAAAAATCCCGGATTGTTCTGGACCCCGGCATTGGTTTTGGCAAGACCGTGGCGCAGAACTTCGCCCTGCTGGCGCGCCAGCGCGAACTGCTGGCGCTGGGCTATCCCGTGTTGGCGGGCTGGTCGCGCAAATCATCGCTGGGCGCCGTCACGGGGCTGGATGTGGACCAGCGGTTGCAGCCCAGCGTGGCCGCAGCGCTGCTCGCCGTGGAGCGCGGTGCGCGCATTGTGCGCGTGCATGACGTGCGAGAAACCGTGCAGGCTCTCACAGTCTGGCGCGCCATGGAGTTGGGTCAGCAGGGGGCTGCGATAGCCACCCGGTAGCGGCCCTTGCGGGGCTTATTGTTGTTGCAGGCCTCGCAAAGTCGGTGGCAGCGACGTGCGCTAGACTCAATGCGCAAAAAATATCAGCGTAAAGCCGACTCACATGACTCAAAAATACTTTGGTACCGACGGCATTCGCGGCACCGTTGGACAAGCGCCCATCACCCCTGACTTTGTGTTGCGCCTCGCGCATGCGGTCGGTCGTGTACTGAAACAGACCGAAGAGCGCCCTACGGTGCTGATTGGCAAGGACACCCGCATTTCGGGCTACATGCTGGAAAGCGCGCTGGAGTCGGGCTTCAATTCGGCAGGCGTGGATGTCGTGCTGCTGGGGCCGCTGCCCACACCGGGCGTGGCTTACCTGACGCGGGCGCAGCGCGCGAGCCTGGGGGTGGTGATCAGTGCCAGCCACAACGCGTATCCGGACAACGGCATCAAATTCTTCAGCGCGCAGGGCACCAAGCTGCCGGATGCCTGGGAACTCGCGGTCGAAGCTGCGCTGGATGAGCCACCGAAGTGGGCTGATTCGGCCACACTGGGCAAGGCCCGCCGACTCGACGATGCAGCAGGCCGCTACATTGAGTTTTGCAAGAGCACGGTTCCTCATGCCCTGTCTTTGCGCGGTGTCAAGATCGTGGTAGACGCGGCCCATGGTGCCGCCTACCAGGTGGCGCCCAAGGTGTTCCACGAACTCGGGGCCGAAGTGCTGGCCATTGGGTGTGCTCCCGATGGTCTCAATATCAACCACGAGGTCGGTGCAACCCATCCCGACGCACTGGTGCGGGCTGTGCGCGCCAACCATGCCGACTATGGCATCGCTCTCGACGGTGATGCCGACCGCCTGCAGGTGGTGGATGCCACAGGGCGTCTCTACAACGGTGATGAGTTGCTGTACCTCATGGCTGTCGATCGCATGGGGCGCGATGAGCATGTGCCCGGTGTCGTGGGCACTCTGATGACCAACATGGCTGTCGAGGTCGCGCTGCATGCACGCGGCGTGAAACTGGTGAGAGCACGCGTGGGCGACCGCTACGTGCTGGAGGAACTGGCGCGCCACCACTGGGTGCTGGGTGGAGAGAGTTCAGGGCATTTGCTGGCGCTGGACCGCCACACCACGGGTGACGGCATCGTCAGTGCCCTGCAGGTGCTGCAGGCGTGCGTGCGCAGTGAGAAAACCCTGGCACAGCTGCTGGCAGACGTTGTGCTCTATCCGCAAGTGCTGCTGAATGTCCGACTGGCACCGGGACAGGACTGGAAGTCCAACACGCTGTTGGCACAAGCCACCCAAGCCAT
>DCVY01000218.1:9873-11159 GCA_002327945.1 Acidovorax delafieldii | reverse complement strand
CCCTTCATTGCAGGGCGAGGCTCTGCGTTGAACCTGGTGCAGTGTTTCACGCTTGATGGCACATAAAAAAACCATGACAACACGCTTCGGCCGGGACTGCCAACTCTTATGGGTGAAATATGCGGGTTAGGGACCACGGTTAACACCAGCGTCATACTGGATTGAAGCCACTAGATCACCAGATGCGCACCTGCCCAAGAAAAATGCCGCGCTGCGGGCCTGGGCCCGCAGCGCGGCAATAGGGCTTATCTGGTGCGGCTACCCCGGATCAGGGGCAGTCCCCACATGTCAGGCGACAGTGGCGGAAAGCACCGCGTTCAGGGTCTTGCTGGGCCGCATCACGGCGTCGAGCTTTGCCAAATCAGGCAGGTAGTAACCACCGATATCGGCGGGCTTGCCCTGCACGGCATTGAGCTCGTCCACGATCTTTTGCTCGTTGGCGGCCAGTTGCTGGGCCAGCGGGGCAAATCGCCTGGCCAGATCGGCATCGTCGGTCTGTGCGGCCAGCTCTTGCGCCCAGTACAAGGCCAGGTAGAACTGGCTACCACGGTTGTCAAGCTGGCCGGTTTTGGGCGAGGGGTTCTTGTTGTTGTCCAGGAGCTTGCCGGTGGCAGCGTCCAGTGTCTTGGCCAGCACCTTGGCTTGTGCGTTGCCGGTTTTCAGGCCCAGGTCTTCCAGCGACACGGCCAGCGCCAGGAACTCGCCCAGCGAATCCCAGCGCAGGTGATTTTCTTCCACCAGCTGCTGCACATGCTTGGGGGCCGAGCCGCCCGCACCCGTTTCGTACATGCCGCCACCGGCCATCAGCGGGACGATGGAGAGCATTTTGGCGCTGGTGCCCAGTTCCATGATGGGGAACAGGTCGGTCAGGTAGTCGCGCAGGATGTTGCCCGTGGCACTGATGGTGTCCAGGCCGCGAACCACGCGCTCCAGCGTGTAGCGCATCGCACGCACCTGGCTCATGATCTGGATATCGAGGCCGGAGGTGTCATGCTCGTGCAGGTACATCTTGACCTTGGTGATCAGCTGGGCCTCGTGCGGGCGGTAGGAATCGAGCCAGAACACCACCGGCATGCCGGAGTTGCGCGCACGGTTCACGGCCAGTTTGACCCAGTCACGGATGGCAGCATCCTTGACTTGGCACATGCGCCAGATATCGCCCTCTTCCACGTTCTGGGAGAGCAGTACTTCGCCCGTGGCCAGGTCGGTGATGTTGGCGACGCCGTCTTCGGGGATTTCAAACGTCTTGTCGTGCGAGCCGTATTCCTCGGCCTGCTGGGCCATCA
>DCVY01000218.1:8377-9856 GCA_002327945.1 Acidovorax delafieldii | reverse complement strand
GATTCGGGCATCACGGCCTTCACGTCCTTGAGGCGGCCGTCAGCGCCCCACATCTTGCCGCCGTTGCGGATCATCGCGGGCATGGAAGCGTCCACGATGATGTCGTTGGGCGAGTGGAAGTTGGTGATGCCCTTGGCCGAGTCCACCATGGCCAGCTCGGGGCGGGTGGCGTGGCAGGCGTGCAGGTCGCGCATGACTTCTTCGCGCTGGGCGGTTGGCAATGTGGCCACTTTTTCGTAGAGGTTGGCCATGCCGTTGTTCACGTTCACGCCCAGCTCGTCAAACAACTTGCCGTGCTTGGCAAACGCGTCCTTGTAGAAAATCTTCACGCAGTGGCCAAACACGATGGGGTGCGAGACCTTCATCATCGTGGCCTTGACGTGGAGCGAGAACATCACGCCCGTCTTGTGCGCGTCTTCGATTTCTTTTTCATAGAAAGCGACCAGCGCTTTCTTGCTCATGAACATGCTGTCGATGATTTCGCGGTCCAGCAGCGACACCTTGGGCTTGAGGAGGATGGTTTTGCCGCTCTTGGTGATCAGCTCCATCTTTACGTCGCGGGCGCGGTCCAGGGTCATGGACTTTTCGCTGTGGTAGAAGTCGCCCGCGTGCATGTGCGAGACATGCGAGCGCGAAGCCTGGCTCCACTCGGCCATGCTGTGAGGGTTCTTGCGTGCGTATTCCTTGACGGCCCGGGGCGCGCGGCGGTCGGAGTTGCCCTCGCGCAGCACGGGGTTCACTGCAGAGCCGATGCAGCGGGCATAGCGTGCGCGGATCGCCTTTTCTTCTTCGGTCTTGGGGTCTTCGGGGTAGTCGGGCACGGCGTAGCCCTTGCCCTGCAGTTCCTTGATGCAGGCGATCAGCTGACCCACCGAGGCGCTGATGTTGGGCAGCTTGATGATGTTGGCATCGGGCTCCAGGGTCTTCTTGCCTAAAGCGGCAAGCGTGTTGGGCACCTTCTGGTCGTCACGCAGGAATTCAGGGAACTCACCCAGCACGCGGGCCGCCACCGAGATGTCGCTTTCGGTCACGTTGATGCCCGCAGGCGCGGCAAAGGCGCGCACGATGGGCAGAAAAGAAGCTGTGGCCAGGCGAGGGGCCTCGTCAGTCAGGGTGTAGATGATGGTGGGTTGCTGGGTACTCATCGCTTACTTCAGGAAATGGCTGAAAAAACCACCGGCGGGGGCTTCCACCAGTGGCAGTGATCGAACCGCACCATTGTGCTTTCTTGCGCGGTGTCCAGCCCGGCTATTTTGCAACAGAATATCACAATGCGAAATTACGACCCTGAAAGAGCGCAATTTTTTGCTCCAATCCCTGCAGGTTTCCCCATCGACGACCGTGAAGCGCTATGGTTACCCTTGGCTCCAGTTCGCAACCGCTGAAAACCTGCCCATGACAACGTTGTATTCCATTTTCCGCCGTTTCCCCCGACGCGCCGCCTCGGCGCTTGCACCCTTGGTGGCCACTGTCCTGGCA
>DCVY01000218.1:5462-8297 GCA_002327945.1 Acidovorax delafieldii | reverse complement strand
CGACATGAAACCCCAGACGACCGATTCGCATTGCTCGGCCAGGCCCGTGCGCTACGTGCTGGAGATGAACCAGGGATGGTTTGGCAAGAAGGGCATCAAGGCCGGTTTCAGGCTCGGCGGCCCCCCGTTCGCTAAGCATTGATGCACCACGATTCACTGCTATTGGTGCAGCAAAAAGCGCTTGCCAGCCGGGCGCTGCTACCGCCAAAAACACACAACGGCCCATGCGGGCCGTTGTGTGTTTGAGGAGCAAGGCGGGCGAACTGCCCGCCCCTGCAGCCTGCTTCAGGCAAAGTTGGCTTCAGCAAACTTCCAGTTCACCAGGTTACCCAGGAAGGTCTCGACGAACTTCTGGCGCAGATTGCGGTAGTCGATGTAGTAGGCGTGTTCCCACACATCCACCGTCAGCAGTGCCTTGTCGGCGGTGGTGAGCGGCGTGCCGGCGGCGCCGGTGTTGACGATGTCCACGCTGCCGTCGGCCTTCTTCACCAGCCAAGTCCAGCCCGAGCCGAAATTGCCCACGGCCGACTTGACGAAGGCTTCCTTGAAAGCCGCGTAAGAGCCGAACTTGGCGTTGATGGCCGCGGCCAGCGCACCCGTGGGCTCGCCGCCGCCCTGGGGCGCCATGCAGTTCCAGAAAAAGGTGTGGTTCCAGACCTGTGCAGCGTTGTTGTAGATGCCGCCGCTCGACTTCTTGACGATCTCTTCGAGCGTCATGGCTTCGAACTCGGTGCCTTTTTGCAGGTTGTTGAGGTTCACCACGTAGGTGTTGTGGTGCTTGCCGTGGTGGTATTCCAGCGTTTCCTGGCTGTAGTGCGGGGCCAGTGCGTCGATGGCGTAGGGCAGCGGGGGAAGGGTGTGTTCCATGGTGTTTCCTGGTGGGTTGAAATTCTGGGACTACCGGATACCCGACTGCATCGCAATCGGACACGGGTGAGCAGGCATTGTAGGAAGATCAGATGACCTGTGCTGTATGGGGCGAGAGAGCACCCGCCGTTGTGCATCGAAGGCGAGCTTATCCTGCAGCCGCTGCCCACTACAGCAGGCGCGGCTGTACCACGGTGACGTCCACCGCACCATCCGCCAGCGTGGCGCGCAGGGCATCGCCCGGCTGCGCCTGGCGCACGCTGGTGATGGCCTTGCCCTGTGTGTCGGTCAGCAACGCATAGCCCCGCTGCAGCACCAGGCGTGGATTGAGCAGCTCCAGCCGCAAGGCCGCGCGGTCCAGCCGCGCGGCGTGCAGCTCCAGCCGGCGTTGCAGTGTGGCAGGCAAATCGACCTCCAGCGCTTGCTGGGTATGCATAAGATGCTGCATTTTCAATATCGCCCCGTGGCGCATGCGCTGGGCCAGGCGGGCCAGTTGCATCTGTTGCCTGGCGACCAGACCCGAAGGACGACCCAGGCAGGCGGCGGCCTGGTCCAGCCGCTGGTGGCGGGCATCAAGCTGGCGCTGCACGCTGTCGACCAGCCGGCCGGCCAGCAAACCCAGCGCACCCAGCCACACCTCGCGCGGCTGAGCGACCAGCTCGGCCGCCGCCGTGGGCGTGGGGGCGCGCAGGTCGGCGCAGAAATCGGCAATGGTGAAATCGGTTTCGTGCCCCACGCCGCAGATCAGCGGCACCGGGCTTTGCACGATGGTGCGCGCCAGCTGTTCGTCGTTGAAGGCCCAGAGGTCTTCCATCGACCCGCCGCCGCGCACCAGCAGGATCACATCGATCGCCGGATGCTGGGATGACTCAGCCCCTGGCGCTGGTCCAGCCTGCGCGAGAAGATACAGTTTTGATAGCGCAGTGACAAGGGCCTGTGGTGCTGCGGCCCCCTGCACCTGCGCCGGCACCAGTACCACCGGGATATGCGGCACCCGGCGGCGCAAGGCCGTCACCACATCGTGCAGCGCCGCTGCTCCCGGCGAGGTGACCAGGCCGATGCCCCGTGGCTGCAGCGGCAGGGGGCGCTTGCGCGCTGCATCAAAAAGGCCTTCACCCTCCAGCTGCGCCTTCAGCCGCAAGAACTGTTCGAACAGCGCGCCCTGCCCCGCGCGCTGCATGCTCTCGACGATGAATTGCAGGTCACCCCGGGCCTCGTACACGCCAATGCGCCCGCGCAACTCCACCAGTTCACCATCGCGCGGTGAAAAGTCAAGCAGGCTGGCCGCGCGGCGGAACATGGCGCAGCGCAACTGGCCGTTCGCATCTTTCACCGAGAAGTAGCAATGCCCGCTGGATGCGCGCGAAAAGCCCGTGATCTCGCCGCGCACGGCCACCGGGTTGAATCGCGCCTCCAGCGCATCAGCAATGGCGCGGCACAGCGCGCCTACTTCCCAGATACGCGGCGTCGCGGTGGCGGTTGTGGGCTCAGCCATGAGACAGGATCGGCGTTTGCAGGCCATGCGCCAGATGACTATTCCACAGCGCGGCGCGAGCAGTAGACACTTCCATGGATAGGGGTAAAGCCTGCCGGAAAACACGAAGATTCGTGCAACTTGTTGATTTATAATGATTTTTCACTGATCAATTTTTCATCAATCTGTTGAACCCACGGTGTGGCGCCACTTTGCGATCCCCTCATGCCCAGTTGCCCACAAAGTTATCCACAGATTTTGTGGGTGAGAAAAAGGCAACTGGTCCGTATATTTACGTAACCTTTTGTGTCAGCCCAGGCCTGGCCGGCTGGGCCATAATCGCCGATTGCCTTCACCCGTGCGGAGAGAGAATTGCTGTCCATCATACAAGCCGCAGGCTGGCCCATCTGGCCACTGATCGCCTGCTCCGTCCTGGCGCTGGCGCTGATTTTCGAGCGCTTCGTGGCCCTGAAAACAGCGCGCGTCGCCCCCCC
>DCVY01000218.1:0-5363 GCA_002327945.1 Acidovorax delafieldii | reverse complement strand
GCTTCGGCGGCCCCGCTGCTGGGCCTGCTGGGCACCGTGATCGGCATGATCGAAATCTTTGGCTCGCAGGTGGGCACCGGGGGCGCCAGCCAGGCCATGGGTGGCGGCAATCCGGCACAGCTGGCGCACGGCATCTCGGTTGCGCTATACAACACGGCGTTCGGCCTCATCGTGGCGATACCGGCGCTGATTTTCTGGCGTTATTTCCGCAGCCTTGTGGACGCTTATCTGCTGACGCTGGAGCTGGCCTCCGAGCAGTTTGTGCGCCATATCTTGCGGCTGCGTAAGTAAGCCCCAGCGCCCCGCGGTGCTGCCCAGCCATTCGCCTGAAAGAACCTGCCGATGAATTTCCGCCCCCGCCAGAAGGAAGAGCCGGAGATCAACCTGATCCCGTTCATCGATGTGCTGCTGGTGATCCTCATCTTCATGATGCTGACCACCACCTACAGCAAGTTCACCGAACTGCAACTGACGCTGCCCGTGGCCGACACCGAGCAGCAGCGCGACCATCCCAAGGAAGTGATCGTGGCCGTGGCGGCCGATGGCCGCTATGCAGTCAACAAGACCACCGTCGACGGCAAGAGCGTGGACGCCGTGGCCCGTGCGCTGGGCCAGGTGGACAGTGCGGGCCAGGGCACCGTGGTCATCATCAGTGCGGACGCCATTGCGCCGCACCAGTCTGTCGTTACCGTGATGGAAGCTGCGCGGCGCGTGGGCCTCAGCCAGATCACGTTTGCCACGCAGTCTTCGGCATCGGCCCGCGCGGGCAATGGCCGCTAGACGCAATGGCTGCCGCCGGGCCGCAGCCGCCCTCGTCTTCTCCCGCCGCTACCCCGGCCGCCGGCCGCCTCCTGGCCCGCATCTGGCGCTCCCACGGGCCTGCCGCCTGGGCCTTGTGGCCGTTGTCTCTGGCCTATGGAGCCCTGGTAGCGCTGCGTCGTTGGCTCTACCGGCTGCGCGTGCTGCGCACCGAGCACCCCGGCCCGCCCGTTATCGTGGTGGGCAACGTGATTGCCGGCGGCGCGGGCAAGACCCCCGTGGTGATTGCCTTGGTGCGGCATCTGCAGGCGCAGGGTTGGCGGCCCGGTGTGGTCTCGCGTGGCTATGGCCGCAGCACCCACGACTGCCGCGCGGTGCAGCCCGACAGCCCGGCCCGGGAAGTCGGGGATGAGCCCGCCCTGATCGCTCGCGCCACCCATGCGCCCGTTTTTGTGGCACCACGGCGCATCACGGCGGCGCGCGCGCTGCTGGCCGCGCACCCCGGCACCGATATCCTGGTGTGCGACGACGGCCTGCAGCACCTGGCCCTGGCGCGTGACCTGGAGATTTGCGTCTTCAACAGCGACGGCGTGGGCAACAGCTTTCTGCTGCCCGCAGGCCCCCTGCGCGAACCCTGGCCGCGCCATGTGGACTGGGTGTTGTACGCCGGCAAGCCCCCCACCGGGCACGCACCCAGTTTTGCGCTGCAGCGCCGGCTGGCGCCCCATGCTTTGCGCGCGGATGGCCAGCAAGTGCCACTGGCGTCTCTGCGCGAAGCCCCGGTGCATGCTGTGGCAGCGGTCGCCCGACCCGCAGAGTTCTTTGCCATGCTGCGGACGCAAGGCCTGCAACTGGCAGGCGCCGAGGCATTGCCGGACCACTATGATTTCAATAGCTGGAAGCGCTTTGTCGATAAGAAAATACCGCTGATTTGCACTGAAAAAGACGCCGTGAAGCTCTGGCCGCTGCACCCCGATGCACTGGCCGTGCCGCTGGAGTTGGAGGTCGATCCCGCCTTCCTGGCGGCACTGGATGTCCGGCTCGCGCCGTGGCGGGCCGCGCCGCTATCATCCTCCTCTGCCTGATTTCCGGAAAACGTCACCATGGATCCCAAACTGCTTGAATTGCTGGTCTGCCCCGTCACCAAAGGTCCGTTGACCTATGACCGCGAGCGCCAGGAACTGGTGTCGCGCAGCGCGCGCCTGGCCTACCCCGTGCGCGACGACATTCCTGTGCTGTTGGAAAATGAGGCGCGCACGCTGACCGACAAGGAGCTGGAGGCGTGAGCCCAGCCACGGCAACGGGCTTCACGGTGCTGATCCCGGCACGCATGGCATCCAGCCGCCTGCCCGACAAGCCCCTGGCCGACATCGCCGGTGTGCCCATGGTGGTGCATGTGGCCCGCCGCGCCGTGCAAAGCGCTGCAACCCGCGTGGTGGTGGCTGCGGATGACCCGCGCATCCTGCAGGCCTGCCAGGTCCACGGGGTGCACGCCTTGCTTACGCGCACCGACCACGCCAGCGGCAGTGACCGGCTGGCAGAAGCCTGCACCCAACTGGGACTGGACGGCGACGCCGTAGTGGTCAATGTGCAGGGTGATGAACCCCTGATGGACCCCGCGCTCATTGATGCGGTGGCGGCCCTGTTGACCGCACACCCCGAAGCCAGCATGGGCACGGCAGCCCATGCCATTCACACATTGGCAGATTATGAGAACCCCAACGTCGTCAAGGTGGTGCTGGACGCGCGGGGCCTGGCCCACTATTTCAGCCGCGCACCGATTCCGCACGCGCGAGACCATGCAGGCCAGGCCTGGTGGCAAGGGGATGCAGCGCAGGCCACACCAGGCGTAGGTGCCCTGCACGGATTTGCGCCGCTGCGCCATATCGGCATCTACAGCTACCGCGCGGGTTTTCTGCGGCAGTTCCCTGGTCTGACCCAGGCCCCCACCGAGGCGGTGGAGGCGCTGGAGCAATTGCGGGCACTTTGGCATGGCCACCGCATCGCCGTGCACATTGCCGCGCAGGCCCCCGGCCCGGGCGTGGACACCCCGGCAGACCTGAGCCGGGTGCGGGCGCTGCTGGCCTGAAACCAGGCGCGCCGCCACCTGATTTGGAAGGCGCCGCCGCAGGCCAGGGCCAGGCACTCACATGCTATCCTTGACCGCAAAGAGAGCACTGCGTCTCGGGCGTTTGCCTGCGCCCGCTGCCAGCAGTGCCAACTGATTTCTAACCTTCGAGGATTTCCATGAGACTGATTCTGTTGGGCGCCCCCGGTGCCGGAAAGGGCACGCAAGCCACGTTCATCTGCCAGAAATACGGCATCCCGCAAATCTCCACCGGCGACATGCTGCGCGCTGCCGTCAAGGCCGGCACGCCGCTGGGCCTGCAGGCCAAGGCCGTCATGGATTCGGGCGCCCTGGTCAGCGATGACATCATCATCGGTCTTGTCAAGGAACGCATCACGCAGCCCGACTGCGCCCAGGGCTTTCTGTTCGACGGCTTCCCCCGCACCATTCCACAGGCTGACGCCATGAAAGAAGCCGGCGTCAAACTTGACTATGTGCTGGAAATCGACGTGCCGTTCGACGCCATCATTGAGCGCATGAGCGGCCGCCGCTCGCACCCCGCCAGCGGCCGCACCTACCACGTCCAGTTCAACCCGCCCAAAGTGGCTGGTAAAGACGACGTGACCGGCGAAGACCTGATCCAGCGCGAAGACGACAAGGAAGAAACCGTCAAAAAGCGCCTGCAGGTGTACAGCGACCAGACACGCCCTCTGGTGGATTACTACAGCAACTGGGCCCAGGCCGACCCCGGCGCTGCCCCCAAATACCGCGCCATCAATGGCACGGGCAGCGTCGAGGAGATCACGGCACGGGCATTGCGGGCCTTGTCCAGCTAGCGTTCATGATCCGAGCGAAGCACCCTGGATGATGGAAGAAACTCGGGGGTGAGCGGGGCAGTGTGGGTAAAGGTCGGTCAACCACTGGATGGCCATGGACAGCGATCGCTAACTTGACCCGCCGCCGACCACTCGTACCCAGGATTGCCTGCGGGAGCGCAACGACCGGTTGCCGCCGATGCACGCTTGACAGAGCCCATATTCACGAGAGCCACCGGGCTTGCCCGGCAGGCCGTTGGTCGGCGGCACCTGTGCTGGCCCGCACGCTTGTGATGGCCATTCAACCCAGTAGCCTGTCGGACGGAAAGCCCCAAGATTTTTCTTGTCAGCTTGAGCCACTTGCAGAATTCAAAAGGTGCAAGCCTTGAAGCGGACCAGATTCTCGAAATTTAGAATCTTTCGCATTTCGAGGCATTCGTGTTCAGGCAGTTCTCGGTGCGTGGTTTGCGCAAAGTCACGGGTGAATGGAATCTGGTTTGCCTGGCCAGGAACGTCAAGCGCATGGCGGTACTGCGTCCAAAATATGGATGACGGACAGAATTGCCGTGAAAACCGGCAAAAAAGCTGAAAATTCGACCAGAAGTGCCTGTATTTTGAGCAACTTCAAAATCGAACTGTTTTGAAAAGCCTCAAGGCCGACAGGCTGCCGGGTTAATTTTTGAAGAGGTCCCCGATGACGGATTCTGATGGCCTGCTACGGGTCGCGCGCGATGCACGCGGTGTGGTGACACTGACCCTGAACGACCCCTCCCGCTTCAATGCGCTGGGCTCCGAGATGCTGACTGCGCTGCAGCAGGCACTGGATGCCGTTGCCCGCGACGACGGCGCGCGCGTGGTGGTGCTGGCGGCCGAGGGCAAGGCATTTTGTGCCGGCCACAACCTCAAGGACATGGCGGCCCACCCCGAACTGGCCTGGTACCAGCAGCTTTTTGCGCAATGCAGCCGCATGATGCTGACCATTCACAAGCTGCCGGTGCCCGTGATCGCGCGAGTGCAGGGCATGGCCACCGCCGCTGGTTGCCAGCTGGTGGCGCAGTGCGATCTGGCCGTGGCATCCGACAGCGCCAGCTTTGCCACCAGTGGCATCCATTACGGCCTTTTCTGCGCCACACCCAGTGTTCCGCTGGTGCGCAACATGCCGGCCAAGCGCGCCATGGAAATGCTGCTCACCGGCGATTTCATCGACGCCCCCACGGCGCTGGCGCAGGGTCTGGTCAACCATGTGGTGGCGCCCGAGGCGCTGGATGCCCAGGTGGAAAAACTCGTGCAGTCGATTGTGCAAAAACCCCGCGTGGCGGTGGCCATGGGTAAGGCGCTGGTCTACCAGCAGCGTGAGCTGGGCCTGGATGCCGCCTACCAGCTGGCCGGCCAGGCCATGGCCGCCAACATGATGGACGCGGCGGCCCAAGAGGGCGCTCGGGCCTTTGCCGATAAGCGCGCGCCGGCGTGGAAGGTGTGACGCCCATGCAGTCTGTTTCGCCGGTGTTTGACGATGTGCTGCAGTGGTTTCGGGCCTTGGCACAGCCCACGGTACTGGTCGAACTGGGGACGCTGGCCGTGTGCGTGGCGCTGGCCTGGCTGATCGTTTTCACATTGCGCCGCACGTTGCAACGCGATGAACCGCGCTCCATCCTGTTTGGCCGCAAGGTGGTGGATGGCGTGCTGTTCCCCCTGACATTGCTGGGCCTGGGTTACGTGGC
>DCVY01000102.1:2639-18538 GCA_002327945.1 Acidovorax delafieldii | reverse complement strand
CCTAGCAGCCTGTCGGACTTGAGCCGACAACACGCGCTACAGGGCAAAAGTCCATGTGCTCACGACATTTGCAAAACAACTTTTGCCTTGTGGTGCGCCAAATTCGCTCAAATTTTGAGCAAATGCCTCTCCCGGGATGAAAGTCCGACAGGCTGCTAGATTTATAGGCCATCAGCGTGGAGAGCTCGCCCAGCAGCCGGCGAAAGCTGTTGGTGCTGGCTTCCTTCTTGCGCATCAGCGTGAGCTTGTGCTGGACGAGGGGTGGGTGATGACGGTGACGCTGCGCATGGGCTTGAGGCCCCTTTTGTGTTTTTTCGGATCGGTAAAACAGGGTCAGTCTGCCAAAAAGCGCGAATAGCGTGCCAGATCGACATTGCCGCCACTGATCAGAATGCCCACCCTGGCACCATGTATATCCACACCGCCGTGTTCTGCGCCGGCAAAAGCCAGTGCCCCTGTGGGCTCGACCACGATCTTCATGCGCTCGGCAAAAAACCGCAGGGCCTGCACCAGTTGCTCATCGGTGGCGGTGACCATGTCGTCCGCCAGACGCTGGATGATGGGGAAGGTGAGCTGGCCCAGCGCCTGCGTCTGGGCGCCGTCGGCAATGGTGTGGGGCGTGGCGATCTGCACGATTTTCCCTGCGCGAAAAGACTGCTGGCCATCGTTGCCCGCCTGGGGCTCCACGCCCACCACGCGGCAGTGCGGGGCCAGCGCCTCGGTGGCCAGCAGGCTGCCGGCCAGCAGGCCGCCGCCGCCCACGCAGACGAAGAGGTAGTCGAGGTTGGGCACTTCTTCCAGCAGTTCCTTGGCCGCGGTGCCTTGCCCGGCGATGACGTGCGGGTGGTCAAACGGCGGCACCAGCGTCATGCCGCGCTCTTGCGCCATGCGCCGGCTGATCGCCTCGCGGTCTTCGGTGTAGCGGTTGTAGGTGACCACCTGTGCGCCATATCCGCGCGTGGCTGCCATCTTGGAAGCGGGTGCGTCTTCGGGCATGACAATGACGGCGGGCATGTCCAGCAGCCTTGCCGACATGGCAATGGCCTGGGCGTGGTTGCCGGCCGAAAACGCCAGCACGCCGCCTTTGCGCTGCTCGTCGGTGAACTGGGCCAGGGCGTTGAAGGCGCCGCGGAACTTGAAGGCGCCGGTGCGCTGCAGGTTCTCGCACTTGAAGAACAGCTGCGAACCCAGCCGCTCATCGGCGGTGGTGGAGCGCAGCACGGGGGTGCGGTGCGCCATGCCGCGCAGGCGATGGGCGGCGTCGGCCACATCGGCATACGTTGGCACGAAATTGGGCACGGAAAAGGGTGTCTGGGTCATGTCGGCATCCTTGGGCTGGCGGGACGCCGGGAAGCGGCAGCCACGCTGCTGCATCATAGCCCGTCGCTGTGCGGTTTCAAGCAAAAATAGCTGTTATGGCTTGCCCTGCAAGCGCTGGCAGCTATGGATTTTGATGATTGCGGGTGGACGGTGCGGGCACGCCGGGCGCGGCATCAAGCGGGTGCTGGTTCTTTCGCGCATACCCCGGTCCTGGACTGGCTCGGGGCGCAGTCCTGTTAGAAGACCCTCTCGGCCAGCAGCGCCACCGCCACGGTCAGCACGCCCAGCACGAGGTTAATGCCCACCCAGGTGCGGATGCTGGCCAGCGCTTTGCCGCCAGCGGGCCAGTCGGATGCGGCCACGGAGTGTTGCAGGCGCTTGAACAGGGCGAAACGGATATGGCCGAAGATGGCCACCATGACCAGCCCGATCGTGGCCATCACGGTCCAGCCCAGCGGCATGGCAAAGCGGCCACCCGATTGGGTTGCCTCGTGCGCTGACTGGCCGATCATCCACAGGCCGCTGGCCAGCACCAGCACCACGGCCACCAGCACGGCGGCAAAAAAGCGCTGCAGCACAGCCTGCATGAGCTGCACGCGCGCGGCTGGCTCCAGCGTCTGGGCAGCGGGGCGCAAGAAAAAGTGCGCAAACACCATGCCGCCAATCCAGACGATGAGGGACAGAAGGTGAATCAGTTTCAGGCTGGCATAGAGCATGGTTGAATCTCTGGGTGGGAAGGAAGGGGCAGTTGCCTGTGGCAGNNTGGCCGGGCGTACCTGCCATGTGCGCCTGGTTGCCGCCGCTTTTCTTGGACATATACATCGCAGCGTCTGCATGGCTGAGCAACAGGCTTTCGTCGCCTCCGTGGTCCGGGTAGATGGCGATGCCGATGCTGGGCCGCATGGGCAACTGGTGGCCATCCAGATCAAAAGGCTGGATGAAGGCAGCCAGGATTTTTTCTGCCACCGCCGTTGCCTGCTCGGACGTAGGGCTGCTCTCCAGCAGCACGACGAACTCGTCGCCGCCCAGGCGTGCCACGGTGTCCGAGGCGCGCACGCATTCCAGCAGCCGCTGCGCCACCCGCTGCAGCAGCAAGTCGCCCATCGCGTGGCCCAGTGTGTCGTTGACCTGCTTGAAGTGGTCCAGGTCGACAAACAGCAGCGACAGCAGTGTCTGCTCGCGCCGGGCCCGGGTCAGGGCGGTTTTCAGGCGGTCGAGAAACAGCTGCCGGTTGGGCAGGTGGGTAAGCTGGTCGTATTGCGCCATGTGCTGCAGCCGCTTGCGCATCTGTGTGCGTTCTATGGCGGACGCCACCTGGGTGGAGACGAATTGCAGCAGTTCCTTGTCCCGATCGGAGTAACGCGCTTCCTCGCAATAGCTTTGCAGCACCAGCGCACCCATGACGCCCGCCTGGGTGTGCAGCGGCACCCCCAGCCAGTACAGCGGCCGGGGGGCGGTTGCCAGGTGCGGTGCCTTGGGCGGCGTGCTGTCGTCGGGCGAGAGCAGCAGTGTCTGCCCGTTGCGGATGACGCGGGAGTACAGCGCGTCCGCATCCAGCGGGTGCGGCGCTGGGGCGGGGTGGCGCTCGTTCACATGGTAAGGAAAGCTGACGGTGTCGTTCAGGCGGTCGTGCAGCGCCACTGTGAAATTGGCGGCGGGCAGCAGCGTGCCGATGGTCTGGTGGATATGTGCGAACAGCGTGACCAGGTCTTCTGCCGCCTGCGCAGCCTCCGAGATGGAGTAAACGGCCGCCTGCAGCGCTTCGGTGTGCCTGCGCTCGGTGATGTCGTGTGCCACCGCCAGCCGGACCTGTTGCTCGGGCACCCAGCGCGCTGTCCAGCGGATATGGGCGATCTGTCCGTCCTTGCGCACGTAGCGGTTTTCGAAGTGGTATTGCAGCGCGCCTGCCATGATGTTTTGCGCTGCGCGCAGGGTGCGTTCGCGGTCATCGCTGTGCACCAGCTCGATCATGCGCCGGCCCACCACTTCTTGCGGGGCATAGCCAAAAATGCGCTCGAAGGAGGGGCTGGCATACAAAAAACGGCCCTCTGCATCGACGATGCACACAGCGTCGAGCAGCAGGGCTACGATGTTTTGGGGCGTAAGGGCCGTCATCGCAGGAGCGGGAAAGTCCGGCAGGCCGGAAAAAGGGTGGGCATGAGGCGCTTTGCGAAGCGATTGACGGCCCCATTGTGCCTGCGCATATTGCCGGTGTGGTCTTTTTCATTTTGTGGCGGCGGGGCTTGAAACGCCGCTATTCTTTGGGGGTTTGTCCTGGCTGTCTTTCGCTGTCTAACTGTTTTACTGGGCTCCACTTCCTGATGGCGTTTTTTCGTGATGTGCTCCGCAATCGGCATTGGATGCTGGGCATTGCCGTGGCTGTGCTGGGACTTTGGACGACGTTGTGGCTGGCGCAGCAACAGGCGCGCTCGGTGGCCGCGATCTCTGATGCCCGCTTCCTGCACGAAGCGAAGGCCTTTTCGGATGCCCTGGCGCAGCGCATGGCCGCGAACACCGAAATCGTCCATGGCCTGCGGGGCCTGTTCATGATCAACCCCGTGCCCAGCCGTGCCGACTTTGAGCGCGTTACCCGTGGGCTGGACGTTCGCCAGCGTTACCCCGGTGTGCGCAACCTCGCCTTCGTGCGCTACGTGACCGCAGAGCAGCGCCCTGCGTTCGAGGCGCAGGTGCGGGCCGACACCTCGGTCAGCAGCCCACAAGGGTTGCCGAACTTTGCCATCCACCCTGCGGGCGAGCGCGCTGAGTATTTTGTGGTGGATTACCTGTGGCCTGCGGAAGGCAACAAGGGCGTGCTGGGCATGGACATCAGCGTGCAACCCGCCAATCTGGCGGCCATGCACTACAGCCGCGACACCGGCCAAACGGTGGTGTCGGCCCCGTTCGATCTGGTGCAGGAAAAGGAGCACCGCACCGCCGTGGTCTTGCGGGCGCCGGTTTTCGGCCCCGCCGGGCCAGGCGAGGCGCCACCTTTTCTGGGCGCGGTTGCATCCACCATCCGTGTGCACGACTTGGTCGAGGGCTTGCGAAAACTGGGCTACATGCATGGCATTGCGGTCTCGATCGCCGACCATGGAACGGCGCATGCCGACATGGCAGTTGCAAAGGCCGGCCAGGGGCTTTCCCTGCTGGCGCTGACAGGTGTTCCGCTGGCCACGGCCGCGCTGCATACGGTGGATCTGGATGTGCACGATCGCCGCTGGCGCCTGGGCTTTTTGCCCACGCAAGACTTCCTGTCGCACTCCGAGCGGCGCCTGCCGATGCTTGCCGGCCTGGCAGGTGGACTGGTTTCTGTGCTGCTGGCAGCGCTGGTGGTGTTGCTGGGCCGGCAGCGCACCCTGGCATTGGTGCAGGCGCAGGTGTCTGACGACGCCCGGCGCCAGAGCGAGGAGCGCTTCAGCGCCGTCTTCAAACAGGCGGCCGTGGGAATGGCGCAGATTGATTCGCAGACTGGGCGTTTCGTTCGCGTCAACCAGAAATATGCCGACATCGTCGGCTACTCGGTGGCAGGCATGTGCCAGACCGATTTTCAGGCCATCAGCCACCCCGAAGACCTGGTTGAGGAACTGGCCCACATGGAGCGCCTGAAAGCCGGTGAGATCGCTGAATTTCACATGGAAAAGCGTTATTTCCACCGCGATGGCCACACCCTGTGGGTGGATCTGACGGTGTCCCCCATGTGGGCGCCGGGGGCGCGGCCCGAGTTTCACATCGCCGTGGTACAGGACATAACCGCCCGCAAGAAGATGGAAGACAGCCTGCGTAGCAGCGAGTTGCGCCTGCGCAGCATTCTGCAGCGCCTGCCGGTGGGCGTGTGCCTGGTGCAGCAGGACGGGCGCATGGTGTTTCGCAACGAGCGGTTTGTGCAGATCTGCGGCTACACCGAGGCCGATGTGCCCACAAGTGAGGTTTGGTGGCCCACGGTCTACCCCGACGCGCCATACCGCGAGCACGCCCGCGCCGAATGGACTGCAGCGCACGCCAAAGCGATCGCAGGCGACGGCACCATTGAATCCGGCGAATACACCGTCCAATGCAAGGACGGCCAGCAACGCACCGTGGAAATTGCCGGCGTGACGCTGGACGGCGGCCATCTCTTCACCCTGGTGGACATCAGCCAGCGCAAGGCCGATGAGGAGGAAATCCGCTACCTGGCCTTTTATGACCCGCTGACGCGCCTGCCCAATCGCCGCCTGCTCACGGATCGTCTGCAGCAGGCGCTGGCCGCCAGCGCCCGGTACCAGCGCAGTGGCGCCTTGCTGTTGCTGGACCTTGACAACTTCAAAACCCTCAATGAAACCCAGGGCCACGAGCGCGGCGACCAGCTGCTGCAGCAGGTGGCCCTGCGTCTGCGCGCTTGCGTGCAGGAGGATGACACGGTGGCGCGCCAGGGGGACGATGAATTCGTGGTGGTGCTGGAAGACCTGGGCGACAACCCCGCAGAGGCGGCGACCCGCAGCGAGGAAATCGGCCAGAAGATTCTGGCGGCACTGCGCGTTCCCTACCAGCTCGATGGCGAGGTCCACCACAGCTTGTTGAGCATGGGCATCACCATTTTCAGCGGCATGCGCGAAACTTTGGACGAGCTGCTCAAACGCGCCGACCTGGCCATGTACCAGGCCAAGGCAGCGGGGCGGGACACCTTGCGTTTTTACGACCCGCAGATGCAGGTCGTTGTGAGCGCCCGGGCGGCCATGGAACTCGACATGCGCGCCGGGCTGGCCCAGGGCCAGTTCGAGCTGTATTACCAGCCACAGATGGAGCATGGCCGCATCACCGGCGCCGAGGCGCTGCTGCGCTGGCGACACCCGCACAGCGGCTTCATCTCGCCCGCCCAGTTCATTCCGTTGGCCGAAGTGTCGGGCCTCATTCTGCCGCTGGGCGAGTGGGTGCTCAAGGCTGCCTGCGAGCGCCTGGCGCTGTGGGCCGATCAGCCGGGCCTGGCCCCGCTGGACCTGGCCGTCAACGTGAGCCCGCGGCAGTTTCACCAGGGCGGTTTTGTACCCCAGGTGCTGGTGGCGCTGGCGGGCGCGGGTGCCGATGGGCATCGCCTCAAGCTCGAACTGACCGAAGGACTGCTGCTGGAGGACGTGCAAGACACCATCGAGAAAATGGGTCAGTTGCGGGGCTATGGCGTGGGTTTTTCGCTGGACGACTTTGGCACGGGGTATTCGTCGCTGGCCTACCTCAAGCGCCTGCCGCTCGACCAGCTCAAGATCGACCAGAGCTTTGTGCGCGACGTGCTCACCGACCCCAACGACGCGGCCATCGCCCGCACCGTGGTGGCGCTGGCCAACAGCCTGGGCTTGCGCGTGATTGCCGAGGGCGTGGAGACCGAGGCGCAGCGCGAGTTTCTGGCCCGCAACCATTGCCACGCCTGGCAGGGCTTTTTGTTGAGCCCGCCGGTGCCGGCGGCCGAGTTCGAAGCGCTGGTGCAGCGCACCAATGGCCCGGTCCGGCCGCAGGCGTAGATGACGCCGCGGCCATCACTCCACTGCCGTTCTGCAAAAATCAAGACGGATAGCTATGGGATAGATATCAGCGCTATCCCATAGGTGGCAGGGGCATATTTGGTGCCAGAGATTGCTGGCCTGTTCACGAGCTGCGATGTGCGCTCAAGCCTTGCGGTGTCGGGCCAGTGCGGCGCCGAGCAGGCCCAGACCTACCAGTGCGAGCGATGCTGGTTCGGGAACCTGGGCAGGACCGCAATCGGGCGTACCCACGATGCAGCCGGCGAATTCACTGGAGTTGCCCTGGGTTCCAACGCTTTGAAACTTGGCGGCATAAGGGCTTGTGAACGAAATCCCATTCGTGAGGAAGTTGCCTGTGGTTTCCAGTGTCAGCGCAAAAGCCTGCGCCTGCCCAACGCCAACGCCCTGGTTGCCCCCGCCGGCGCAGCCGTTGCCATCCCAGATGCACAGGTCTACGGTCTGGAAATCCGGGAAGTTGGTATTGCGTGTGGCATCCCAGCCCCCGCTGGCTGACGCGAAATTCAAGCTGGGGCTCACGATGTCGATCCCAAACGAAACCAGCCGGTTGGTTCCGGGACCGGAGGAGTTGTTTGAGACCTGCACCCCAAAGACCGCTTGCGTGGCCGTCAGAGCGTCGAGTGTGAACTTCACCGTTGCGGACAGCGTGGCGCCATCCTGGGTCGTCGAATAAAGGATCGAACTGGTATCTGTCACGCTGTCGAAGAGCATGACGGCAGCATGGCCGCTGCCAATTCCCATCAATCCGCCACAAAGGGCAACGACTTGAAGAACTTTCTTGAATTTCATGGGGGGGCTTGCTCAGGGTTTGCCTGCAATGGTGAATGGTTACCAATATGCACGATTTGTGCCAGTTGTTAAATAACGTAATAAATCAACCACTTGGTGCATGCTCTTGGTAACGCATTCGGTGATGTGTAAAAAATTTCGACACGCAGGGGGTGGTCTGGTTGCAGGGACCTGGGCATGCGGGTAGCGCAGATCCAGGCTCCGACGCCTCCGAGGCGATAGACACGCCCAAGCCATGCGGCACCGCCACCCGCCTCGGTTAACATTCATCCCCTTGAACTGCGGGGCATACCAGCGCGCCCGTCCCTTGCGCTGCGTCAGCGGCGCGGTGTTACAGGTGATTCGTGCGACTCAATTCCATCAAACTCTCCGGCTTCAAGTCGTTCGCTGATCCCACCAACTTCATGCTGCCCGGGCAACTGGTCGGCGTGGTGGGGCCCAACGGCTGCGGCAAGTCCAACATCATGGATGCGGTGCGCTGGGTGCTGGGCGAGAGCAAAGCCAGTGAGTTGCGCGGCGAGTCCATGCAGGACGTGATCTTCAGCGGCACCACCACCCGCAAGCAGGCCAGCCGCGCCAGCGTGGAGCTGGTGTTTGACAACTCCGACCACCGCGCCGGTGGCCAGTGGGGCCAATATGGCGAAGTGGCCGTGCGCCGCGTGCTCACGCGCGACGGCACCAGCAGCTATTACCTCAACAACCAGCCCGTGCGCCGCCGCGACGTGCAGGACGTGTTCCTGGGCACGGGCCTGGGGCCACGAGCCTACGCCATCATTGGCCAGGGCACCATCAGCCGCATCATCGAAAGCCGTCCCGAGGAGTTGCGCCTGTTCCTCGAAGAAGCTGCCGGTGTTTCCAAATACAAAGAGCGCCGCCGCGAGACCGAAAACCGCCTCGCGGACACGCGCGAAAACCTCACGCGGGTGCAAGACATCTTGCGCGAGCTGAACGCCAACCTCGAAAAGCTCGAAAAGCAGGCCGAGGTGGCCGCCCGGTACAACCAGCTGCAGGCCGACGCCACGCTCAAGCAGCACCAACTGTGGTTTTTGAAACGTGCCGACGCAGAGGCGGACCAGGCCAAGGTGCGTCTGGACGGCCTGCAGGCCGTGAACGACCTCGAATCGCGCATGGCCGAGTTGCGCGCGATCGAGTCCGACCTCGAAACCATCCGCCAGGCGCACTACGCCGCCGGTGACCAGGTCAACCAGGCCCAGGGCAAGCTGTATGAAGCCACGGCCGAGGTCGGCAAGCTCGAGGCCGAGATACGCTACGTGGTCGAGGGCCGCCAGCGTGTGGAACAGCGCCTCGTTACCCTGGGCGAGCAGATCATCCAGTGGCAGGCCCGCAAGGAAGAAGCCGACATCGAACTCGAAAACCTGGCCGGTGCCGGCGTGGACGCCGAAGAACGCGCCGAGATGCTGGCCGCCCAGCTCGAAGAGCAGGCCATGCAGCTGCCCGACCTGGAAGAAGCCCTGCGCCAGGCGCAAAGCCGCACGGCCGAGCAGCGCGGCGCCGTGGTGCAGGTGCAGCAGCAGATTGGCGTGCTGGCCGCCGAGCAGCGCAGCATTGACGAACAAAGCCGCCAGCTGGACGCCCGCTTCGAGCGCCTGCGCACCGACCGCAATGCATTGGCCGCCCCCGACGAAGCCCGCCTGAACAACCTGCGCGAACAACTGGTGCAAGCCCAGGAAATCGCTGAGACCACCGAGGCCCGCCTGCACGAGCTGCAGGAGACCGTGCCCCAGCTCGACGACGACCGCCGCACCCGCCAGCAGGCCGTGAACACCCAAAGCGCACGCCAGGCCGACTTGTCGGCCCGCATGGAAGCATTGAAGGCGCTGCAGGAAAAAGTCAAGACCGACGGCAAGCTGCGCCCTTGGCTGGCCAAGCACGGCCTGGACGGTTTGCAAGGCCTGTGGAGCCGCATCCACATTGAACCTGGCTGGGAAAACGCACTGGAAGCCGCGCTGCGCGAGCGCCTGGGCGCACTGGAAGTAGGGCGCCTGGACATGGTGCGCGGCTTTCTCGGCTCGGGTGGCAACGATGCACCGCCCGCGCGCTTGGCGTTCTACAGCGCGCCCGCTGCGGGCCACCCTGAAACGTCGTCACCCCACGCCCGCCTGTCCGACCTGCTGCGCCTTCAGGACACAGGCCTGCGTGCCGTGGTGACCGACTGGCTGCAGGGCTGCTATACGGCCCCCACGCTGGACGAAGCCCTGGCCCGCCGCAGCACGCTGCAACCCGGCGAGGTGGTGTTTGTGCCCACGGGCCATGCCGTCAGCGCCCACAGCCTGAGTTTTTATGCGCAGGATTCCGAGCAGTCCGGGCTGCTGGCCCGTGCCCAGGAAATCGAGCACCTTGAGAAAGAACTGCGCGCCCAGGCGCTCATCGCCGAAGAATCGCGCGCCGCCCTGGTCCGCGCCGAAAGCGCTTACGCCGATGCCTCGCAGCGCCTCGTGGCGGCACGCCGCGAAGCGACCGAAACCCAGAGCCGCGCACACGGGCTGCAGGTTGAAACCCTGCGCCTCTCGCAGCTGGCCGAGCAGACCCGCGCCCGCAGCGAGCAGATCGACGCCGACCTGGCCGAGGTGCAGGCCCAGCTCTCAGACCTGCAGGAACGCCGCGTGGCCGCCGAGGCGCGCTTTGAAGAACTCGACATGCAGCTGGCCGACAGCCAGGAGCGCGAGGCCCAGCTGGGCGACCGCGTGATCGAGGCCGAGCGCCAGCTCACCGCCTGCCGCGAGCAGCAGCGCACGCTGGAGCGCCAGGCGCAGGAGGCCACCTTTTCGCAGCGCAGCCTGGAGGCGCGCCGCGCCGAGCTGAGCCGTTCCATCGAAACCGCCACGCAGCAGGCCACCGCACTGGCGCACGAGCAGCAGCGCGCCCGCGACGAACTCGCCCGCCTGTCCGATGCAGCGGCCCAGGGTGGGCTGCAGCAGGCACTCGATGTGAAGATGGAGCGCGAAAAGGCCCTGGCCGCCCAGCGCAGTGCATACGACGACCTCACCGCCAGGTTGCGCGCGAGCGACGAGCGCCGCATGCAGCTTGAACGCGCGCTCGACCCGCTGCGCGCCCGCATCACCGAATTTCAACTCAAGGAACAGGCCGCCCGCCTGGGCCTGGAGCAATACACCACGCTGCTGACCGATGCGCAAGCCGACCTGGAGGCCGTGGCCCAGTCGATGGCCGGCGGCAATGTGCGCGTGGGCGGCATGCAAGGCGAAATCGACCGCCTGCACCGCGAAATTGCGGCCCTGGGCGCCGTGAACCTGGCCGCGCTGGATGAGCTGAAGCTCGCCAGCGAGCGCAAGGTCTTCCTTGACGCGCAGACGGCTGACCTTACCGAGGCCATGAACACGCTCGAAGACGCGATCCGCAAGATCGATGGCGAAACGCGCCAGCTACTTTCGGGCACGTTTGACACCGTCAACGGCCATTTCGGCCGCATGTTTCCCGAGCTGTTCGGTGGCGGGCAGGCCCGGCTCATCATCACCGGCGATGAAATTCTGGACTCTGGCGTGCAGGTGATGGCCCAGCCGCCGGGCAAGAAGAACCAGACCATCCACCTGCTGTCGGGCGGCGAGAAGGCCCTGACCGCGATTGCGCTGGTGTTCGCCATCTTCCAGCTCAACCCCGCGCCGTTCTGCCTGCTGGACGAAGTGGACGCACCGCTGGACGACGCCAACACCGAGCGCTATGCCAAGCTGGTCTCCAGCATGAGCCGCGAAACCCAGTTCCTGTTCATCAGCCATAACAAGATTGCCATGGAAATGGCCGAGCAACTGATTGGCGTGACCATGCAGGAGCAGGGCGTGTCGCGCATCGTGGCGGTCGATATGGAGTCTGCCTTGTCCATGGCAGAACTATGAGCATCCCTGAGTCGCTTCGCGCCTTCCCCCCAAGGGGACGACGCCCTCGCTGCGGGGCGGCCCTTGCTTGGCGTCCTTGGCATGGGCCGCGCCAGTTTCATGCGCGGCTGGGCGTGCGCAACACGACGGATAGCCGAGAGTATTTTTTATGAGCACATTGCAACTGAGTCTGGCCATCATCGGAGGCCTGGTGCTGGCCTTCATCGTGGCCTACAACGCCTGGACCTCGCGCCGCAACGCCCCCAAGCGCGCCGTGCCGCAAGAACCCGAGCGCACGGCCGAGCCGGTGTTGCGCCAGGAGCCCGCGTTCGATGCCGACGCTGCTGCGCCGGTGGGTGGTGGCGCGTTGCATGGCCTGGACCGCGGCCCCGAGCCCGCCCGCCACATGGTGAATGCCGACGATGCCATGGAGCTGCCGGTGCCGCCCGTGCTGCACGAGCGCCGCTTTGGGCTGGATCCGCTGATCGACATCATCGCCATGCTGCAGCCCGAGCAATCGGTGTCGGGCGATGCGGCCCTGGCCGCGCTGCCGCCCACGCGCCGCGCGGGCAGCAAGCCTTTTTCCATTGAAGGCCTCAACGAGGTGACACAGCAGTGGGAAACGCCTGCGCCTGGCCAGCGCTACCAGAGCTTTCAGGCCGGCGTGCAGTTGGCCAACCGCACGGGTGCGCTCAACGAGATTGAGTTTTCAGAATTTGTCGTCAAGGCCCAGGCCTTTGCCGACGCCATCAACGCGGCGCCCGATTTTCCCGACATGCTTCAGGAAGTGGCCCGCGCCCGCGAACTCGACCAGTTTGCCAGCGACCACGATGCGCAGCTGTCCTTCATGCTGCGTGCCCGCCAGGCGGCCTGGAGCCCTGGCTATGTGCAGCAAAACGCCGCGCGCGTGGGTTTTGTGGTGGGCGCCATGCCCGGCCGGCTGGTGCTGCCCGCCAGCACCCAGGGCTTGCCGCCCCTGCTGACGCTGGGCTATGACACGCAGGCTGCCTTGGCCGAAGACCCGGACCAGTCCGCCATCCGCGACATCACGCTGAGCCTGGATGTCGCCCAGGTGCACCGCAGCGAGCAACCCTTCGCCCGCCTGCGCGAAGTGGCCGCCGCCCTGTGCCAGGCCATGGAAGGCGTGCTGTGCGACCAGAACGGCATCCCGCTGCCCGCCATGGCCATGGACCCGATAGCCGCCGATCTGGAGTTGCTCTATGACCAGCTCGACGGGCGTGAACTGTCGGCGGGCTCGGTGCTCGCGCGGCGTCTCTTCAGTTGAGCCGTTGTGTGGTCATGACCGAGAGTTTCGACCTGTTTTCGCCCCCGGTGCAGGCAGAAAAAGCGCAACCAGCTACCAAGATCAAAGCACTGCGCGACCAGCTCAACCACTGGGCGCACCAGTATTACGTGCTGGATGCGCCCACGGTGCCCGACGCCGAATACGACCGCGCATACCGCGAACTGCAGGCGCTGGAGGCCGCGCACCCTGATCTCGTCACACCTGACTCGCCCACCCAGCGCGTGCTGGGCGCGGTGATGGACGGCCTGGCCCCCGTGCGCCACGCGGTGCCCATGCTCAGCATCCACACCGAGACCGACACCGAGGCCACCGGCGCGCAAGCGTTTGATGCCCGGGTGCGGCGCGAGCTGGGCCTGGGGGAATCAGACCCGCCCATCGAATATGTTGCCGAGCCCAAGTTCGACGGACTGGCCATGAACCTGCGCTACGAAAACGGCCACCTCGTGCAGGCCGCCACGCGGGGCGATGGCGAGGTGGGTGAGGATGTGACGCACAACATCCGCACCATCCGGCAGATTCCGCTGACGCTGCCCGAGGGCGTGCCGCCGCTGCTTGAAGTGCGTGGCGAGGTTTACATGCGCCGTGCAGATTTCGATGCGCTCAACGAGCGCCAGCGCGAGCAGGGCGGCAAGACCTTTGTGAACCCGCGCAATGCCGCGGCGGGCGCGGTGCGCCAGCTCGACTCGGGCATCACCGCCCAGCGCCCCCTGAGTTTTTTTGCCTATGGCCTGGGCGCCATCACCCCGCCTGCCGAAGGTGGGCCGGTGTTTCGCACGCACTACGAGATGCTGCAAACCTTGAAATCATGGGGTTTTCCGGTCGCGGCGCAGGTGCAGATTGCGGTAGGTGCTGCGGAACTGGTCGCGTTTCACCAGCAGGTGGGCGCTAGCCGCGATGCGCTGCCCTATGACATTGATGGCGTGGTTTACAAGGTCAATTCGCTGCAGCTTCAGCGCGATCTGGGCTTCAAGACCCGCGAGCCGCGCTGGGCCGTGGCGCATAAATACCCGGCACAGGAAATGGCCACGAAGATCGAGGGCATCGATGTGCAGGTGGGCCGCACGGGCAAGATCACGCCGGTGGCACGTCTGGCGCCCGTATTCGTGGGCGGTGTCACCGTCACCAACGCCACGCTGCACAACCTGTTCGAGATCCGCAAGAAGGGTGTGCGCGTGGGTGACACCGTCATCGTGCGCCGTGCGGGGGATGTGATTCCTGAAGTGGTGGGCGTGATCCCCGGCAATCGCACCGGCTACGTGCCCAATTTCAGGATGCCCAAGACCTGCCCCGTGTGCGGCAGCGCTGTGGTGCGCGAGAAAGGCGAGGCCAACCACCGCTGCACCGGCGGCCTGTACTGCGCCGCCCAGCGCAAGGAAGCCATTTTGCACTTTGCCGCGCGCCGCGCCATGGACATCGAGGGCCTGGGCGACAAGCTGGTGGACCAGCTGGTGGATGCCAATGTGATCCGCACGCTGCCCGACCTGTACCGGCTGGGGCTGACTTCGCTCATCGCGCTGGAGCGCATGGCCGACAAATCGGCCCAGAACGTGCTGGCCGCAATCGAAAAATCCAAGCAAACCACCTTGCCGCGCTTTCTGTTCGGTCTGGGGCTGCGCCATGTGGGCGAGGCCACGGCCAAAGACCTGGCGCGCCACTTTGGCACGCTCGACGCCATCATGGATGCCAGCGTCGAGCAATTGTTGCAGGTGCCCGACGTGGGCCCCGTGGTGGCGCAGAGCGTGCACACCTTCTTCCAGCAACCCCACAACCGCGAGGTGGTGGAGCAGCTGCGCGCCTGCGGCGTGACCTGGCCCGAGGGTGCCCCGGCCGAACGCGCGCCCCAGGTGCTGGCGGGCAAGACCGTGGTGCTGACCGGCACCTTGCCCACGCTGAGCCGCGACGCCGCCAAAGACATGCTCGAAGCCGCCGGTGCCAAGGTGGCCGGCTCGGTCAGCAAGAAGACCAGCTACGTGGTGGCTGGCGAAGAAGCGGGTAGCAAGCTGGCCAGAGCGCAGGAACTGGGTGTGCCCGTGCTCGACGAGGCCGGCATGCTGGCGCTGTTGCAGCAAGCGGGTGGCGCCCCTGCACAAGAAGGCACCGCCTGATGGCGCTGTCGCGGCGCGCACCCCGGCTGGGCCTGGCACTGGGCAGTGGCTCGGCGCGTGGCTGGGCGCACATCGGGGTGCTGCAGGTGCTCGACGAGGAGGGGGTGCGCCCCGACATTGTCTGTGGCTCGTCGATTGGCGCGCTGGTGGGTGCGGCCTACGCGGCGGGCGAGCTGGCGCGTTTTGCCGACTGGGTGCAGGGCCTGGGCATGCGCGATGTGTTCGGCTTCATGGACTTCAACCTCACGGGCGGCATGTTCAAGGGCGAAAAGCTGATTGCTTTCTGGCGCCGCAATTTCGCGGACTTTGATATCGAATCGTCGCCCATGCTTTTTGGTGCCGTGGCCACGGACCTGCATTCGGGCGCAGAAGTGTGGCTGCGCCACGGCTCCATCGCCGACGCGGTGCGCGCCTCGATCGCACTGCCGGGCCTGTTCACGCCCGTGGTGCGGGAGGACGGGCGGCTGCTGGTGGATGGCGGCCTCGTCAACCCCGTGCCCACGTCGCTGGCGCGCGCCATGGGGGCGGACATCGTGATTGGCGTGGACCTGAACTCCGACATCCTGCATCGCCACATGCGGCCGCTCGCTGTGGTGCAGGCCCCCGCGCCAGATGCCGATGTGGCGCCTGAGCCCCAGCCCGAGCCGCCCAAAAGCGCTGGCTGGATGCAGCGCCTGACTCCCTGGCGCGCCGACGCCCCTGCAGCGCCCGTGCCGCAGCAGGTGCCCTCGGTGCTGGACGTCATGATGACCAGTGTCAACATCATGCAGATGCGCATCACCCGCAGCCGCATGGCTGGCGATCCGCCCGAGGTGGTGGTGGCGCCTGCGCTGGCCAGCCTGGGGCTGCTTGACTTTCACCGCGCCAGCGAGGCCATCGAGGAGGGCCGCCGCGCCGCCAGGGCCAGCCTGCCGCAGCTGCGGCGCTTCATGGGTTGATACCCCTTTTTTGATAGCTTCTATCGCCTGGTACAGAGGCGATAGCGGCGCTTTTATACTGTTTTTCATGTCTCTTTCTGAATCCC
>DCVY01000102.1:0-2599 GCA_002327945.1 Acidovorax delafieldii | reverse complement strand
TCGCGCTCGTGCCCTTCACGCCGGGCATCAGCGACATTCGCAAGGCCAAGAGCGAGCTGCCCACGCAGCTCATGTCGGCCGACGGCAAGCTGCTGGCCGAATACCGCTGGGCCAACCGCGAATGGGTCCCGCTCGAGCGCATTGCCCCCAGCGTGGTCCATGCCCTCATTGCCACCGAAGACCATCGCTTTTATCAGCACTGGGGCATGGATTGGCGGCGCACGGCGTCGTCCGTGGTGCTGACGCTGCGGGGCGATCCACAGGGGGGCTCCACCATCACGCAGCAGCTGGCGCGCAACCTTTTCCCCGAGGAAATCGGCCGCTCGCGCACCCTCACGCGCAAGCTCAAGGAGGCCATCACGGCGTTCAAGATTGAGGCGGCCTATTCCAAACCGGAGATCCTTGAAACCTATCTCAACACCGTGCCATTCTTGTACAACGCCTACGGCATCGAGATGGCGGCCCGCACCTATTTCGACAAATCGGCCGACAAGCTTGCGGTGCTGGAAAGCGCCACGCTGATCGGCATGCTCAAGGGCACGGCCTACTACAACCCGGTGCTCAACCCCCAGCGCGCCAAGGCGCGGCGCAACACGGTGCTGTCGCAGATGCTCAAGCGCGGCAAGCTGGAGCAAAAGCAGTTCGATGCGCTGCAAAAGCGCCCGCTGCGCGTCAACTTCGAGCGCCAGACCGAGGTCATGGGCCCCGCGCCGCATTTTGCGCAACAGCTGCGCAAGCAGCTCATCGACTGGGCCGACGCCAATGGCTACAACCTGTATGCCGACGGGCTGGTGATTCGCTCCACCATTGATTCGCGTCTGCAGAACTTTGCCAACCAGGCCGTGGCCCGCCAGGGGCGCCAGTTGCAGGGCGTGGCCGACGCGGCTTGGGCCCGGCGCGATGGCTGGGGTCCCAATAACAACCTCGTCAAGACCCTGGTGCGTGAAAGTGCCGAGTACCGTACCGCGCTGGCAAAGGGCGAAGCGCCTGATGAAGCGCAAAAGGCACTGCTGGCCGCCCCCGCTTTCATGCACAAGCTGCGCGCCGAGAAAACGCGCGTGCAGGCCGGCTTCTTGGCCCAGGACCCGGTCACCGGCCATGTGCTGGCCTGGGTGGGCAGCCGCGATTTTGCGCAAGACCCGTTTGACCATGTGCAGGCGGCGCGTCGCCAGCCGGGTTCCACGTTCAAGCCCTTTGTGTACGGCGCGGCGTTTGCCAATGGCGCTTCGCCCGACGACATGCTGATGGATGCAGCCGTAGAAATCCCCCTGGGCGCAGGCCGCGTATGGCGCCCCACCGATGGCGGTGCGCCCAGCGATCGGCCCATGTCGCTGGGCGACGGGCTAGCGCTCTCCAGGAACACCATCACCGCCCAGGTCATGCAGCAGGTGGGCCCGGCGCGCGTGGCCGAGGTGGCGCGCGCGCTGGGTGTTCGGCAGTCGCCGCTGGAAGATGTGCCGTCGCTGGCGCTGGGCACGAGCCCCGTCACGCTCAAGGAGATGGTCACGGCCTACAGCTCCATCGCCAGCCTGGGGCGTTATGTGGAGCCGGTGCTGATCACCCGCATCGAAGACCGCCATGGCAAGGTGCTGGAGACCTTTGCGCCATCAGCGCCGCAAGAGGTTTTCGATCCCCGCGCGGCACAAACCCTGCGCAATGCCATGCGCGGCGCCGTGGACAAGGGCACGGCCACCGCGATTCGCACGCGCTATGGCATNNNNGGCTTCAACGATGGCCGCATCACGCTGCGCAGCGATTACTGGGGGCAGGGCGCACGCAGTGCGCTGCCCATGGTGGGCGAATTCATGCAGCAGGCACTGCGCGCCAGGGTGATCAATGGCAATGACCGGTTTGTGGACGAGTTCGACACCCGGCCATCGATGCAGCCCGACACCTCGCTGGACGCCATGCGGGACTGGGTGCGGGGTCTGTTTCGCAGCGAGCCGCAGTCGCCCCCAACCCCCTTGCCAGGCGACCTGCCACCCCGCCCGGACGGTGGTGGTTTGCCTCCCGTGACATAGGACCCCGTGCCGTTGTCTGCGCCCGCTGCGTCGGCAGATGAGGGCATGGGCGGGTAATCGGCCGGCAGAGCGGAGCGTTTCACCGCTCACTCGATGTCGATGCAATGCAGCCCGAATTTCCCGGCCTTGCGGTCTGTAAAAAAGCGCTCCAGCGTTTCCTTCACGGTACGAAATGCCAGCTCGTCCCAGGGCACCTCGGCTTCGGTGAACAGGCGCGCCTCGATGGTTTCGTAGCCGGGGTTGAACTGGTCGCTGAGCAGCCGGGCGCGGTAAAAAAGGTGCACCTGGCCCACACGGCGCACGTTCAGCAGGCTGAACAGCGGGCCCATCTCGATCTGGGCGCCGGCCTCCTCGTCGGTTTCACGGGCTGCGCCCTGGGCGGTGGTTTCGTCCAGCTCCATGAATCCGGCCGGCAGCGTCCACTTGCCCCAGCGCGGCTCGATGTTGCGCTTGCACAGCAGCACCCGGCCGTCGGTGAACTCCGGCACGGTGCCCACCACGTTCAGCGGGTTTTCATAGTGCACGGTGTGGCAGGCGGGGCACACGGCGCGTTGCTTGGTGTCGCCGTCGTCGGGAAG
>DCVY01000021.1:12402-16608 GCA_002327945.1 Acidovorax delafieldii | reverse complement strand
TGCTTGGTGATGATCTTGTTGCAAGCGCAGTAGTAGCACAGCGACTCACAAAATGGGATGTGCACATAGATCGATAGTGGCAGAGCCGTCGCGCCGCCTAGGCGGCGCTGGGTAAGCGCAAGCACGTACTCCCTGTCGCGAAAAGCTTCGACGAAGCGATCAGCGGTAGGATACGAGGTGTAGCGGGGCCCCGGTACGTCGAACCGGCGCAGGAGCTCAGGCGAGACAACGGTCATATCAATCAATCCTTGCGAATTTTGCAACTGTGCCTTAGGCTTGCAAGCAACTTATTGACCTGAGTCAAGCTACCAACCATGTCGGCAAGCGCCGCTACTCGCGCGCAACCACCGCAGCCTTACCTCGAAAGCCATGAATCCTCAAACCATCAAAGTTGCCTGCTCCAACTGCAATTTGCGTGAGCTGTGCATGCCCGTGGGACTGAACGACGAACAACTGCAACGCATAGACGAGGTCGTCGCCGTGCGGCGCAAGGTCAAACGCGGCGGCACCCTGTTTCGCAATGGGGAAGCGTTCACTTCCCTGTACGCGATTCGCACCGGCTTTTTCAAGACCTGCATCACCACGGAAGACGGTCGTGATCAAGTGACTGGCTTTCAGATGGCAGGGGAAATCATTGGCCTTGACGGCATCGTCAACGACCACCACAGCTGTGATGCCGTAGCACTGGAAGACGCCGAGGTTTGCGTCATGCCGTTCGACCGCCTGGAAGAACTATCCCGAGAAGTCACGGCATTGCAGCACCATGTGCACAAGATTATGAGCCGGGAAATCGTGCGCGAACACGGCGTCATGCTGCTGCTGGGCAGCATGCGCGCCGAGGAGCGCCTCGCCGCCTTTTTACTCAATTTGGTGCAGCGCCTGCATGCACGCGGCTTCTCGCAATCGGAGCTGATTCTCCGCATGACACGCGAAGAGATTGGCAGTTATCTCGGCCTCAAGCTGGAAACCGTGAGTCGCACTTTCTCAAAGTTTGTTGAAGAAGGCATTATCGAAGTCAAACAGCGCCATGTACGCATACTTGATGTGGAAGCTCTTCACAGCATCGTGAACAATCAACAGAACTACCACTAACGGCCAAGCCCACGCCCCAACCATTTTCAATATGGCCAGCATCCACTGGCCAGTGACTGATTCAACACGTAGTCTTGCGACAGTCGTCCGGCCTGTCTGACGCTGGAACAGGACAACGGTTCAGCTCAAAAGGCGACATCGCCAAGAGTGTAGTCAATGCACTCGAGGCCATGTTGACGATCCAGAAGACGAAAAACACAATGGTGTAAATCGCTTCGCGTGACATTGCCAGAGGGTGACCAAACCAATGCAAGTCCTGTGGATCGACCAAAGCAAATACCAGCATCTCTAAAATACCCGCCATCAAAAAGGCGGGCCAGGCAATCCACATCCATCTCTGCGATCCCATATATCGTCTCCTATTCATGCCTCGATGAAATTATTTCAATGCGGCTGATCTTTGACAGGCGTAATAACATGGTTACGGGCTTTGAGAGCTGGCGCAAGGCTTTTTTCTGGTTGCGCCAGGGTCTTATTGATTTCAAGCCCGTGCTGATAGTAATCCTCATCAATCACCGGATCCGGCATTCGAATCGCAACCCACAGCGTCACAAACCCCGCAATGATTACGATAGCAGGACCAGCGATCAAGAGCCACACATAGCCAATTTTCCACCAAGGCTGCATATCGGAAGGGTGGCGATCAGTTGTTGGCATAAAAATCCTAGAAATGGTGCTACACAAGCCCGTCAACGGGGCACGAGAAAAATAGACTTTTCTTCAATCCTGGCTTTGTCATCCAGTGACTCGATGACAAACCAGATAGGATGCGAACCAGGACTTGCTGCTCCATAAGGAATCTGCACCCGAACGGCTACCCAACGCGCCTCCGCGGGCCCTACATCGTACTCCGCATCCGATGCCATTTCAATGCCATCCAGTCCTTTGACGGAAATACGATAATGATGCGGGCGCTCCGTAGCGTTCATGATCTGCAAACGATAAACGTTTTCCAACCTGCCGCCAGCCACTATGCGCGACAACGCTGCGCGATCACGCACAACATCGACCTTCATCGGACTGCGCATCGTCAGACTCACCAGCATTGCCACGCAAAGCAACAGCAACAGAGTGGTGTATATCAAAATACGCGGCCTCAATATCCTCCGCAGCATCTGCGCACGCGTCCAATGGCTGCGCAGACCGTTTTGCGTGACGTAGCGTATCAAACCTTTAGGGTAATGCATCTTCTCCATGACGGAGTCGCATGCATCAACGCATAACCCGCAGCCTATGCACTCATACTGCAAGCCGTTGCGTATGTCGATACCCGTGGGACACACTTGCACGCAAAGCGTGCAATCTATGCAATCCCCCAAACCTTTGGCCTTGTGATCAACATTTTTGTTACGCGGCCCGCGCGGCTCTCCACGCTCGGCGTCATAGCTGACAATCAGGGTGTCTTTGTCGAACATGGCACTCTGAAAGCGCGCATAAGGGCACATATATTTGCACACCTGCTCGCGCATGAAACCGGCATTACCATAGGTGGCGAAACCATAAAACAAAACCCAAAAAATCTGCCACCCACCTTGCAAGGCCAGCAACTCACCACCCAATTGGCGAATCGGCACAAAATAACCGACAAAAGTAAACCCCGTCCACAGAGCAACAGCAATCCACAAAAATTGTTTAAGAAATTTCTTGCGAACTTTCTCGAAATTCCAAGGCCCGGCATCGAGGCGCAAACGCGCCGTTCGATCGCCCTCCACCTTGTGCTCTATCCACATGAAAATCTCGGTATACACCGTCTGCGGACAGGCGAAACCACACCACAAGCGCCCCGCCACTGCAGTAAACAGAAAGAGTGAAAGCGCCGAAATGATGAGCAGCCCCGTGAGATAGATGAAATCCTGCGGGTACAGTACCAGACCAAAAATATAAAAACGCCGCGCTCCCAAATCAAATAACACCAGCTGGCGCTCTCCCCATTGCAGCCAAGGCAATCCATAAAACACCAGCTGAGTCAGAAATACCATCACCCAGCGCCAGCGCGCAAAAAAACCGCTGATGGATCGGGGGTAAATTTTTTTGTGGGCTTCGTAGAAAGAAACGAGTCCCTCGGACTCCGAAGACTCAACGGGGGCAGCGGTGATAGGTATGACCTTGCGGGGAGGCTGGTCGGCGGAACTCATGATTCAGAGGCATCCATAAAAAACAAATCACCAAAACGTTTTGCCGGACGGAAGACGTCATTGAGCACAATGCGTCTTTCCATTCCGGCTACTCTTCAAGTCGTGGTCTATTTCGCGGCGACGTTGGAATTATTGGACAACCCCCACACATAAGCGGCGAGGACGTGAATTTGATCCTCGGTGAGCTTGTCTTTCTGCTCCGGCATCTGATTGGTTTTGCCATTGTTGATCATGGCGATGATCGCATCCTCGCCGTAGCCATGCAACCAAATATCGTCTGTCAGATTGGGCGCCCCGAGATCCTTGTTGCCCTTCCCGTCCATTCCATGGCAGGCGGCGCAGGCCGCAAACTTGGGCTTCCCAAGTGCGGCACGCACGGAGTCATGCGGGCTGTTCGAGAGACTGAGCACATAGTGAGCGACGTTGCGCACGTCATCGGCCGTGCCGACCGCCGCGGCCATGGGCGGCATCATGCCAATGCGTCCGTTGGTAATGGTCTCCTGGATTTTGGCCGGTGTACCGCCGTGCAACCAGTCGTTGTCTGTCAGGTTGGGAAAGCTCTTGCTGCCGCGCGCATCCGAGCCGTGACATTGCGCACAGTTGTTCATGAACAACCGATCACCAATGGCCATTGCCTGCGGGTCCTTGGCGAGGTCTTCTGCTCTCATCGCGCGAAAACGTGCATACAAAGGCTCCAGTTCGGCCTTGGCCTTGGCCATTTCAGCTTCGTACTGGCCCTGCTCGGACCAGCCGAGTTTGCCACCAAATTTCCCCAATCCAGGATAGGCTGCCAAATAGCCGATACCAAAGATGAGGGTGATTACGAACAACCACACCCACCAGCGCGGCAAAGGATTGTTCATTTCGGCGAGATTTTCATCCCACACGTGACCAGTTGTATTGTCGCTGTGGGCTGCGACCTTTTTGCGCGCAGTCGTCCACAGCAACAGAAAACACGCGACGATGCCAATAATAGTTA
>DCVY01000021.1:3092-12368 GCA_002327945.1 Acidovorax delafieldii | reverse complement strand
AATAGGTCCACACGCAGATTCCGATGAAGCAGGCCATGGAAAGAACGGTGGTAACAATGCGGGCGGTCGTGATATCCATAACCCCTCCTTATTTGATAGCCCGTCCCATACCCTGCAGATAGGCGATCAAGGCATCGAGTTCGGTCTTGCCCTTGACCTCTTCAGCAGCAGCGTTGATTTGCGCATCTGTATAAGGCACACCGACCGTACGCAGCGCTTTCATTCTGGGAGCCATGGTGCTCGCATCGACCATGTTTTTCGCAAGCCACGGATAGGCCGGCATATTGGACTCTGGCACCACGTCACGCGGGTTCTCGAGGTGGATACGATGCCATTCATCGCTGTATTTGCCACCGACGCGCGCCAGATCAGGGCCGGTGCGCTTGCTTCCCCATTGGAAGGGATGGTCATACACAAATTCACCAGCCACCGAATAATGCCCATAGCGCAAGGTTTCGGCACGGAAAGGGCGGATCATCTGCGAATGGCAGTTGTAGCAGCCCTCGCGCTGATAAATGTCGCGCCCCGCCAACTGCAACGCTGTATAGGGCTCTACCCCCTTGACGGGCTCGGTGGTGGATTTTTGAAAAAACAATGGCACGATCTCCACAAGACCGCCGACGGCAACCACCAGCAAAATCAAAACGATCATCAAAAAATTGCTGGTCTCGACTTTTTCGTGCGAGAAGCCCGATGATGAATTGGCATTGGACATATTCAATTCCCTCTGTGTTTTCAAGCGTGGGCAGGATTGACGGCAGGGATCGCCACTTTGACGGAACGGCCGGAGCCAGCGGTCTTCCAGACATTCCAGAGCATCAGCACCATGCCGCCCAGATACAACAGCCCCCCCGAAAGTCGAATCACATAGAAGGGGAACGTAGCCTTCACGCTTTCGACGAAAGTGTAGGTCAGCGTCCCATCGGGGTTGATGGCGCGCCACATCAGGCCTTGCATCACACCGGCAATCCACATTGAGGCGATATACAGCACGATACCGATGGTGGACATCCAGAAGTGGACCTCGATCGCCTTGACGGAATACATTTTTTCTTTGCCAAACAAGCGCGGAACCAGGTAATACAGCGTGCCGATGGAAATCAAGCCCACCCAACCCAGCGCGCCCGAGTGCACATGACCCACAGTCCAATCGGTGTAATGGCTCAGGGCATTGACCGTCTTGATCGACATCATGGGCCCTTCGAAGGTGGACATGCCGTAGAAAGACAACGAAACGATCAAGAAGCGCAGGATGGGGTCGTCACGTAGTTTGTGCCAGGCACCCGACAAGGTCATGATGCCGTTGATCATGCCACCCCAGCTTGGCGCCAGCAGGATCAGCGAAAACACCATGCCAAGGGATTGCGTCCAATCAGGCAAGGCGGTGTAGTGCAAATGGTGTGGACCTGCCCACATGTAAGTGAAAATCAGCGCCCAGAAGTGGACGATGGACAATCGATAGCTGTAAACAGGGCGCCCAGCCTGCTTGGGAATGAAGTAATACATCATCCCCAAGAAGCCCGCCGTAAGAAAAAAGCCCACCGCGTTGTGCCCGTACCACCATTGCACCATGGCATCTTGCACGCCAGCATAGGCCGAGTAGCTCTTCATCCAGCCGGCAGGGATTTCAGCGCTGTTCACCACATGCAACAGGGCAATGGCAATGATGAAGGCACCATAAAACCAGTTTGCGACGTAGATATGCTTGACTTTACGCATACCTATCGTGCCAAAAAACACGACCGCGTAAGCCACCCACACGAGCGTGATGAGAATGTCTATGGGCCATTCCAACTCAGCATACTCTTTGCTGGTGGTGTAGCCCAGCGGCAAACTGATGGCCGCCGCCAAAATCACCAACTGCCAGCCCCAGAACGTGAACGAAGCCAGCGGCCCGGCGAACAAGCGTGTCTGACAAGTGCGCTGCACGACGTAGTAGCTGGAAGCGAAGAGCGCGCAGCCACCAAACGCAAAAATCACCGCGTTGGTATGGAGCGGACGCAATCGCCCATAGCTCAGCCATGGTATGCCAAAGTTGAGCTCAGGCCATGTCAACTGGGCCGCGATGATCACGCCCACCAACATGCCTACCACCCCCCAGACTGCCGCCATGATCGCGAACTGGCGCACTACCGTATCGTTGTAGTGCGCAACATCTTTCTTGACTGAAGAATCCATCTGACACCTCGTTTTTTGTTGCAATGTGAGTTTCGATGAGACAAGGCCCGGCATCGTTGATGCAAGTCAACCATCTTTGAGAATACGCTCACCCTCCTGTTCGACGCTGTCGAACTGACCACTGTAGATCGCCCACCACAGCCCGGCCAGTATCAGCAGCACCAGCACAACCGACAGCGGGATCAGCAAATAGAGAATGTCCATCAGAAAGGCTCCGGCAAAGGGCAAGAAGGCGAAGACACGCCCCCTTTGTTGTCTTCTGGCAACGAAGCAGGCATCTCACCGCGCCAGCGCGCCAACCTTGCCGCGTTGAGGACGACGAGCAGAGAACTCGATGCCATGCCCAGGCCCGCAAGCCACGGCGGCATCCAGCCCGCAATGGCCAGCGGCACGGCCAGCGCGTTGTAGGCCGCAGCCCACCACAGATTTTGACGCACGACCTGCATGGTCTGCCGCGCCAAGGTCACGGCCTGCGGAATCAAGGTGAGTCTGCCGCTCAGCACCACGAAATCGGCACGCGACTGTGCCAGCGGTGCGGCCGAACCGAAGGCAAAAGACACGTTGGCCCCCGCGAGCACAGGCCCGTCATTGATGCCGTCGCCTACCATGCCGACACGGCGCCCCTGTTTCTGCAGCGTCTGCAAAGCTAAGAGCTTGTCCTGCGGTGTGCATTCGCCCCGCGCCAGGTCGATGCCGGCCTGTGCCGCCACTCTTTGCACCGCGGCCTGCCTGTCCCCTGACAAAATTTGCGCTGCCACGCTGAGTTGGCGCAAAGACGCGACTGCGGCAGGCACTTCAGGGCGCATGGCTTCCGCCAAGTCGAAATGGGCAAGCTCGCGCCCGGGCCCATGCACACCATCTTCCGCCAGAAATACCTGCGAGGCAGCCTCATCCGCGGCCGATGCCTGTAAGGCCACATCGGTGTGCCGTGCCGAGCCCAACCGCACAGAGCGGGCCGGGACGAGGCCGAGCGCATCTTCCACCGTCGCGCGCAGCCCCAGGCCCGCCTCTTCGTGCAGATCGCGCACACGCCAACGCTCGACCAAGTCCGGGCGTGCTGCGGATGCGAGCGCTCGCGACACCGGGTGCAAGGAATGGCGTGCCAGCGCGGCGGCCAAGGCAAGCACCTGCGCTGCGTCCATGCCTGTGTCTGGCGCAACATGCACGGTGCGCAACTGCATGCCTTCACGCGTGAGGGTGCCGGTTTTGTCGAAAACCACGGTATCCACCTCTGCCAGGGCTTCGAGCGCTTGCAGGTTGCGCACCAGGACGCCTTGGCGCGCAAGCGTGCCCGCAGCCGTCAACATGGCGACGGGTGTGGCGAGCGAAAGCGCGCAGGGGCAGGTCACCACCAAGACCGCCACGGCCACCATGAGTGCGCGCTCGGGGTCCTGGCCCCACCACCACAACGCAGCCGCCGCAGCAGCCAGCAGCACGCCGACCAGAAAAGGCCGCGCAATGCGGTCGGCCAATTGCGCAAGGCGGGGTTTTTGCAAGGAGGCGCTCTCCATCAGCGCGACGATCTCGGCAAAGCGCGTCTGCTCGCCCGTGCGCTCGACGCGCGCCTCGACGGGGGCGAGCAGGTTGTAGCTGCCCGTGATCACCTGGCTCCCTTGTGCACGCACGACGGGCGTGGATTCGCCCGTGAGCAAGGATTCATCGACCTGCGTGCTGCCACGCACGATGGTTCCATCCGCCGGGAAGGCCTCGCCTGGCAGTACACGAATGGTGTCGCCCACGGCGAGCCGCCGAGTGGCGACGCGCGCAAATCTGCCATCGGGCCCAAGGCGCTCTATGCTGTCTGGCAGGCGGTTCATCACCGCCTCGAGCGCGCCCGCGGTGCGGTCGCGCAAGCGCAGCTCCAGCCAGCGTCCAGTGAGCAAAAAGAATACGAACATGGTCAGCGAGTCGAAATAGACTTCATGACCAAATAGCCCTTCAGGGTCGAAAGTACCAGCGGTACTCACTATGAAAGTGATGGCAATACCAAGCGCCACGGGCAAGTCCATGCTCACGCGCCGCGAGCGAATGTCGCGCCAGGCACTCGCAAAGAAGGGGCCGCAGGCGAACAGCATCACGGGCAAGGACAACACCCACGAGGCCCAGCGCAGCAGTTGCTCCATTTCAGCCGAAAGGTCGCCGGGTTGTGCCACGTAGGCGGGCCATGCGTACATCATGACCTGCATCATGCAAAAACCGGCGACGGCCCAGCGCCACAAAGCCCGCCGGCTCTCCTGCAAGCGCCGCTCGCGCGTGAAGGCATCAAGCGCGGGCAAGGCGGTATAGCCGGCTTTTTGCACGGCCGCCAGCCACTGTGAAGGCAACACACGGCGTGCATCCCAGACGATGCGCGCGCGCTGGGTCGCGGCGCTGACTTCGGCCTGTTCCACCCCCGGCACGGCGCGCAAGGCGTCTTCTATGGTCAAGGCGCAGGCGGCGCAGTGCATGCCGCCGAGCACCACGTAAGACTCCCAGCGCGCGGCCTCGGCCGGGGGCGCGGTTTGCTCACCCCTTGCCAAGCCACAGGGCCGGCCGAATGCCGACCACTCCTGCGGATCGTCCAGCAAAACCCTGGCTCCCGCATCCTGCGGTCGCGCCTGATCTGGCAGCTTATCGGCACCCGTGGGTAGACTGGTGGACATGTCGCTAGCCTAAATGCATCCCATGATAGGCACATTGACATGAATCAAGACAAAAATCAAGACACCGCCTACGCTGGCGTCGTTGATGTCATTTTGAGGAGTGAGACGATGTACCAACGCATTCTGGCGGCCACGGATGGCTCGCCGCTGTCGGAAAAAGCCGTGGAGGCAGCCCTTTCCCTGGCAGCCCTCTCGAAAGCCACGCTGATCGTGCTGAAGGTGGTGCCGCGTTATCCGGTCAGCTATTTCGAAGGCGGTTTGCCCGTCGATGCCGGCGACGTCAAGCGCATCGAAAAGCAATGGGGCGACGCGGCCAAGGCCTTGCTCGAAGAAATCAAGGCCAAGGGCGATGCGGTTGGCGTGACGGTCAAGCCCGTCGTCGTCAAGTCGGACTTGGTGGCCGAGGCCATCATGTCGGCGGCAAAAAAGCACAAATGCGATCTGATCGTCATGGCCTCGCACGGGCGCAAGGGCTTGAAGCGCCTGCTGCTGGGCAGCGAGACCCAGCATGTATTGACACATTCGCATGTTCCGGTGCTCGTGCTGCGCTGAACCTGGAACCAAGAGATTTATGGCAAAAATGGCCTCATGTGCCCATGTAGCAAGCGTGAGAAGCTACAAATGTAGAAGCATTTAACCACCAGGGCGCATGCGCTTACGCGCTGAGCGCATCCTGGTGCTCGGCGCGCAGCAGGTTTTTTTGCACCTTGCCCATGGTGTTGCGCGGTAGCTCCGGCACGATGACGCAGCGTTTGGGGATTTTGTAGTTCGCAAGCTGCATCTTGAGTTGCGCAAGGATCGCCTCGGGGTCAAGCCGGGCGCCAGGATTGGCAACGACCACAGCCACGCCCACCTCGCCAAAGTCCGGGTGCGGCACGCCCACCACGGCGCTCTCGGCGACGCCGGGCATGTCGTTGATCGCCGCCTCGACCTCGGCCGGATAGACGTTGTAGCCGCCGCTGATGATCAAGTCTTTACTACGCCCCACGATGCTCACGTAGCCGCGTTCATCAATCTTGCCCACGTCGCCGGTCTTGAACCAGCCATCGGCGGTGAATTCCTCGGCGGTTTTCTCGGGCATGCGCCAGTAGCCTTTGAACACGTTCGGCCCGCGCACCTGGATGTTGCCGATTTCGCCCTCGGCGATGGGGGAGTTGGCATCATCGACCACGCGCAGCTCCACGCCCGGCAAGGGAAAGCCCACGGTGCCACCGCGGCGCTCGCTCTGCCCGCCGTAGCGCGCGTCGGCGCTGTAGGGGTTGGACGTGAGCATGATGGTCTCGCTCATGCCGTAACGCTCCAAAATCGTGTGGCCCGTGCGCTCCTGCCAGGCGCGGAAGGTCTCGACCAGCAAGGGCGCCGAGCCCGAGATGAACAGGCGCATGTGGCGCGCGGCCTCGTGGTTCAACGCCGGCTCGGCCAGCATGCGCACGTAGAGCGTGGGCACGCCCATGAACACCGTGGCGCGCGGCATGACGGCGATCACGGCTTTTGGGTCGAACTTGGGCAGCCAGATCATCTTGCTGCCGCCGAGCAACGCCGCATGGATCGCAACGAACAAGCCATGCACGTGAAAAATCGGCAGTGCGTGGATGAGCACGTCGTCGCTGCGCCAGCCCCAATAGTCTTTGAGCACCAGCGCGTTCGAGAGCAGATTGCCGTGCGTGAGCATCGCGCCCTTGCTGCGCCCCGTGGTGCCACTGGTGTAGAGAATGGCGGCCAGATCGTCGGCCGTTTTGCGGGCCGGCACGTGCGCATCATCGTGTTGCGCAGCGCGCTCGAGCAAGCTGCCACTGCGATCATCACCGAGCGTGAACACATGCTGCGTGCCCGCGGCGTAGGCGAGTTGCGACACCCAATCGAAATTCCCGGGCGTGCACACGACCACGGCAGGCTCGGCATTGCCGATGAAGTAGCTGATCTCGGCGCGCTGGTAGGCGGTGTTGAGCGGCAAGAACACATAGCCCGCGCGCAGCGTGGCCAGGTACAGCAGCATGGCCTCGACCGATTTTTCGACCTGCACGGCGATGCGGCTGCCCTCCGGCAAACCTAAGGATGCGAGCAGGTTGGCGATGCGCGCGCTGCCCTGGTCCAGGTCGCGCCAGCTATAGCGCAGTGCGCTGCCATCGGGCGCGGTCGCCTCGACGGCAGTCTGCGCCAGGTCTGCAGGGAAGGCCGCGCGCAAGGCGCTGAACAGATTTTGTGAATCGGACAGGGATGTCATAACAATGCGAAGCAAAAAACCTGGAGTGAAACGCCTTTCCGGGCACAGGCGATGGCATTCAAATGCTCTTATTAAAAGAGCACATTACGCCCGTCGGAAGAGGATGAGATGCATATTTAGTATCAAAAAATGCAAACTCATTCGATCTTGACCCCGGAAGCCTTGACCACCCCCGCCCAACGTTTGACTTCCGTGCCCACCATGGCAGCGAATTGCTGTTGCGAGAGGCTGCCGTATTCAGCGCCGTTGCCGGCCCAGACAGCTTTGAGTTCATCGGCCTTGCCCACCTCATGGACAACCTCGATGATGCGCGCCTGGATGTTCGAGGGCGTGCCCTTGGGGGCCCACAGGCCATACCAGGTCGAAACGGTGTAATCCGGCAGCCCTACTTCCTTGGCGCAGGGCACCTCTGGAAAGGCCGGGTTGCGCTTGTGCCCCGACACCATGAGGGCCTTGATCCGCCCCGCCTTGATGTGTGCAGCCGAAGATCCGAGACCGTCAAACATCATGTCAACATTGCCTGCCATCAAGTCCTGCAGCGCGGGCCCGGCGCCACGATAGGGAATGTGGGTAATAAAGGTTCCTGTCTGCTGCTTGAACAATTCACCCGCAAGATGGTGCGAGGTACCCAAGCCTGCGGAACCGTAATTGAGCTTGCCCGGATTGCGTTTGACGTAGTCGAGGAATTGCTTGAAATTGGCCACAGGCACGGTTTTGGGATTGACCACCACGACTTGCGGCACGCTGGCGAGCAAAGCGAGAGGGATGAAGTCTTTTTCGATGTCGTAATCGAGCTTGGGATAGATCGAGGGCGCAATCACATGGTGGACACCACCCATGAACAAGGTATAGCCGTCTGCCGGCGCTTTGGCCGCGACGCCAGCTCCAAGCGTACCGCCAGCCCCGCCGCGATTGTCTATAACCAAAGTCTTACCAGTCGCCTTGGCAAACTGCGCGGAAAAAGGCCGAGCAAATGCGTCCGTGCCCCCGCCAGCGGGAAAAGGCACTATCAAAGTAACGGGTTTGACGGGCCAAGCCGTCTCTGCCCAGGCTGCACTCGCCATCCAGGACAGACTCACGGCCGCAGCGCCTCGCAACACCCCACGACGCTGTAATTTTTGATCGTTCACGGTTTATCTCCTTTGCATTAAGGTTTCATCCAGTCGCGCCACAGGCGCTCCACTTCGCGGGAGGCGGCCACACGGCCTTGCGCGAGCAATGCGCGATGGCGGTCTATGCGCTGCAAGTCGTACCAGTAATTGACCATCAGACCATACGATTGCTTCCAGCCCTTCGCCGAAGGATCGCCGCCCCAGTTGATGCGCTCCACGCGCGCACCGTTGCCGAGGTGAAAGCGCGCTACGGGATCGGCCGGCTTGCCTCCGGGCAATGCGCACGCCAAATAGTAAGCCGTACAAGCAAGCAGCCACTGCCGCCATGGCGAGTTAGCCTCCGTCTCGCGCGTCCGCTCCCAAACTGAGAGCACAGTATCGGCCTGCAACGCCGTCTCGCCAAGCGCAGCCTGCAATTCGGCGCGATGTTTTGCATCGAGTCGCTCGAGCAAGTTCGGCACATTTTTGCTCAGCCAGCCGCGCAACCCCGGAATCGGGGATAGTGTGGCGAACGCGCGCAGGCGGGGCAGCTCCGTGCGCAGCGTCTCGACCACGCGTTTGATAAGCGAGTCGCCAAAGCCCACGCCACGCAAGCCGATCTGCGTGTTGCTGATCGAATAAAAAATGGCCGTCGTCGCGCGGGACGGATCACCCTCGGGGGCGGACTCGTCGACCAGCGGCGCGATGCTGTCGGCCATCTCGTCGAGCAACGCCACTTCGACGAAGATCAAGGGCTCACCGGGCAGGCGCGGGTGGAAAAACGCATAGCAGCGGCGGTCTTCGCCCAGCCTGCGCTTCAAGTCGGCCCAACCGCGTATGGCGTGCACGGCCTCGTACTGAATGAGCTTTTCAAGCAAAGAGGCCGGATCATCCCAGGTGATGCGGCGCAACTCGAGAAACGCCACGTCGAACCAGGTCGAAAAAAGCTGCTCCAGCTCGGCATCGAGCGGCAACAGGCGCGGATCTTTTTTGACGTGGGCGAGCAGTTCGGCACGCAGGTCGAGCAAAAAGCGCAAGCCTTGCGCAAATGCGGCAAAGCGCTGCAGCAGCCGCGCGCGCGGCGATTCGAACGCGCGGCGCAATTCGACCTCGGCCAAGGCAGCCTGCGTGGCATCAGCTG
>DCVY01000021.1:0-3037 GCA_002327945.1 Acidovorax delafieldii | reverse complement strand
GAGAGCAGGCGGCGCAAGGCGCGCGGCGACAGAGCTTCATCCGCGCGCCGCAAGGTCGCACGCAGACGTTCGCCCGTAGAGCGCGGCAGGTTCACCCGCGACGGTGCCTCACCCGGCGCAGCATCCGTAACCTTGGTGTCATCCGCGGTGGCCATCGCCTCCTCTTCAAGTACGGCGCGCACGTAGCGTCGACATTGGCCGGCGCCGCGCCCACAGCCACAGCGCCACGCCCGCCACGATCATCGGCAGGCAAAGCCACTGCCCCATGCTCAGGCCCAGCGAGAGCAGGCCCAGGAAGGCATCGGGCTCGCGGAAATACTCGGCCACGAAGCGCAACACCCCATAACCCACGAGGAACGCCGCCGCCACTTCCCCTTCGCGGCGCGGGCGGCGCGCATACAGCCACAGCAGCACGAACAGCAGCAGCCCTTCGAGCAGAAACTGGTAAACCTGCGAGGGATGGCGCGGCAACATGGAGCCGCTTTGCGGAAACACCATCGCCCAGGGCAACTCGGGGCTCGCAAAGCGCCCCCAGAGTTCGCCATTGATGAAGTTGCCCACGCGCCCCGCGGCCAGGCCCGTGGGCACGCATGGCGCGACGAAGTCGGCCACCTGCAGCCAGGGGCGCTGGCGCGAACGCGCAAACCAGGTCATTGCGGCAATGGCACCAAGCAAGCCGCCATGAAAACTCATGCCGCCCTGCCAGACCGCAAAGATTTCGAGCGGATGCGCAAAGTAGTAGCCGGGCTTGTAAAACAGGCAGTAGCCCAGGCGCCCGCCGAGCACCACGCCCACCACGCCGAGAAACAGAATGTCCTCCACGTCCTTGCTCGTCCAGGCCCCAGGGCCGGTGATGGAGGCAAACTGCTCGTGGCGCAGCCGCAGGCGCCCGAGCAGCAGGAAAAGGCCGAAAGCGACCAGATAGGTCACGCCATACCAATGGATGGCCAGCGGCCCCACTTGCAGGGCAATCGGATCGATGTGGGGGTAAATCAGCATGCGTGGACGCTAGTCACTGTGGCGGAATCGCGTAGGAAGAAGATGCTGGGCTGTGCTCAATCGAGCAGCGAAAGATCGCGCACCGCGCCCTTGTCGGCGGACATGACCAGCTTGGCATAGGCCTTGAGGGCCGCCGACACCTGGCGCTTGCGCGGCTGTGCGGGCTTCCAGCCTTTGGCGTCCTGCTCGGCGCGGCGCCGTGCAAGCTCCTCGTCGGACACCAGCACGTCGATGCGACGGTTCGGGATGTCGATGCGGATGCGGTCGCCGTTTTGCACCAAGCCGATGGCGCCGCCGGCAGCCGCCTCGGGCGAAACATGGCCAATCGACAAGCCCGAAGTACCGCCCGAAAAGCGCCCATCGGTGAGCAGTGCACAGGCCTTGCCCAAGCCCTTGGACTTGATGTAGGAGGTCGGGTAGAGCATCTCCTGCATGCCGGGGCCGCCCTTGGGGCCNNTCGTAGCGCACGATGACCACGTCGCCGGCCTGCACCTGGCCTTCGAGAATATGCGCCACAGCTTCGTCCTGCGATTCGGTGACATGCGCCGGGCCTTCGAACACGAACAGCGCATCATCGACCCCGGCCGTTTTGACCACGCAACCGTCCTGCGCGATGTTGCCTACGAGCACGGCCAAGCCGCCCTCCTGCGAAAACGCATGGCCCACGGAGCGGATGCAGCCTTCAGCGCGGTCGGCATCAAGACTTGGCCAGCGCGTGTTCTGGCTGAAGGCCACCTGCGTGGGAATGCCTGCGGGGCCAGCCTTGAAAAAATGCCGCACCTCGTCCGAGGGGTTGCGCATGATGTCCCATTGCTCCAGGGCTTCCCCCAAGGTCTTGGTGTGGATGGTGGGCACGTCGGTGTGCAACTTGCCCGCACGGTCAAGCTCGCCGAGGATGGCCATGATGCCGCCCGCGCGGTGCACGTCCTCGACGTGGTACTTGGGCGTGTTGGGCGCGACCTTGCACAGTTGCGGCACCACGCGCGAGAGACGGTCTATGTCTCGCATGGTGAAAGGAATCTGCGCCTCCTGGGCAATCGCGAGCAGGTGCAGGATGGTGTTGGTCGAGCCGCCCATTGCGATGTCCAGCGCCATCGCGTTCTCGAACGCCTTCAAGCCCACAGCGCGCGGCAGCACCGAGGCGTCGCCTTGCTCGTAATAGCGCCGCGCGAGCTCCACGATCAGGCGGCCGCAGCGCTTGAAGAGCTGCTCGCGGTCGGCGTGCGTGGCCACGAGCGTGCCGTTGCCGGGCAGCGCCAGGCCCAGCGCCTCGGTCAGGCAGTTCATGGAGTTGGCCGTGAACATGCCCGAGCACGAGCCGCAGGTCGGGCAGGCGGAGCGCTCGACCTCGGCCACATCGGCATCCGACACCTTGCTGTCGGCGGCCATGACCATGGCATCGATCAGGTCGATCTTGTGCACGCCCAGGCGCGTCTTGCCTGCCTCCATGGGGCCGCCCGAGACGAACACCACCGGAATGTTCAGGCGCATCGCGGCCATGAGCATGCCGGGGGTGATCTTATCGCAGTTCGAGATGCACACCAGCGCGTCGGCACAGTGCGCGTTCACCATGTATTCGACCGAATCGGCGATCAGGTCGCGACTGGGCAGCGAATACAGCATGCCGTCGTGCCCCATGGCGATGCCGTCATCGACGGCGATGGTGTTGAACTCCTTGGCCACGCCGCCCGCAGCCTCGATCTCGCGCGCCACCAGTTGCCCCAAGTCTTTGAGGTGCACATGGCCCGGCACGAACTGGGTGAACGAATTGGCAATGGCGATGATGGGCTTGTCGAAGTCGCCGTCCTGCATGCCGGTGGCGCGCCACAAGGCACGCGCCCCCGCCATGTTGCGGCCGGACGTGGAGGTTTTGGAGCGGTATGCGGGCATGGAGTCTCTTCGCAGCAGGGGTTGATAAAGCGCTCGGATTATCACCCAGCACCCCACCCTCGCAGCGCCGCATGCACCGGCAAGGCCTGCACCGTCAGCGCGGCTTGCGCGGACGCAACCCCAAGGACTCTTTTTGCCGCTCTATACG
>DCVY01000193.1:1787-4331 GCA_002327945.1 Acidovorax delafieldii | reverse complement strand
TCGGGGTTGGCCGCCACAGGTTCGCGGCCGAGCAGGTCTTCAATGTCCAGGTCCTGAAAGTCGGTGATGGTGACCCGCCCGCTGGCCAGGTCGGTCAGCCCGGGCAGGGTGCGAATGCGCACGGGCAATTCGCGCAGGCTTTCAATGATCTGGCGACGGCGCTGGCGTGTGGCGCTGGGCAGCGCCAGCAAGACATCGGTGACACCAAGGCGATCAATGATGTGGGGCAGGTCTTGTGGTGAATAGACGCGGGTGCCGTTGATGCTGCGCCCGGCCTTGGCAGCGTCGTCATCGACAAAACCCTGCAACTGGTACTGGTGTGCACCCCCAAGGCCGGCTGCTGTCTGCGCGCCAGCGCTTCCTGCGCCGTAAATCAGCAACCGGCTGGGTGTTGTGCCTGGGCGCCCCTTGAGCCAATGCCAACCCATGGCACGGCTGGTGCCGACCATCAGCAAAAAGATCAGCGGTTGCAGAATGCCCACGCTTCGGGGGACGCCCTCCCACTTCACGCTGAGCAGGATGGCAAAGAGAACGGCGCCATAAATTGCCACCGCCTTGCCGGTTGTGATCAGCGCCGTGATGCCTGTGTAGCGAAAGATGGCGCGGTAAAGCCCCTGGTTGACCAGAATGGGAAAGGCCAGCACGGGCGCCATGGCATAAACCGGCCATTGCAGGCCTTCGGGCCAATGCAGGGTTTCGAGCCGCAGGCTGAAAGCCAGCCACATGGCCAGAATGCCCATGCAGACATCCATGGCCACAACAAACAGCCGTTTGGCAGAGCGCGGCCATTCCAGCACATGGCGCAATAAATACCGGTCTTCGGACATTCGTCTATGGCGGCGCAATTCCGGTGCGTTCCAGCACATCCCCCACCAGTTCCAGTCGGACCAGAGGGTTGTCGAGATCCATCAGCTGCTGCTTGAGTTCCAGGGGGATGGGCAGCAGTTCGCACCAGCGGTTGGCAACCCAGCCGCAGTCGGCCAGTTGCGTGGGGGTGGGAGAGATGGCCGTGGCGGCGTCGTTGTAATGCTCGCGCAGCGATGCCAGCACCTGGGCGAGGGTGGTTGCGGTGGTCAGAAGATCCTCGGGAATCGGCACGGGCAGGTCGGCGGCCAGTTGCTCCACATTGGCAACCCACAGGCCATGGGGCAGATGGCTGCGCTGGGTGACGCGAAAACGCTGGCTGCCGCGGCACAGCAGGGTGATCAGCCCGGGCTGCGGGTTGTCGATTTTTTCGATCACGGCCAGGGTCCCGATGTCGTGGAATCGCTCGTCGGGCGCACCGGCGTGTCGCACCTCGTCGCCCTGCGTGAGCGCCACCACACCAAAGGGGGCACCGGCATGGTGGCATTTGCGCACCATGTCCAGGTAGCGCACCTCGAATACGCGCAGCGCCAGCACTCCGCCAGGAAACAGCACGGAATTGAGCGGAAACAGCGGAAGGGATGACAGGGTGAGGGGTTGTGTCATGGGCGATGGTTTGCGGTCGCTATCATCCCATGGCACAGTCTGCTTGCGCACGCGACCCACTCCAATTTGTCTCATCCATGCTCTACCAGATCGCCTCTTTCTTGCTTGATGTCATTGGTGGCCTGCTGACCGGGGCCTGTCTGCTGCGTGTGTATATGCAGTGGCAGCGGGTGCCGTTCTCCAATCCGATCGGCGGGCTGGTGTTTGCCCTGACCGACTGGCTGGTGATGCCGCTGCGGCGCGTGATTGCGCCGGTGGGGCGCTGGGATCTCTCCAGCCTGGTCGCGGCCGCACTGCTGCAACTGGTCCAGTATTTTTTGTTGTGGCTGATTCTGGGTGCGGGGGGCGCCTGGGCCTGGCTGCCCTGGCTGGCACTGTTTGGACTGGTGCGGGTGGCCATTTCGGGGCTCATCGGCTTGCTGATTGTCCATGCGGTCATGTCGTGGATGCAGGCCCGCTCACCGCTTGCCGATGTGGTGGCGCGTCTGTGTGCGCCGGTGCTGCGGCCGTTTCAGCGCATCATTCCGCTGGTCGGCGGGGTGGATTTGTCGCCGCTGGCCGTGCTGGTGCTACTGCAGGTTGCGATTATTGTCCTGGGGCACCTGCAGGCGGGGGTGTTGCAGGGGTGATGGCCGTTTGGTTTGATGTCTAAAAATAGCGTGTAGCGCTAATTCCATCAGCGCTACACGCGATTGATTCGATAACTTCTCCGCAAACCGCCGTCGCGCGGCCTTACATGACGGCGTCGGCAGGCAGGCGTTGCAGCATGGCCAGGCTGCTGGCCACGGTGTTGCGCAGCTCGCGCCGGTCGCAGATGAAGTCCACGGCACCCTTGGTCTGCAGGAATTCGGCGCGCTGAAAGCCCTCGGGCAGCGTGACGCGCACGGTGGATTCGATCACGCGTGGGCCGGCAAAGCCGATCAGGGCCTTGGGCTCGGCAATCACGATGTCGCCCACAAACGCAAAACCGGCGCTCACACCGCCCATGGTCGGGTCGGTCAGCACGCTGATATAGGGCAGGCCCTTCTTGGCCAGGTGGGTGAGGGCGGCGTTGGTCTTGGCCATCTGCATGAG
>DCVY01000193.1:0-1710 GCA_002327945.1 Acidovorax delafieldii | reverse complement strand
TCGGGGTACTTGCGGCTGTCCTTGAACTTCAGCGCATCGACGGGCAGCACTTCCTGGCCGATCTCGTAGCGGCCTTCCGGGTCGAGGAAAGCGTCCAGCCGGGCGCGTGCGCCAATGCGGTGGTGGTGGCTGCAGTGGGGGCAGACGTTCTGGTTTTGCTCCAGGTCGGCCTTGTAGAGCACCGTTTCGCAGCTCGGGCACTTGATCCACAGACCTTCTGGCACCTGGCGGCGCTCGGTGGGGTCGGTTTGCTGGATTTTGGAGGGCAGAAGTTTTTCGAGCCAGGACATGTGTGTTCCTTCGTATGAATTTGCCGAGCTGCAGCGCAGCCCATGAAACTGGCGCGGCCCAAGCGAGGGCCGCCGCGCAAGGGCCGCCCCGCCGCGTTGGCGGCGTCCCCCTTACTGCGTGCAGCGCGAGAGAAGGGGGAAGCGGCGGAGCCGCTCAGGAAGTTGGCCTCATATTATGCGTCGAGCGCTTTGCGGATGCCGCGCAAAAAGTCAATCGTGATCGGTACCACCTTGGCGTGCTCCTGGTCTTCAATCAGCTGGATGATGCGGCTGCCGATCACCACGGCGTCGGCCACCTTGCCAATCGCCTGCGCGGTGGCCGCATCGCGGATGCCGAAGCCCACGCCCACGGGAATGTGCACATGCTGGCGGATGCGGGGCAGCATCTGCTCTACCGCTGCGGTGTCGAGTGCACCAGAACCTGTGACGCCCTTGAGTGACACGTAATACACATAGCCGCTGGCCACGCGGGCCACTTGGGCCATGCGTTCGTCGGTGCTGGTGGGGGCCAGCAGGAAGATCAGGTCCATGCCATGCGCGCGCAGGCTGGCGGCGAAGGCTTCGCATTCTTCGGGCGGGTAGTCCACGATGAGCACGCCATCAACGCCGGCGGCTGCGGCATCGCGCACGAAGGCACTGTCTGTGGCGCCCTGGCTGTGGATCTGGTCATAGCGCTCCACAGGGTTGGCATAGCCCATCAGCACCACGGGCGTGGTGTTGTTGCGCTTGCGGAATTCGCGTACATGGTCGAGCACCTGCACCATGCCGATACCCAGGCCCAGGGCCTTTTCGCCCGCCTTCTGGATGACGGGGCCATCGGCCATGGGGTCGGAGAACGGTACACCCAGCTCAATGACGTCGGCACCAGCTTCCACCATGCCGTGCATGAGGGCGGGCGTGATGTCGGCAAACGGGAAACCGGCCGTGACGTAGGGGATCAGCGCCTTGCGGCCCTGGGCCTGGAGTGCGGAAAAGGTCGATGCGATGCGGCTCATTTGACCACCTTGACGGTTTGCTCGCCGCCCTTGACGGACTGCCCCTGGCAGCTGGGGCGGCAGTAAAAATCGGCACCACTGAGGTCGGCCACGGTGCCGATGTCCTTGTCTCCGCGCCCTGACAGGTTGACCAGAATCGACTGGTCAGGGCGCATGGTTTTGGCCAGCTTCATGGCGTAGGCCACGGCGTGGCTCGATTCGAGCGCCGGGATGATGCCTTCGGTGCGGCACAGGTAGTGGAAGGCCGCGAGCGCCTCCTGGTCAGTGATGCCCACGTACTCGGCGCGCCNNGCGCTGATGCTGTGGGTTTCGGTGATCTGGCCATTGGCATCCTGCAGGATGAGGGTGCGGTTGCCGTGCAGCACACCCGCGCTGCCCTTTTGCAGCGACGCCGAGTGCTTGCCCGATTCCAGCCCCTCGCCCGC